>NZ_JAOPXQ010000252.1 GCF_025965075.1 Aeromicrobium sp.
CCCGGAGCACGTCGTCGGGGTCGCCGCCGATGATGCCGGCGATCTCCGCGGCGTACTTCTCCGGCTGCGCGCCGGGCAGGTCGATCTTGTTGAGCACCGGGATGATGTCGAGGTCGGCGTCGATCGCGAGGTAGAGGTTGGCCAGCGTCTGGGCCTCGATGCCCTGCGCGGCGTCGACCAGCAGGACGGCTCCCTCGCACGCCTCGAGGCTGCGGCTGACCTCGTACGTGAAGTCGACGTGACCGGGGGTGTCGATCATGTTGAGGACGTAGACCGTGCCGGCGTCGTCACCGCTGGACTTGGTGAACGGCATGCGCACGGCCTGGCTCTTGATCGTGATGCCGCGCTCGCGCTCGATGTCCATGCGGTCGAGGTACTGCGCCTTCATGTCGCGGCCGTCGACCACGCCGGTGTGCTGCAGCATCCGGTCGGCCAACGTCGACTTGCCGTGATCGATGTGCGCGATGATGCAGAAGTTGCGCAGGATCGTCGGGTCGGTGGCCCCTGGCTGGGGTACGGGGCGGGTGCTCATGATGGCTTCATTCTCCCATCACCTCGCACCCGCCCGTACCACCGCCCGCACCTCAGTTGGGTGCGTGGACGCCGTTGTCCTTGCCGTGGTCCTTCTCCAGGTTGACCCAGGACCGCTCGAGGGCGGGCCGGTCGGCGTTGGAGCCGGTCGACACGAGCTGCCGGACCGAGCCCGCAGACGGACCCTTCACGGCGTTGTCGCGGTAGGGGTCGGTCCACCAGATCGACGTCCCGGTGGGGGTTGTCGACCGGGACGACCATCCACTGACGTGCGATTTGAGGGTCACGGCGGGTGACTGATAGAGTTGGTGGTCGCGTGCCTCGGCATGCCCCGCACTCTGAGCAGCATCCACACATTCGAGAGAAACAGGTTTGCCCCGTGGCGAATATCAAGTCGCAGATCAAGCGCAACCGGCAGAACGAGCTGGCGCGCGAGCGCAACAAGTCCGTCCGCTCGGCGCTCAAGACCGCTGTGCGCCGCTTCACCGAGGCGGTTGACGCCGGCAACACCGACGAGGCCAAGCTCTTCGCCGCTGAGGCGACCAAGAAGCTCGACAAGGCGGCCTCCAAGAAGGTCATCCACAAGAACCAGGCGGCGAACCGCAAGTCGGCCATCGCCAAGAAGGCCGCGTCGCTCTGACGAACGCCTGAATCAACGCCCCGGCTCAGGCCGGGGCGTTTTTTCGTGCCCGGCCACGCCACGCCGTGACCGACAGCAGGCGCACGGCCGACTCCAGCGGTCCGCGTCCGACCTGGCGCTGCCAGATCATCGCGAACCCGACCAGCGCCACCGCCTGCAGCAGCCAGTGCGACCAGGTGCCCGGCGTCAGCACGTCGGGCCGGTCGTAGGCATCGCTGGTCGCCGCGCGCCAGAACCACAGCACGTGCGCGGTGTAGAGCGTCAGGGTCATGGCACCGGCGGCGCGCACCGGCAGCAGCGCCAGCCGCGCCCAGGGCAACCGGACGAGCAGGGCACACACCCCGATGACCAGGAGCGCCGAGCCGATCGCGCTGATGACGTTGAGCGGCGCCGAGGTGTGCTCACCGAGCAGCAGGAGGTCGTTCCACGACGCCTCGGCGTAGGGATAGGCCCGCGGGGCGACCAGCAGCTCCCAGCCCAGCGAGCTCCGGTCGTCGACAGCTCCCCCTGAGATCAGCCACCACGCCAGGCCCACGGTCAAGACCACCAGGGCGGCGCCGAGGCCGGCGAGGCGCCACGCCGTCCGCGCGGAGCGCAGGTCAAGACGACCGACGAGCAGGCCCACCAGGACGTAGGCGAACCAGACGATCGCGGGATAGGCGCCCCACACGAGCAGCTCGGCCCCGAGGTCGAGCGGATGTCCCAGCTCCGCCAGCTCGGACTGCATCGCGATGACCGGCTCGTGCAGCACCTGGGTGCCGATCACCACGAACGGCGCGACCGCGATCCAGCCCAGCGTCACGAGCAGCAGCACCCGGGTCGGGAGCGTCCGGAAGGGCAGCGCGACGACGATCATGAGGCCGTACGACGCGAGGATGACGTAGACCGGCACGTCGTCCAGCGATCCGAGGCCGAGTCCCAGCACGACCAGCAGGACCCCGCGCACGATCGTCGCCCGGACCGATCCCACACCCCGCGGGTCACGCCGGTGCACGAGGGACAGCGCGACGCCGGCCAGCACCGCGAACAGCGGAGCCGCACGTCCGCCGGCGACGACCTGACCGATGGCCGGGCTCCCGGACGGCTCCCCGTGGGGGCCGACGTGCACCAGCATCATCCCGAGCAGGGCGATGCCGCGGGCGGCATCCACCGCGTCGACCCGTGACGGGATCCGGATCCCGGACCGCGTCACGCCGGGCATCCTCAGCGCCGGCGCTGCGCCGCGACCTGGAGGACCATCCGCTCGACCGCGAAGGCCGGGTCGGCGGCGCCGCCCTTGACGTCGAGATCGGCCTGGGCGACCGCCGAGATGGCCTGCGCCAGCCCGGCCTGGTCCCAGCTCCGCAGCTGCTGGCGCATCGCCCGGATCTTGAACGGGGGTGCACCGATCAGGGCGGCCAGGTCGTTGTCGCGGAGCCCCTCGGGCGCGCCGGAGAGCTTGGCGAGCGAGCGCAGGCCCGTCGCGAGGGCGCTCGTGATGAGGACCGGGGCGACCTTGGCGGCCTCGGCCCACCGGGCCTGCTCCAGGGC
>NZ_JAOPXQ010000097.1 GCF_025965075.1 Aeromicrobium sp.
CGCAGACTCTTCGCTGCCAGCACCGGATCGCCCTTGATGAAGGCGATCGCGGTCGGACCGGTGAGGAGCTCGGTGTCGAGCTCCACGCCTGCGTCCTTGGCGGCGATCTTGGTCAGCGTGTTCTTGGCGACGGCATAGCTCACGTCTTCACCGAGAGAGCGGCGCAGTTCCTGCAGCTGCTTCACGGTGAGACCGCGGTACTCGGTGAGGACAGCGCCGCTCGACTGACGGAAGTTGTCCGCCAGCTCCGCAACTGCGGCTGTCTTTTCCGCGTTTGCCATGGGTCTCCTTCCAGCACATGGGTCGTACCTAGACTGCGATCCCATGTGCGTACACGGGCCCGACACGAAAAAAGCGTCCCGGGCACAGGGCCACGGGACGCATTTGCTGCATCTGGATCGTGAACCTGCGCGGGCCGCCCTCTTCGGGCGCTTCGGACAGCTCGTGAGAGCTGCCTGCCAGCGGTCTTCGGCTCACCCAGTCTAGGGGACGGGGGCGGGGCGACCAAATCGTCGCCCCGACGGTCAGGAGGCGGATGCCCCCATCTTGCTCAGGTCGAGGTCCGAGAGCTGGCCGGCGGCCGGCGCCTTGACGTCGACGGGCTCGCCCCACTTGCTGTAGGTCGCGGTGACGGTCGAGCCCGCCACGTCGGCCTCGACCCGGCGCAGGAGGTTGTCGGCATCGACGAACATCGTGTACGTCAGGGTCTTCGGGACGTTCGCCTCGGCACCTGCGGGGAGCTCGTCGAACGCCTTGATCTTGGAGGTGTCGAGCACGATCTCGTAGGGCTGGGCCTGCACGCCGTCGATCTTCTTGGCCGCGCCGGACTTCTTGAACGACGTGACGGCGTCCTTGAACTGGGCCAGCTGCCTCGACGGGTCCAGCTGGTCGGTGATCGAGCCGAACTGCTTCGCGATGGGGTTGCTGTCGTCGTCCAGGTCGATCTTGGCGAACTTGTCGCCGGTCATCTTTCCGAGGTTCATGTAGAACGTGTTGTCCACGATGACCATCGCGATCTTTCCCGCTCCGGTGCTGCCCATGTCCATCGTCATCGACATCGCGGTGTCGGCGACCGTCTTGCCGACCTCGACGTCACCCTCGGCCTCGATCTTCTGGCCACCCGAGCCGATCTCCAGCGCCACGTGGCTCGTGCCGGCCTTGCTCTGCGCGTCCGTGATCGCGGTGAAGAAGGTGGCCTGCGTCAGCTCGTCCCCCGCTGTGTCCGCGGCGCTCGACGAGCCCTTGGTCGACGAGGTGGCGGCGGACGACGAGTCGTCGCTGCCACTGCAGGCCGTGGTGCCGAGGGCCAGCACGACGACGGAGGCGACGGCGGCGAGGCGGGAGAGTCGAAGGGTCATGCAGGGATCATAGCCAGGGAGACGTGGTGTCATGACTCGCGCGGTCCCCACGAACGACACCGGCCCCGCCGGGACATCGATGATGTCCGGCGGGGCCGGTGCTACGTGCGGGGTGACGTCAGTCGGCGTCGACCGCGTAGTTCTTGACGCGGGACGGGTCGACCGGGATGCCGGGGCCGTTCGTCGTCGAGACCGTGATCTTCTTGACGTAGCGGCCCTTCGAGCTGGCCGGCTTGAGGCGCAGGATCTCGTCGAGCGCGGAGCCGTAGTTCTCGGCGAGCTGCTCGGCGGAGAACGACGCCTTGCCGATCACGAAGTGCAGGTTGGCGTGACGATCGACGCGGAACTCGATCTTGCCGCCCTTGATGTCGCCCACGGCCTTGGCGACGTCAGGGGTGACGGTGCCGGTCTTGGGGTTGGGCATCAGGTTGCGGGGACCGAGGACACGGCCGAGGCGACCGACCTTGCCCATCATGTCGGGCGTCGCGACGACGGCGTCGAAGTCGAGCCAACCGCCGTTGACCTTGTCGACCAGCTCGTCGGCTCCGACGTGGTCGGCGCCGGCCTCACGGGCGGCGTCGGCGTTGGCGCCGGTGGCGAAGACCAGGACCCGTGCGGTCTTGCCGGTGCCGTGAGGGAGGTTGACGGTGCCGCGCACCATCTGGTCGGCCTTGCGGGGGTCGACACCGAGGCGGATCGAGACGTCCACCGTCGAGTCGTAGTTCTTGCTCCCCGACTCCTTGGCCAGCGTCGTGGCCTGGAGGGGGGTGTAGAGGTTGTCCTTGTCGATCTTGTCGGCGACCTCACGGTACGCCTTGCTGTGCTGTGCCATCTCTGGTCTTCCTTCGTGGTGTGTGAACCAGTCGTGGTCGGTACGGGCCCAGCCGGCCCTGCCACTAGTGGTACGGGGGTTGGAACTAGTCGGTCGTGACGCCCATCGAGCGCGCAGTGCCCTCGACGATCTTCATCGCGGCGTCGATGTCGGTCGCGTTGAGGTCGGGCAGCTTGGTCGTGGCGATCTCACGGATCTGGTCCTTCGAGATCTTGCCGACCTTCTCCTTGTGCGGAACGGGCGAGCCCTTGGCCAGACCGGCGGCCTTCTTGATCAGCTCAGCCGCCGGGGGCGTCTTCGTGATGAAGGAGAACGTACGGTCCTCGTAGATCGTGATCTCGACCGGGACGACGTTTCCACGCATGGCTTCTGTGGCCGCGTTGTAGGCCTTGCAGAACTCCATGATGTTGACGCCGTGGGGGCCGAGCGCGGTACCGACGGGCGGTGCCGGGTTGGCCATACCGGCCTGCAGCTGCACCTTGACGATGGCTGCGACTTTCTTCTTGGGAGGCATTTCTCGGGTCCTT
>NZ_JAOPXQ010000110.1 GCF_025965075.1 Aeromicrobium sp.
TCAGACGTTGAAGCGGAACTCCACCACGTCGCCGTCGGCCATGACGTAGTCCTTGCCCTCCATGCGCACCTTGCCGACGGCCTTGGCGGCGTTCATCGAGCCGGCCTCGACGAGGTCGTCGAACGACACGATCTCGGCCTTGATGAAGCCGCGCTCGAAGTCGGTGTGGATGACGCCGGCCGCCTGGGGAGCCGTGGCGCCCTGGGGGATCGTCCAGGCGCGCGACTCCTTGGGGCCGGCGGTGAGGTACGTCTGCAGGCCGAGGGTGTCGAAGCCGACGCGGGCCAGCGCATCGAGCCCGGGCTCCTCGACGCCCATGTCGGCGAGCATCTCGGCGCGCATGATCTCGGCGTCCTCGTCGTCGCCCAGCTCGACCAGCTCTGCCTCGGACTTGGCGTCGAGGAAGATCGCCTCGGACGGGGCGACGAGCTCGCGCATGCGGGACTTGAGGTCCTCGTCGCTGAGCTCGTCCAGGTCGCAGTTGAAGACGTACACGAACTTCTTGGCCGTCATCAGGTGCAGGTCGCGCAGCAGGTCGAGGTCGAGCCCGGCCTTCAGCACGCCGGTACCGGCCTCGAGCGCGTCCTTGGCCTTCTTGGCCTCCTCGAACGGCGCGACGAGCGACTTGTCCTTGCGGGACTCCTTGTCGAGGCGCGGCAGCGCGTTCTCGATGGTCTGCAGGTCGGCCAGGGCCAGCTCGATCGAGATCGTCTCGATGTCGTTGGCAGGGTTGACGTCGCCGTCGACGTGGGTGACGTCCTCGTCGCGGAACACGCGGGTCACCTGGCACAGGGCGTCGGACTCGCGGATGTGGGACAGGAACTTGTTGCCCATGCCCTCGCCCTCGGAAGCGCCACGGACGATGCCGGCAATGTCGACGAACTGGACCGTCGCGGGGAGCTGCTTCTCCGAGCCGAAGATCTCGGCGAGCTTGCCGAGCCGGTGGTCGGGGACGCCGACGACGCCGACGTTCGGCTCGATCGTCGCGAACGGGTAGTTCGCTGCGAGGACGTTGTTCTTGGTCAGTGCGTTGAAGAGGGTCGACTTGCCCGCGTTGGGGAGTCCGACGATGCCGATGCTGAGAGCCACGAGGGACGATCCTACGTGCTCAGGGGGGGTCGAGGCGAAACGCCCGGAGCTCGAGGTCGTACCAGTCCCGCCGCAGCCCGAGGTCGACCATCCCGAGCCGGCGGCAGACCCCCTGCGACGCGGCGTTGTCGAGGTCGGTCACGGCGTACAGCTCGGGGATGCCCGCGGCGAACGCCCGGTCGACGAGCGCCGTCGCCGCCTCGGTCGCGTAGCCCTGGCCCCACGCGTCCGGGTGAAAGTTCCAGCCGATCTCCATGTCGCGTCGGTCGTACGTCGCGCTGCTCGGGATCGGCACGACCATGACCATCCCCAGCGGCCCTCCCCCGCGCAACGAGACGTGGAAGATCCCGGCGGCGGGATGGTCACCGGCGCGCTCGGGCTGGCGGGCGATCCGGGCGACGGCCTCGTCACGGTGGACCATCGCGGCCCCCGTGCCGCTCCACTGCGCCACCTCGGGCCGCCGGAACATGTCGAACAGGAAGTCGGCGTCGTCGGCGTCGAACGGCCGCAGGATCAGGCGGTCGGTCTCGATGGTCATCCTCCGTTCCTATCAGGTGGCTAGGCTCGCGGCCATGACCGTCATCAAGATCAACGCCATCACCGTCCCCGCCGGATCCGGCGACGAGCTCGCCCACCGCTTCGCGGCCCGCGCGGGTGCCGTCGACGGCGCCGAGGGGTTCCAGGGATTCGAGCTGCTCAAGCCGACCGACGACCGTGAGCAGTGGCTCGTCGTGACCCGCTGGGCCGACGAGGACTCGTTCCAGGCGTGGGTCAGCTCACCGGGGTTCGCCGAGGGTCACCGCTCCGCCGTCGAGCGTGCCGGCGGCGACGCGCCCAGGCCGGTGTCGAGCCACAGCGAGCTGTGGAGCTACGAGATCGCCGGCGGCTCGGCGGGCTGACCTCAAACCCGTCCCCGAGTGGCGCAGTTCTGGACGACACGCCGTCTCGAAAACTTCATTCTGCGCCACTCGCGGAATCGGGGTGGAGTCACACGCGGGGTCAAACGGGGGCTCGGTTCGATGGGGTGAACGGCCCGGCAACCGGTCGGGTCCACCACAGGAAGGAACGCACCATGGCGCTCTTCATGGATGTGCACAACGTCGAGGGCGGCGTGTCGGCGGACGATGTCGCCGGCGCCCACGCGGCGGATCTGCAGACGCAGGAGAAGTTCGGCGTCAGCTATCTCAAGGCCTGGGTCGACGAGGAGGCCGGCAAGATCTTCTGCCTGGTCGAGTCCCCCGACGCCGAGACCGCCAACACCGTGCACCGGGAGGCACACGGGCTCGTCGCCGACGAGATCTATCCCGTGAAGGAGTTCTCCTGATCCGTCCGGAGGCTCGAGATGGGCGGCGGTCGGTGGCAGAATTTGCCCCAGCATGAGCACCGCCGTCCATCTTCTCGGACGTCCGAGCATCAAGCGGACGTCGCACGGCGACGCCTACCAGTTCCGCAGCCGCAAGAGCTGGGCCGTGCTGGCCTACCTGGTGCTGAGCGACCGGCCGCCGAGCCGCAGCCAGCTCGCCGGCCTGCTGTTCGACGAGGCCGACGACCCGATCCGCGCCCTGCGCTGGAGCCTCGCCGAGGTACGTCGAGGCGTCGGCGAGGGCAGCTCGGTCGACGGTGACCCCGTGGTCCTACGACTCGCGGACGACGTCGTGGTCGACGTCGACGTCCTGACCCACGGCACGTGGGAGCAGGCGGTCACGCTGCCGGGGCTCGGGACCGAGCTGCTCGAGGGCTCGCCGATCCGCGGCGCACCGGTGTTCGAGACCTGGCTGCTGTCCCGGCGCCGGCAGTTCGCGGCGGCCTCGGAGGCGATCCTGCACGAGGCCGCACTGGGTTCGATGTCCCGCGGGCAGACCGACCGGGCGATCGACTACGCGGTCCGCGCCGCGACGATGAGCCCGCTCGACGAGAACCACCAGGCCTTGCTGATCCGGCTCTACCGGCGCAGCGGCGACCAGGCGGCGGCGACCCGTCAGTACGACGCGTGTCGTCAGACCTGGGCGCGCGAGCTCGGCATCGCCCCGGGACCGGCCGTCGACTTCGCACTCCAGGAGGAGCTGCCGCGCAGTCGTGAGGCCGTGGACGACGACTCGATCGCCGCGACCCTGGAGGCGGGGGTGGCGGCGGTGTCGGCCGGCGCGACGTCATCGGGACTGTCCTCGCTGCGGGCGGCCGCGCAGCTGTCCGACCGGGCCACCTCGAGCCGCCTGCGGGTCCGTGCCCGGCTCGCGCTCGCCGAGGCGCTGATCCACTCCCTGCGCGGCCACGACGAGGAGGGCCTGGCGATCGCCCACCGTGCCGGGGAGATCGCGCAGGAGCACGGGCTCCGCGTCGAGGTCGCCCAGGCCCGCACGGAGCTCGGCTTCGTCGACTTCCTCCGTGGGCGCTACGACCGGGCCGAGCAGTGGCTGACCGAGGCGCTCGACCTGGCCACCGGCTCCCCCGGCACCGAGGCCAGGATCATGACGT
>NZ_JAOPXQ010000148.1 GCF_025965075.1 Aeromicrobium sp.
GGCGTGCCGCAGATCGAGGTGACGTTCGACATCGACGCCAACGGCATCGTCAACGTGTCCGCCAAGGACCGTGGCACGGGCAAGGAGCAGTCGATGACGATCACCGGCGGCTCGGCCCTGTCCAAGGACGACATCGACAAGATGGTCCGGGACGCCGAGCAGTACGCCGAGGACGACAAGAAGCGCCGTGAGCAGGTCGAGACCCGCAACCAGGCCGAGTCGCTGTCGCACTCCACCGAGAAGTTCCTCGCGGAGAACGGCGACAAGGTCGGCGACGAGGTCAAGGCCGAGGTGCAGACCGACCTCGACGCGCTCAACGAGGCGCTCAAGGGTGAGGACGCCGACGCCGTCCAGGCTGCCGTGACCAAGCTCGGTGAGTCCAGCTCCAAGATGGGCGAGGCGATGTATGCCGCGGCCGCCGCGGAGGCCGAGGCCACCGGTGCTGACGCCCCGACCGCCGACGCGGCCGATGACGACGACGACGTCGTCGAGGCCGAGATCGTCGACGACGACGCGGATGACAAGAAGTGACCGAGCCCGAGACCGGCTCGGTCCCCGAGGACGAGGTGACGGAGCCTGCTGAGGAGACTCAGCAGGCTTCGGCCCCGGCCGAGCCCACCGTGGAGGAGCAGCTGGCCGAGCGCACGCTCGACCTGCAGCGCCTCCAGGCGGAGTACGTCAACTACAAGCGCCGGGTCGACCGCGACCGGGAGCTCGTCCGCGCCCAGGGCGAGGCCAATGTCCTGCAGTCGCTCATGACGGTGCTCGACGACATCCGGCGTGCCGCCGACCACGGCGAGCTCGAGGGCGGCTTCAAGGCCGTCGCCGACGCGCTGCACCAGGCGGTCGCCAAGCACAAGCTTGAGTCGTTCGGTGACAAGGGCGAGCCCTTCGACCCGTCGCTGCACGAGGCGGTGTTCCACGCCGGCGAGTCGGCCGACGTCGACACGACGACGGTCCACAGCGTCATGCGGACGGGCTACAAGGTCGGCGACCGGGTGCTCCGTGCGGCCACGGTCGGCGTCGTCGACCCGGCCGCGGCCGTGGCTCCGGAAGAGTCAGAGCCGGTCGACTCTGCCGACACCGGCGACACCGAAGACAAGTAACCAGGAAGGGGGACGGGATGGCAGCGAGTGACTGGGCGACCAAGGACTTCTACAAGACCCTCGGGGTCAAGAAGGACGCGTCGCAGGACGAGATCAAGAAGGCCTACCGCAAGCTCGCGCGTGACAACCATCCGGACTCCAACCCGGGCAACGCGGCGGCCGAGGAGCGCTTCAAGGAGATCTCCGAGGCCTACGCCGTGCTCTCGTCGACGGACAAGCGCAAGGAGTACGACGAGCAGCGCAGCATGTTCGGCCAGTTCCGTGGGGGCAACACCGGCTTCCGGCCGCCCGGCGCAGGTGGTCCGCAGGACTTCGACATGAGCGACCTGTTCGGTGGCCTCTTCGGCGGTGGCGGGCGGGCCCGCGGGCGGCAGCGCCCGCAGCCCCGCAAGGGCGACGACCTCGAGACCGAGGCCTCGATCACCTTCCAGCAGGCCGTGGATGGGGCGACCCTCCCGTTGCGGATGACGAGCGACGAGGCGTGCGCGACGTGCCACGGCACGGGCGCCCGCCCCGGCACGACCCCCAAGGTCTGCCCCAAGTGCCAGGGCAGCGGCATGCAGACCGGCGCCGCCGGTGGCCTGTTCGCGATGACCGAGCCGTGCGACGAGTGTCGCGGCCGGGGCCTGATCGTCGAGCACCCGTGCGACATCTGCCGCGGGTCCGGTCGCGCTCCGTCGGCCCGGACGCTCAACGTCAAGGTTCCCCCGGGCGTCAAGGACGGGCAGCGCATCCGGCTCAAGGGCAAGGGTGGCAAGGGTGACAACGGCGGCCCCAACGGCGACTTGTTCCTCGTGGTCCACGTCGCGCCGCACCAGCTCTTCGGCCGCAAGGGCGACCACCTGACGATCACGGTGCCGGTCACGTTCGACGAGGTGGCGCTCGGAGCGCAGATCCAGGTGCCGACGCTCGACGGCCCGCCGGTCCGGATCAAGATCCCGGCCGGCACGCCCACCGGGCGGACGTTCCGCGCGACCGGCCGGGGCGGGTCGACCAAGGCCGGCGGTCGTGGCGACCTGCTGGTCACGGTCGAGGTCCAGGTGCCGAGCGAGCTCTCGGACGTCGAGAAGGCAGCGGTCGAGACCCTGCGCGACGCTCGCGGTGCGGCATCGCCCCGCGACGGATTGTTCGAGGCGGTGGGCTGATGTCGGACTTCCAGGGACCGGGTCCCGAGGCCAAGGTCTTCGTGATCAGCGTCGCGGCCGAGCTGTCGGGACTGCACCCACAGACCCTGCGGACGTACGACCGACTGGGTCTCGTGGCCCCGGGGCGCACCGGCGGGGGCGGCCGGCGCTACTCGCTGCGCGACATAGAGCTGCTCCGCACCGTCGCCCGGCTGACCGCCGAGGGGCTCGGGCTCGAGGGGGTCCGGCGTGTCATCGACTTGGAGAACCAGGTCCTCGCCCTGCAGGAGCGGGTCGCCGAGCTCAACGCCGAGCTCGCGGCCGCCCGACTGCCGCAGAACCTGCCCGCCCTGATCGCCGACAACCAGGTCGTGATCTGGCGCAAGCTCAGCAGACCTCGCTGACCACCGGCGCGGACCCCCGATGAGCGTGCGGTCCCTGCATGACCGGGTCGGATTCGTCTCGGCGTAGGACCTCACGGCACTCGTCGTGGACAGCGAGCACGCCGACGCGGACCGCCGTGATCGACGTGGGACGCCGGACGGGCGGTGACATCTTCGCCGCGGGCGCGGTCATCACCGCGCTGCGGCACGCCCGGTACCTCGTGGCGATGTCCGGATCGGGTGCGCGCGGCACCGATAGTCGATAGGTTGTCGCTTCCGTATCGCGATCAGGAGACTCCCATGGCCAGCCCTTACCCCGCCCCGCCCCCGCAGCCGCCCCAGCCGAGTGCCGGCCGCAGCTTTGCCAGCTGGGGATCCCGTGTCGCTGCGACCCTCATCGACGCGGTTCCGACGGTCGTCGTCTTCTTCTTGGCAGTGATGCTCTTCGGCACGTCGGACACGGGCGACAACAGCTTCTCGTTCCAGCTCTCGGGTGCCGGTGCGGCGATCTATTACGTCTTCGCGATCGCGTTCTTCGTCTACAACGTCCTCTACCTGCAGGGCACCAGGGGCCAGACGATCGGCAAGAAGATCCTCGGCATCGCGGTCTACAAGGAGAGCTCCTCCGAGCCGCTGGGTGCGGGCATGACGTTCGTCCGCCAGCTGGCCCACATCCTCGACGCGATCCCGTGCTACCTCGGGTTCCTGTGGCCGCTGTGGGACAAGGAGAACCGTACGTTCGCCGACATGCTCCTGTCGTCGCGCGCCTACAAGGTCTGACGGGCATCTCCACGATCTCTCCACACGACCTCCCCGTCGACTCCATGTCCTGACGGGCCGGCTCGACGAACGTGGATGACGTCGGCAGCACTCCCGCTGCCGGCGTCATCCCACCTTCGGAGCCACTCATGTTCCTCCTCCCACTGGCCGTGGCTGTCGTGCTGCTGGCCCTCCTCCTCCGCACACTGGTCCACGACCTCAGGTACGACGGGCACGGGCTCGACCCGCTGCAGGCCCGCTTCGGCTGGGACCACCAGCGGGCCGCCGTGACCGCGACCGCCCTGCGCGCTACGAGACGCTGAACGCGGGGAGCCGGACCCCCGGGGCCGTCTCCACGTCGTGCGACGCCAGGTCGATGCCCGACCCGGCGAGCAGCAGCGAGGCCATCTGGTCGACCAGCAGCTCCCCGCCGTCGGCGTGCGCGGCGAGCAGGATCGCCCGCTCGACGCGACCGCCGGTGATGGGTCCGCCGTCGGCCCGGATCTCCGCGATCGCGAGGCCGAGACCCGTCCCGGCGATGGCGTGGACCGAGGCGGTCCCCGCCCGCACCGCGGTGGCCGGACCGTCGAACGTGATGACGGGTGCCCCGGTCACGGCGACGCGCCGCGTGCCACCGGCCGTCACGAGCCGCTCCATCAGGTCGGCCGCGCCGTCCCCGTGCGGTGCCGCGACGGCGGCCAGGGCGAGGTGGGGGGCGGGGCTGGGCCTCGCGGCGATGAACGGCTCGATGGCGTCGAGGAGCTGATCCGGCTGGCCGCAGGGCAGGTGATCGGTGCCGTCCAGCAGCACGAGCCGGGCCCCGGGGATGCGCTCGGCGATGAAGGCGGCCTCCTCCGGCCTGAAGAGCCGGTCGTCGCGGCGGTGCACGACCTGGGTCGGGACGCGGAGCCGCGGGAGCAGCTCGCGGACGTCGACCAGCGAGTTCATGTCCATCAGGGCCTGGATCGTCCCCGGTGTCGCCGCGGCACGGATCCGCCGCGACCACCACGCCTGCATCGCCGCATCCCCCGACGGGCAGCGCTGCAGCAGGTCCTCCTCCCAGTCCCAGCCGTTGACCATGTGCGCGGTGTACGCCGCGCGCTCCTCGACGGTCTGCGCCCACGGGTAGTCCGCCGCCCACGTCCGGCGGGCGTACGTCCCGAACAGTGACAGTCCCGAGACCCGCTCCGGGTGTGTCGCCGCGAGCAGCATCGCCATCGGTCCGCCCTCGGAGTAGCCGCAGATCACGGCCCGCTCCGAGCCCGCGGCGTCCATCACCGCCAGCACGTCGTGCATCCGGGTCTCGAGGTCCGGCACACCCGGAGGACGGTCGGACATCCCGGTGCCGCGCTTGTCGAACCGGATCAGCCGGCCCAGCGTCCCGAGGCGGTCCAGGAAGTGCGCGTGACGCTCGTCCTCCCAGTCGATGTCGAGGTGCGACACGAACCCGGGGATGAGGACGATGTCGGTGTCGCCCCCGCCGGTCACCTGGTGGGCGATGTGGAGCCCGTCGCTCATCGTGTACCTGACCGGCGGGCGGGCGGTGGGCGCCGGGAGCCCCGGTGCGGGGGCGGTGCCGTCCAGCACGCCCGCCACGAAGCGGTAGCCGCGACCGTGGAGCGTACGCACGAGCCGCTGGGAGTGCCCATCGTCACCGAGCGCCCGGCGCACCTGCTTGATCCGGCTCGCCACGGTCGTCTCGGTCACGAAAGCGACCGCCCCAGATCGTGTCCATGAGCTCTTCCTTGGGGACCACCCGGTCGCTGTGGCGCACCAGGTGGAGCAGGACGTCGAACGCCTGCGGCTCCATCGGCACGGCCCGGCCCGATCGACGTACCTCGAACAGGGCCTCGTCGATCTCGATGTCCTCGCCCAGCCCGATCACCACCTCCCCATCGTGACACCGGGGAGGCCGCCACGGCAGGGGGCGTCGGCAAGAACGTGAGGACACCCTCGGAATCGAGGGTTCGCGGATGGACGCTACCTTGGGATCACCGCCCCTCTGAGCAAGGATGACCTGGTGTTCCAGAAGATTCTCGTCGCGAACCGTGGTGAGATCGCGATTCGTGCGATCCGCGCTGCCAACGAGCTGGGGGTCAGGACCGTCGCGGTCTTCCCGTACGAGGACCGTGGCTCCGAGCACCGGGTCCGGGCCGACGAGGCGTACGAGATCGGGGAGCGCGGGCACCCCGTGCGGGCGTACCTCGACCCCGAGGCGATCGTCGCGGTGGCGGTCTCCGCCGGCGCCGACGCGGTCTATCCCGGCTACGGCTTCCTGTCGGAGAACCCGGACCTCGCCGAGGCGTGCCAGCGAGCCGGCATCACCTTCATCGGACCGCCCAAGGAGGTCCTGGAGCTGACCGGCAACAAGGCGACCGCGATCGCCGCGGCGAAGGCCGCCGGCGTGCCGACCCTGCGGTCGGTCGAGCCGTCCGCCGACGTCGACGAGCTGGTCAGGGCGTCGGACGCGTTGACGTACCCGCTGTTCGTCAAGGCGGTCGCCGGCGGCGGTGGTCGCGGCATGCGCCGGGTTGACGACCCGGACCGGCTGCGCGAGTCGATCGAGGCCGCGATGCGCGAGGCCGACGGCGCCTTCGGCGACCCGACCTGCTTCATCGAGGAGGCCGTCGTCGACGCCCGGCACATCGAGGTCCAGATCCTCGCCGACCAGCGTGGCAACGTCGTGCACCTGCGCGAGCGGGACTGCTCGGTGCAGCGCCGGCACCAGAAGGTCGTCGAGATCGCGCCGGCGCCGAACCTCGACCGGGACACCCGCAAGGCGATGTGCGCCGACGCGGTGAAGTTCGCCCGGTCGATCGACTACTCGTGCGCCGGGACGGTCGAGTTCCTGCTGGGTGCCGACGGTCGCTACGTCTTCATCGAGATGAACCCGCGGATCCAGGTCGAGCACACCGTGACCGAGGAGGTCACCAACGTCGACCTGGTCCAGGCCCAGATGCGGATCGCCGCCGGCGAGACCCTCGCCGATCTCGGCCTCGACGTGCAGGGCGACATCAAGGCCCGCGGATTCGCGCTGCAGTGCCGGATCACGACCGAGGACCCGGCCAACGACTTCCGCCCCGACACCGGCACCATCACGTCCTACCGGTCGCCCGGCGGTCCGGGCGTGCGCCTCGACGGCGGGACGACGTTCACCGGTGCCGTCGTCAGTGCCCACTTCGACTCGCTGCTGTCCAAGCTGACCTGCCGGGGCCGGGACTTCGAGGCCGCCGTGACCCGGGCGGAGCGGGCGCTGGGCGAGTTCCACGTCGGCGGGGTCTCGACCAACATCCCGTTCGTGCGGGGTCTGCTGGCCAATGCGGACTTCCGGGCCGGCCGGGTCACGACCCAGTTCATCGAGCAGCACCCCGAGCTCCTCGACGCCCATGGCGCCGTGGACCCCGCCGGCAAGATCCTGTCCTGGCTGGCCGACGTCACGGTCAACAAGCCGCACGGCAGCTCGCCGACCAGCGTCGACCCGGTGTCCAAGCTGCCGCTGGTCGACCTGACCTCGCCCCCGCCGGACGGCTCCCGGCAGCTGCTCGTCGAGCTGGGCCCCGAGGGGTTCGCCGCGGCGCTGCGGCAGCGGGACACCGTCGGGGTCACCGACACGACGTTCCGCGACGCGCACCAGTCACTGCTGGCGACCCGTGTGCGCACCCGCGACCTGGTGCAGGTCGCGCCGTACGTCGCGCGGATGACCCCGCAGCTGCTGAGCATCGAGGCGTGGGGCGGTGCGACGTACGACGTCGCCCTCCGCTTCCTCAAGGAGGACCCGTGGGAGCGGCTCGCCGCGATGCGCGAGGCGGCGCCCAACGTGTGCCTGCAGATGCTGCTGCGCGGACGCAACACCGTCGGCTACACGCCGTACCCGACCGACGTCACCGACGCGTTCGTTGCCGAGGCCGCGGCGACCGGCATCGACATCTTCCGGATCTTCGACGCGCTGAACGGCGTCGACCAGATGCGGCCGGCGATCGAGGCCGTGCGGGCGACCGGGACGGCGGTCGCCGAGGTGGCGCTCTGCTACACCGGCGACCTGTCCGACCCCGCCGAGACGCTCTACACGCTCGACTACTACCTCGAGCTGGCCGACCGGATCGTCGAGGCCGGGGCCCACGTCCTGGCGATCAAGGACATGGCCGGGCTGCTGCGGGCGCCCGCCGCCCGTACGCTCGTGCGCGCCCTGCGGGAGCGCTTCGACCTGCCGGTGCACCTGCACACGCACGACACCCCCGGCGGCCAGCTCGCGACGCTGGTCGCGGCGATCGAGGCCGGTGTGGATGCGGTCGACGCGGCGTCGGCGGCGCTGGCCGGCACGACCTCGCAGCCGCCGATGTCAGCCCTGGTCGCGGCGACCAACTTCGGTGACCGCACCACTGGTCTGGACATCGACGCGGTCAACGCGCTGGAGCCCTACTGGGAGGCCACCCGCCGCCTCTACGCCCCGTTCGAGTCCGGGCTGCCCGCGCCGACCGGCCGGGTCTACCGGCACGAGATCCCCGGCGGCCAGCTGTCCAACCTGCGCCAGCAGGCGATCGCGCTGGGGCTGGGGGAGAAGTTCGAGCAGATCGAGGACATGTACGCCGCGGCCAACGACATCCTCGGCAACGTCGTCAAGGTGACCCCGTCGTCCAAGGTCGTCGGCGACCTCGCGCTGCACCTCGTCGCGGTGGGCGCGGACCCACAGGAGTTCGCGGACGACCCCGCGTCGTTCGACATCCCCGAGTCCGTCATCGGCTTCCTGTCCGGCGAGCTCGGCGACCCGCCCGGTGGCTGGCCCGAGCCGTTCCGGACCAAGGCGCTCGAGGGTCGCAACACCAAGCCACGGGTCGAGGAGCTCACCGCCGCGGACCGGACCGGCCTGCTCGAGGATCGGCGGCGCACCCTCAACCGGCTGCTCTTCCCCGGCCCGACCGAGGACTTCGAGAAGGCGCGCGCCGAGTTCGGCGACCTCACGACCGTCCCGACCGACGCCTTCCTCTACGGGCTCCAGCAGGACGTCGAGACCGAGGTCGAGGTGTCGGAGGGCACTCTCCTGCTGTTCGGCGTCGAGGCGATCGGCGACGCCGACGAGCGCGGGATGCGCAACGTCCTCGGCACGATCAACGGTCAGCTGCGGCCCACCGAGGTCCGGGACCGGTCGGTCGACTCCAAGGCGGCGACGGCCGAGAAGGCCGACGCCGGCAACCCGCAGCACGTGTCGGTCCCGTTCGCCGGCGTCGTCCACGCGCTCGTCGCGGAGGGCGACACCGTCGAGGCGGGCCAGGCCGTCGCCACGATCGAGGCCATGAAGATGGAGGCCTCGATCACGACCCCCAACGCCGGGACCGTCGCGCGGCTCGTCATCGTCGACACCCGTCAGGCCGAGGGCGGGGACCTGCTCCTCGAGCTGGGCTGACGCCGGGCCCGAACGGCGACTGGCTGTCTGCACTGTTCTCGCGAAGTTCACAGCGTTCTCGCGGCGCGAACGACCCTGACCCGTGCCACAGTGGACGTACGTAGCCAGTCCGCGGCGTCCAGCTGCCGACGGCTCGTGCCGTGGGGAGTGGCCGCAGATGACGCAGGAAGCCCAGATCGATCCGCGCGCCGGCGAGCAGTACGTCAGCCACTTCACCGAGCTGGTCCAGACGGTCCGGGACGAGGGCCTGCTCGAGCGCCGGCACGTCTACTACTGGCTGCAGATCGGCGTCCACGTCGCGGCCTTCTTCGGCATCTGGGTCGGCTTCTTCCTGCTCGGCAACTCCTGGTTCCAGCTGATCCTGGCCGGGGCGCTCGGCGTCATCGTGACGCAGTTCGGCTTCCTGGGCCACGACGCCGCCCACCGCCAGATGTTCACGTCGGCGAAGTGGAACTCCTGGACCGCGCGCATCCTCGCCGGGGCGTTCGCCGGGCTGAGCTTCGCCTGGTGGCGGGCCAAGCACAACATGCACCACAAGGGGCCCAACCTCGAGGGCTACGACCCCGACATCGGTCCCGGTGCGATCGCGTTCACCCCCGGCATCGTCGCCCAGCGCACCACCGGGTTCGCCGGCTGGTTCGTCCAGCGCCAGGGCTGGCTGTTCTTCCCCCTCCTGACGCTGGAGGGGCTCAACCTGCACGCCGAGAGCATCCGTGCCGCCCGCGACGTGACGTCCATCCAGCCGTGGCGCCGGGTCGAGCTGTTCCTCGTCGTGACCCGCCTGACGGCGTACGTCGCGATCCTGCTGACGTTCCTCCCGCTCGGCAAGGCCGTCGCGTTCTTCGCGATCCAGATGGCGGTGTTCGGCTTCTGCCTCGGCGCGTCGTTCGCGCCGGCCCACAAGGGCATGCCGATCATCCCGCCGGAGATGAAGCTGGACTTCCTGCGTCGCCAGGTCATGGTGTCGCGCAACGTCAAGGGCAACCCGGTCGTCGACTGGGCGATGGGCGGGCTCAACTACCAGATCGAGCACCACCTCTTCCCCAACATGCCGCGGTGCAACTTGCGCAAGGCGCAGCCCTTCGTCCGGGCGCACTGCGAGCGGGAGGGCATCGACTACGTGGAGGTCGGGCTGTTCCACTCGTACGCCATCGTGGTCGACTACCTCAACAACGTCGGCCTGCGCGCCCGTGACCCGTTCGACTGCCCGCTCTCGGCGCAGCTCCGCGCCCCGCAGTAGGGCGGGCTCTCAGCGGTCGGCGAGGTGCTGGCGGAGCTCGACGATCGCCGGGTCGTCGTGGATGCTGCGCCCGGCCAGGACGATCGGCGCATCCCTCGTGACGATCCCGACGCCATCGCGGGACATCGCCGACAGGCCCGTGAGGGGCTCGACCGCGATGATGTCGTCCAGCGGCACGACGTGGGGCTCGGCCCGCCCGGACTCGTCCGAGATGCGCAGGCCGTCGGCCGCGAGGTCCAGCACGATCTCGCGGGCCGGGGCCTGCAGCACCGAGTCGCCGCTACCGGCGAGCGGGAAGACCCGGGCCTGCCGCGACAGGCGAACGTACCGCGCGAAGAACCAGGCCGAGACGACCAGCACGAGGGCGAGCGCGAGCAGGATCGCGAGACCGCTCGACGTGCGGATCCGGACGACGAGGATGCCGATCCAGGCGACCAGCAGGAGCAGTCCCGCGGGACTGCCGAGCAGCGACGGCCGACGTGAGGTCCGGATGGCCGCGCTGCGCGTGCGGTGGCGGCGCACGGCGTAGAGACGACTCTCGACCGTGACCTGGTTGGCCTCGACCTGCCGGCCGAGGATCGCCTGGTTCATGTCGACGATCCCCGCCCAGGCCCAGGGGACGAGCAGGAGCAGGCCGCTGACGGCCGACGCGGGCGCCCAGGCGCTGTCGTCGAGACCCACGAGCGGGGCCAGGAGGAAGGCGAGCCCCATGACCCCCGTGACCATCAGGGCGAAGACCGGCTGGATCGTGCGGAGCTCGAACAGGCGCCCCATGTGCCGGGCGACGACCTTGCCCACGACCTCGTCGTAGTCGGCCCGGTCCCGCAGGTCGTGCACCGTGGCGATCTCCGGGGTGACATCCGAGGCGTCGAGCCCCAGCAGGGCGGGGTCGCGGCGAAGGGATCGCGCGGTGTCGATCCGGGCCAGGAGACGTCGACCGGTGGCGATGTACGTCCATCCGTTCCACGCGACGCCGATCGCCAGCGCCGCCCAGACGACGAGGAAGAACGTCCGTGCGGCCGCGCCGTCGAGCTCGTCGACGACCGGGGTGGTGGCCGAGCCGACCGCCACGATCACGACGAAGGCGACGAGGTGGCCGATGAAGGCCTTGCCCGGCACGACCCGGGCGACGAGCCACCACAGGATGACCAGGGCGGGGAGGAAGGCGAACGCGGCGTCGTTGGAGTCGAGGTCGGCGCCGCCCTGGACGAAGAGCATGACCATCAGGCCGAACGACCACACGACGACGGGCAGCGTCCTGCGCAGCGACGTCAGCGCCCGGTCGGCCGCAGCGATCTCCGCGTCCGCCCGGCGGAGCAGCTCGCCCCGGCTCGTCACGCCCCCCACGTCGAGGAGGCCGGTCATGAAGCCGTGCCCGCGGGCTCGATCTCGCTGACCTCGATGGTCGACTTGCCCCCCATGAGGCCGACGACCGCGGCCATCTCGTGCTTCTGCGCGACGTCGGCGGCGAGGCCGACGACCAGCAGGGCTCGGTCGCTGCTAGCGGCTCCCGACATCACGGCCGCGACAGCGATCTGGGAGGGGAGGGGCAGGACGTCGGGGCGGGTGGCGGCCCCGGGCACGGTGTCGATCTCGGTGATGACGCCGGCACCCCAGCCCATCGTCGTCTCGAACGACTCGGTGTGTGTGCCGGGCTTGGTGAAGTGGTGGCCGAAGATCCTGGCGGCGACCGCGCCCTCGTCGAGCTCCTGGTCGGGCGACACGGCCACGACCCCCGCGAAGATGTGCCAGTGCGCGGCGCCGAACACGTGACCCTCGAACTCGTAGCCGGCCGGGACGCCGACGACCCCGTGGAAGATGATGCCGCGGTCGAGCAGCAGGTCCCGCCAGCGCAGGATTCCGTCGACGAGCGCGTCGAGCTCGTCCTGGACGATCGACGGGAACATCTCGGTGAACAACGCCGCGAAGGCGACCGTGGCCTCCGCGCGGTCCTCGGGCTCGAGGACGTTGAACAGCCCGGTCGGCACCAACAGCTCGTACGTGCCGTCGAATGGCTGCGTCATCTGACCACGGGTCCTTGCGTCATGGGCTTCTTCCCGGTCATGGTGTCGATCGTGGACTGCACGCCGCCGGGGGCCTGGAGGCCGTCGAGGATCGTGGAGGCCTGGGTGACCTTCCAGCTGCCGAGCAGGTAGTTCATCTCGGTGGCGGTGTACGTCCCGCCCTGGATCAGCTTGAAGAAGGTCGGCGCGGTGGCGCCCGTGCCCCGAGCGCTGACCGCCAGACGCGACATCTTCGCGCCGATCCCCAGGCCGGTCGCGCCGAGCACCACGGAGGCGGAGTCGAGCCAGAACTGGGCCTCGGTGAACGGCTTGCCGAAGCTCCCGGTCTCGCCGACCCGGGCGGCGTAGTGGGTCAGCAGGGCCACGCCGGCGAGCGCCAGGGCAGCGGGACCGCAGAACGGGGCGAGGAACGGGATCAGCGACAGCAGCCCGAGGATGCCGGACAGCAGGCCGGCGATGTCGCCGATCGCCTGCAGGAGCGGAGCGAGCTCGTGCAGCTTCTCGATGACCCAGTCGTCCAGGTCGTCGAGCTTGTCCTTGATCGTGTCGACGAAGTCGCCGATCGAGTCGATGGCCTTGGAGAACCAGCCCGGCTCCTCGGGGGCGATGTCGATCGCGTCCTTGAGCTTGTCGGCGTGGGAGCGCCCCTCGGGCTCGTACTCGTTGCGGAGCATGTCGCGGGCGTATCCGCGGTAGCGCTCGACCGCGTCGTTGGCCTCGCCGAGCGCCTTGGTGCTCGCGGTGCGGCTGCTCGCGTCGTCGCTCTGCTTGTCGCGGTCCGCCTTGTCCGCGGGCGCGGGGACACCGGGCGCCGGCTTGGGCGGCAGGCCGTCGAGGGTCGCCTGCGCGGCGTCGGCCTCGGCCTGGGCCTCGGCGGCCCACTTCTCGTAGCTGGCGGCCCGCGACTGGTAGCCGTCGAGGCTCGTCGCCCAGGTCGAGAGCGCCGAGTGGGCGTTGTCGAATGCCTCCACGCACGTGTCGATCTTGGGGCGGACGTCATCGTCGAGCAGGTCACGGAACGCGATCGCGGCCCCGCCGCGCCACTCGCCGTCGGCGGCGCCGTGCAGCACGTTGGAGATCTCGTTCATCGCGTCATACACGTTGCGCAGCGTCGTGGAGATCGTCGCGACCGCGTCGGTGTCCCCGGGGGCCGGGTCGAAGCCGAGCGTGGGGTAGTCGGCCTTCGACGTGGCACTCACGTCAGGCGTCCTTCGGCGTGGGGTTCTCGAGGGCGGCGGCGAGATCGGTGTCGGCCTTGTCGAAGGCGTCAGCGATCGACTGCAGCGCCTCGACGACGGAGTCGGCGAACTCGCCGAGCTGACCGATGCCGTAGTCCCAGTCGTCGCTGAACTCGTCCATGCGAGCCTCGAGCCTCGAGGGGCCGACCTCGGTGGCGTCGAGATCCTTCATCGCGCGACTTGGGCCGCGCAGCAGGCTCTCGATGTTCTTGAAGTTCGTCTTGACGCGGTCCAGCATCGCGCCGTCGATGTACAGGTCACTCATGGAGGCCCCCCGGTCCCGGATGTCTGCCGAGCAGTGTATCCACGAAATCGGCGGGCCCCGACCGCCCGAGGGGTCAGTTGACCTGGCGGTCGTGCCCGGCCCAGAACTCCGCGCGGAGCTTGAACTTCTGCAGCTTGCCGGTCGCGGTGCGCGCCAGCTCGTCGCGGAAGTCGATCCGCTTGGGGCATTTGTAGCCCGCCAGGTGCGTCCGGCAGTGCGCGATGAGGCCCGCGTCGTCCACGGGGTCCTCGTCGGGGTCCAGGACCACGAGGGCCGTGATGAGCTCGCCCCACTTCTCGTCGGGGATGCCGATGACGGCGACCTCCTTGACCGACGGGTGCGACATCAGCGCGTCCTCGACCTCGATCGAGGAGACGTTCTCCCCGCCGGTGATGATGACGTCCTTCTTGCGGTCGGCGATCGTGATGTAGCCGTCCTCGAACGTCCCGCCGTCGCCGGTGTGGAACCAGTTGCCCGCCAGCGCGTCGGCGGTGGCCTCGGGGTTCTCCCAGTACGACGCGAGGTTGTGGTTGGACCGCGCGAGGACCTCGCCGGAGTCGTCGATCATCATCCGCACGCCGAGCGCGGGCGCGCCGGCCCGGCCCAGGTTGACCGCCTGCTGGTGGGCGTCGAGGTCGTCCCACTCCTCCCGCATGCGGGACATCGTCAGCAGGGGCGAGGTCTCGGTGAGGCCGTAGATCTGGATGAACTCCCAGCCCAGCTCCTCGCGGACCCGCTCGATCGTCCGGGTCGGCGGGGGCGCGCCGGCGACGATGATGCGGACCCGGTCACGACCGGGGACCTCGCCCTCCCACGTCTTGAGCGCGTCGAGCGCGGCGGCGACGACGGCGGGGGCGGCGCACATGACCGTGACGCCGTGCTGCTCGACCCGCCTGAGGATCTCGGTGCCGTCGATCTGCCGGATGATGATGTGCCGGCCACCGACGCCGGTGAGGGCGAACGGCCAGCCCCACCCGTTGGCGTGGAACATCGGCAGCGTGTGCAGGTAGACGTCGCGGTCCGAGGCGGAGGCCTGGAGCGCGAACACCGTCGCGTTGAGCCAGTTGTTGCGGTGGGTCAGCTGGACGCCCTTCGGTCGGGCCGTCGTGCCGGAGGTGTAGTTGATCGTCGCAGTCGCGTTCTCGTCGCCCTCCCACGGCTGGGGCTCGGCGGTCGACCCCCAGATCTTGTCGTCGTCCTCGCCCAGCACGAAGATGCGCTTGCAGTCGATCTCGTCGACCAGGTGCTGCAGGTCGGGGTCGACCATCAGGACCTCGGCGCCGGAGTGCTCGACGATGTAGCGGATCTCGGCGACCGCGAGCCGGAAGTTGATCGGTACCAGCACGCGGCCCCAGCCGGAGACGCCGTAGAACGAGGTCAGTAGGCGGGCGGAGTTCTGCGACACGATCGCGACCCGGCCGCCGACCGGGACGCCCAGCTCGTCGAGGGTCGCCGCCTGCGCCGCGGCGCGACGGCCCATCTCGGCGTACGTGATCTCACCCCACGACTCGGCCGGCTGGTTCGGCTCGTCGACCACGGCCACCCGGTCGGGGTAGACGGTGACGGCACGGTCCAGGAAGTCGCGGACGGTGAGGGGGAAGAACACAGGGGGCCTCCAGATATGACGCGGGTCACTCCTTTCTACCCGGTCGCTCGTTGCGGCCGGGTTGCGGTCTAGCCTGACGTCACACTTTCGACCGAAGGAACCCCATGGCGATCACGGCCACCCTCGAGCTCCGGTTCAGGCCCGAGCTCCTCGACGACGCCCGGACGATCCTGGCCCGGGTGCTGGCGGAGACCCGCGCGTTCGAGGGCAACCTCGGTGTCGACGTGCTGGTCGACCGGGCCGACCCGGCGCACTGGATCGCGTACGAGACGTGGGAGAGCCCCGAGCACGACGCGGCCTACCGCGAGTTCCGCGCGGGCCCGGGCGCGATCACGGACCTCGGCCCCTTGCTGGCGGCCGCTCCGGTGCTGACCTGGTTCGAGATCGACCGGGCCGTCTGAGGGATGAGCTGGTCGACCTTCACGAGCCCCGCCAGCCCGGCGCAGGTACGCGCGTACGGCTCGGTGCTCGACGCGCTGCACGCCTTCCACGACGCCCTGGCCTCGGCGGCACCCGGACCCGAGCTGCTCGACCGTCTCGCGGAGGACCTCCGCGGCTGGACCGACACGCTGACCCCGATGGCGGTGCCGGAGCTCGAGCGGCTGGCCGGGCGCACCCTGTCCCTCCCCGTCCGCGGGCACCCGGCGGTCCCGCCGTTCGTCGTCGACAGCCTCGACGGCGACAAGATCGAGGGGACCGTGACGTTCGGTGCGTTCTTCCTCGGCGGTGGCGGCTCGGCGCACGGCGGCACGATCCTGACGATCTTCGACGAGGTGCTCGGGGTGCTCGCCGTGACGCAGTCCCGCGCCGCGAGCCGGACGGCGTACCTCAAGACCGACTTCCGGGCGACCGTTCCGGTCGACACCCCGGTGCGGGTCGTGGCCTGGGTCGACCGGGTGGAGGGGCGCAAGCGGTTCCTGCGCGGCGAGATGTGGGTCGGCGAGACGCTCTGCGCCGAGGCCGACGCGCTGTTCGTCGTGGTGCGTGACCCGACGGCCTAGCCTCAGCCGTCCTCGCGGGCGATGCGCTCCGCCTCGGCCTCGTGGTCCTCGAGACCGCGGA
This sequence comes from Aeromicrobium sp., assembly GCF_025965075.1. GTDB lineage: Bacteria > Actinomycetota > Actinomycetes > Propionibacteriales > Nocardioidaceae > Aeromicrobium. Next base: position 16,209 of record NZ_JAOPXQ010000148.1, read on the forward strand.
AGCGGCGGAAGCTCCACACGATGACGGCGAGGGCGAAGATGCCCGAGGCGATCAGCGTGACCCCGGTGCCCCAGCCCCCGATCAGCCACCACGAGTCCCGCACGGGCCACCAGCCCGGCGCGTCCGGACCCACGATCCACACGACGCCGAACGCCGCGATCCCCAGGGCGCCGAGGCAGCTCGCGACGATCCGCGGCCAGGTCTGCACGCTGTCCGCCGCCGACTTGTAGGCCGCGACCTTGACGGGCTGGAGCCGGCGCTCGGCCCAGTCGTACTGCTGGGACAGGACCGCGAGGCCGGCGAACAGCCCCAGCAGTCCCGGGCCGGGCAGGATCAGCGCCGCGATGCCGACGACCACGAGGGTCCAGCCGACGATCTCGATCGTGAGCCGACGTGCCACGCTCCGGGATTCCATGCCGCGACGCTACAGGCAGGCCCGAGGGTGCGCCTCCACGCCGAGGAGGCCCGGCCGTGATGAGATGACCTCATGCGTACGGCTGCGGTGGCTCTCCTGCTGCTCCTCGGTGCGTGCGGGGGGGCCGAGGAACCGGCCGCGAAGGCGCCCGCGACGACGACCGCCACGACACCTCCGGCGGCCGCCGTCTCGACCGTGCCGGCCACTGGCACGCCGGCACCCCAGTCGCTGTCCGGCTTCCGCTGCGAGAAGAACGACGACGATGACTGGACCGCCAAGGGCGTCCTGGCCAACACCAGCAAGGCCAAGGCCACGTTCCAGGTCACGGTCTACATCGGCAGCGCGACCGGCGGCGCCGAGCGCGCCAAGACCCGGCAGGTGCCGAGCGTCGCTCCCGGTGGGTCGGTCGGGTTCATGATCAAGAAGGTCCCGGCACCCGATGACGGTGGCACCTGCCACGTGCAGGTGCTGGCCTCGAAGTAGGTCACGCCCGCCGGCGCCACTCCTCGGCGAGCAGGGCGTAGAGGTACTCGTCCTGCCACCCGTGGTCGCGGTGCAGGGAGTTCTTCACGTGGTGGGCCTCGCGGCGCATCATGAGCCGCTCCATCAGCCGCCAGGACGGCTCGTTGTCGGTGAAGCACTCGGCGACGACCCGGCGCAGGCCGAGGTCGTCGAAGCAGATCCGCAGCAGGGCCTCGACGGCCTCGGTCGCCAGCCCACGACCGCGGTGGCCCGGGTCGAAGGTCCAGCCCAGCTCGGCCTGGGACGCGACCGCGCCGTCGGCCACCTCGTGCTGGGCCCAGGCGTCCTCGACCCTGACCATCAGGTCACCGACGACACGGCCGTCGTGCTCGACGATCACCGCGGTCGACCCGTCACCGAACCGGTCGGCCATCGCGTCGACGTCGGTGACGGCGCTGCCGATCCACTCCGACACCTCCGGCACCGACCGGTAGGCGAAGATCGCGGGGATGTCGGTCGGGAGCAGGCGCCGCAGCACCAGGCGGTCGGTGCGGACCGGCCAGTCGACGGTGTCCAGGGGCGAGGTCGCCGCAGCGGCGTCGTGGAGTCGTCCCGTCACCCGACCAGCGTACGGCGACCGGTCAGAGGTTCGACTGGATCCCGCAGGACTGGCGGGTCCTCGGGAGGTCCACGCGCGGCACCGGTCACGACAGGGACTCCCGGGTCGACGCCCGGTGGTGTTCTCTGGGAGTGGGTCTGCGTGTGCGGCCCGTCCTGGTGAGGAGAGACACGATGCACGACGTCACGCTCAGCAACGGTGTCGAGATGCCGATCCTCGGCTTCGGCGTCTACCAGATCCCGCCCGAGGAGACGCAGGCCGCGGTCGAGGCCGCGCTGGCGGCGGGCTACCGGCATGTCGACACCGCGGCGGGCTACGGCAACGAGGTGGCCGTCGGCGCCGCGATCCGGGCCAGCGGCATCGCCCGGGACGAGATCTTCGTGACGACCAAGCTCTGGATCCAGCACGCCCGGACCGGCAGCGTCGAGGACAACACGCACCGAGCCTTCGACGCCTCCCTGCACCGACTCGGACTCGACCACGTCGACCTCTACCTGATCCACCAGCCGCTCGGCGACTACTACGCCGAGTGGCGCGCGATGCAGCGGATCCTCGCCGCCGGCACGGCCCGCGCGATCGGCGTCTCCAACTTCCACCCCGACCGGCTCGTCGACCTGATCGACCACAACGAGGTCGCGCCGGCGGTCAACCAGATCGAGACCCACCCGTTCCACCAGCGGGAGGCCGACCAGGCGCTGATGCGCGAGCGCGGCGTCCAGATCGAGTCGTGGGGGCCGTTCGCGGAGGGCCGCAACAACCTCTTCACCGATCCGGTCCTCGGCGCGATCGGTCAGACGTACGACAAGTCCGTCGCCCAGGTCGTGCTGCGCTGGCTCGTGCAGCGCGAGGTCGTCGCGATCCCGAAGTCCGTACGCCCTGACCGCATGGCCGAGAACCTCGACATCTTCGACTTCAGCCTGAGCGACGACGACATGGCGCGGATCGCGACGCTCGAGGACGGGAGCAGCCAGTTCTTCGACCACCGCGATCCCGCGATGGTCAGCTGGCTCGGCTCACGCCACGACTGACGGCGTCACCGGGCCGCACCGAGGAAGGACCGCCCGAAGATGAGGGGTCGGGGTAGTGATCGCCACCCCAACCCCTCATCGTCGGTCCCCGGTGGACGGGTCAGAGCTTGGACTGCACCCCGGCGAGGAGCTGGCGGGCCATGACGACGCGCTGCACCTGGTTGGTGCCCTCGTAGATCTGGGTGATCTGTTGCCGCTCTCGGAAAATGTCGTCTGACCTGTGGTTATGCGGGTGACATGTCACATCGACGTCACACCCTGCGCGCCGTCGTGTTCCGACAGAGCCTCTGAGACGCGTGCCTCGTCTACCTGAGAAGTTCGTCGTCTACTGGGGCTGCACCCCGTCATCTGAGGTCGTGACGGGAGCCACTTCAATGCTTAGAGTCGTAGGTGGAGGCAGAGTTGTGCCTCCAGTAGCTCGAGAGCAAGGGCGGGTCAGGCCTACAGCCTTGGCGCTTGCGACCACTGACGGGCCGCCGGGCGGGAGGATCCGCGATCCGCGCGACGCCGAACTCGCTCGCGAACGGCGCGTCGCCCGGCAAGCCCGCTGATGACCACCCCCTCCAGGGTGCCTCCGCGACAGCGCGAAGGCGCGTTGTCTCGTGGACTTCCGCGGCCGCGCAGGGGTACTGAGTAGCGCCTGGACCCTGCCCGCACGTGGTCGGTGGACGGTGTTCTGCGAGTCTCCAACCGTGTAGATGTCTATACGGACTGAACTGGCTGAGTGCCTTCCCGTCGTCAGAACCGTGCTGGTGCCCGCAAGGGCATCGTGTCGGCCGAGCTGGAGGCAGCGCTACTGAAGGAGTCGCGCGCGCTAGGTGGTCTGGTCGAGGCGGTGGACCGCATCAAGGCGGTCAACGACTTCTTCGCTCAGCTCGACCTTGAGCTTGAGCAGTTCGCCGACGTGCGCCTTGAGGCTGTCAGGGAGCTGCGCGCGCAGGGCTGGTCGTACGACCGCATCGCGGCTGCGACATCTTTGTCCAAGGCCAGGGTTGCCCAACTGGTCAAGGAGACCGGGCGAGGGGCCTAAGGGGGAGCGGCGCCGAACTCGCTCATGGTTTGAGCTGGGGCCGCCGGCACGACACCCAGACGCCCCGGTTGCCAGAACCTCACGTGACGACATGGTTCACGCACTGGTGCAGCGGGCCGTCGCATCGCACCGCTTCGCGCTCGCCGAAGTTGTACGGCT
>NZ_JAOPXQ010000182.1 GCF_025965075.1 Aeromicrobium sp.
CGAGACCCCCGCGACGGCTCGCATGTTCTGCGACATCCTGATGCCCGACGGCACGCCGTCGTACGCCGATCCCCGCCACGTGCTGAAGCGCGCGCTGCAGAAGGCCGCCGAGGCCGGGTTCACGTTCTACACGCACCCCGAGATCGAGTTCTTCCTGTTCAAGGGCAAGCCGCCGGCCGGTGAGCGTCCCGTGCCGGTCGACGACAGCGGCTACTTCGACCACACCGCCCAGGGCGGCGGCCAGGACTTCCGCCGCGAGGTCATCACGATGCTCGAGAACATGGGCATCTCGGTCGAGTTCAGCCACCACGAGGGCGGCCCGGGCCAGCAGGAGATCGACCTGCGCTACGCCGACGCGCTGTCGACCGCCGACAACATCATGACGTTCCGGACCGTCGTCCGCGAGGTCGCGCTGAGCCAGGGCAAATGGGCCTCGTTCATGCCCAAGCCGTTCACCGAGCACCCCGGCTCCGGCATGCACACGCACGTGTCACTGTTCGAGGGCGACGAGAACGCGTTCTACGAGGCCGGTGCCGAGTACCAGCTGTCCAAGACGGGTCGCGCGTTCATCGCTGGCGTCCTGCAGCACACCCCCGAGATCACCGCGGTCACCAACCAGTGGGTCAACTCCTACAAGCGGCTCGCCGGCGGGGGAGAGGCACCCAACTACGTCTGCTGGGGCCACAACAACCGCTCCGCGTTGATCCGGGTGCCGATGTACAAGCCGCACAAGGGCAACTCCGCCCGGGTCGAGAACCGCGCGATCGACGCGGCCTGCAACCCCTACCTCGCGTTCGCGCTGGTCCTGGCCGCAGGGCTCAAGGGCATCGAGGAGCAGTACGAGCTCCCGCCCGAGGCCGAGGACGACGTGTGGTCGTTGAGCGAGAACGAGCGCAAGGCGATGGGCATCGCGCCGCTGCCGCGCAACCTCGACGAGGCAATCCGCACGATGGAGTCCAGCGAGCTCGTCGCCGAGACCCTGGGCGAGCACGTGTTCGACTTCTTCCTGCGCAACAAGCGGGCGGAGTGGCAGGACTACCGCTCGCAGGTCACGCAGTTCGAGATCGACCGCCTCATGCCAATGGTCTGAGTCCCCGGGTAGCCTGCTGAGGTGGCAACCGAAGCGCGTGACCTGGCCGTCGCCCTGGCCCGCAAGGGCTTCCGGGACGGCGAGGGGACGGTCGCCCATCTCGCGACCCTGGGTGAGGTGCCGGACGCCCTGATCGACCAGATCGCGACCGTGGCGAGCCCCGACACCGCGCTGGCCTCGCTCAGTGCGATCGGCGCCAAGATGGGTCCCGACCGGCTGCTCGCGATGCTGGACGCCGACGACCAGCTGCGCCAGCGGCTCCTCGTGGTGCTCGGCACGAGCCGGGCGCTCGGCGACTTCCTGACCCGGCACCCCGAGTACGTCGCGGACCTGTCGGCGGAGGCGCTGTCGACCACGCCGATCCCGCTCGACGTGCGGCGCCGGCAGATGGAGGAGGCGACGACGGCCGACGAGCTGCGCATCGGCTACTACCGCAAGCTCCTGCACATCGCCGCCCGCGACCTGACCGCCCTGACCCTGTTCGAGCAGTCGTCCGCCGAGCTGTCCGACCTCGCGGTCGCGACCCTCGGCGCCGCACTCAAGATCGTGCGCGCGGAGCAGCCCGACGCCGACCTGTGCCGGTTCACGATCATGGCGATGGGCAAGACCGGCGGGCGCGAGCTCAACTACCTCAGCGACGTCGACGTCATCTTCGTGCACGAGGCGCGCGAGGGCGAGGATGAGCAGGCCGCGACCGCCGCGGCCAACCGGGTCGCGGCCGCCGTCATGAGGATGTGCCGGGAGCACACCGGTGAGGGCACGATCTGGGAGGTCGACGCCGAGCTGAGGCCCGAGGGCAGGAACGGCCCGCTGGTGCGGTCGCTGGCGAGCCACGTGGCCTACTACGAGAAGTGGGCCAGCACGTGGGAGTTCCAGGCGCTGCTCAAGGCGCGCTACGCGGCCGGTGACGAGACGCTCGGTCAGGCGTACCTCGACGCGCTGACACCCATGATCTGGTTCGCCAGCACGCGCGACAACTTCGTGACCGACGTGCGCGCGATGCGTCGCCGGGTCATCGAGCACATCCCGCAGGCGCACCGCGACCGCCAGCTCAAGCTCGGCGCCGGCGGCCTGCGGGACGTCGAGTTCGCGGTGCAGCTCCTGCAGCTCGTCCACGGCCGGGCCGACGAGACGCTGCGCAGCCCGACGACGCTGATCGCGCTGCGGGCGCTGATCGACGGCGGGTACGTCGGGCGCCGCGACGGTGCCGCCATGGAGGAGGCGTACGAGTTCCTGCGCACCCTCGAGCACCGGATCCAGCTCTACCACCTGCGCCGCAGCCACATCGTGCCGGACGACCCGGAGGACCTGCGCCGGCTCGGCCGGAGCATGGGCTTCCGGCAGAACCCGGCCGAGAACCTCACGAAGGAGTGGCAGGCGCACCGGCGGATCGTGCGGCGCCTGCACGAGAAGCTCTTCTACCAGCCGCTGCTCGAGGCCGTCGCCTCGTTGCCGACCGATCACCTGCGCCTGACGACGCTCGCCGCGGAGCAGCGGCTCACGGCGCTCGGCTTCGCCGACCCCAAGGGCGCGTTGGCCCACATCCAGGCCCTCACGTCGGGGCTGTCGCGGCGGGCCGCGATCCAGAAGTCGCTGCTGCCGGCGATGCTGGCGTGGTTCGCCGAGTCGCCCGACCCGGACGGCGGGCTGCTGGCGTTCCGCAAGATCTCCGAGGGGCTGGGAGAGACACACTGGTATCTGCGCAAGCTCCGCGACGAGGGCGCCGGCGCCGAGCAGCTCGCGCACGTCCTGTCGTCGAGCCGTTACGTCACCGACCTGATCCTGCGGGCCCCCGACTCGGTGGCGCTGCTGGGTGACGACGCCGAGCTGCGCCCGCTCGAGCCGTCCCGCCTCCGCACCGAGGTCGACCTCGCGGCGCAGCGCCACGCGGACCCGCAGGATGCGATCCGCGCGGTCCGCCGGGTCCGGCGCCGCGAGCTGTCCCGGATCGGCATCGCCGACGTGCTGGGCCGGCTCGACATCACGGAGGTCGGCGAGGCGCTGACCGGCGTGCAGACCGCCTCCCTGGCGGGTGCGCTCAAGGCCGCGACGTCGGCGGTGGAGTCCGCTCGGGGCGAGATGCCGACCCGGATGTCGATCGTCCTGATGGGCCGGCTGGGTGGCGGCGAGGCCGGCTACAGCTCGGACGCTGACGTGATGTTCGTCCACGACCCGCTCGAGGGCGCGGACGAGACCGAGGCCGCCGCGGCCGCGATGGCCGTGGCCCAGGGGCTGCGCAAGATGCTGGCCGCCCCCGGTGACGATCCGCCGCTGGAGGTCGACGCCGAGCTGCGCCCCGAGGGCAAGAACGGACCGCTCGTGCGGTCGTTCGCCGCCTACCGGGCCTACTACGAGAAGTGGTCCTCGGTCTGGGAGGCGCAGGCGCTGCTCCGGGCGAGTGCGACGATCGGCGACGAGGACCTCAACGCGCGGTTCACGACGTTGATCGACCCGCTGCGCTGGCCCGAGGGTGGTGCGACCCCCGCCGAGGTGCGAGAGATCCGCCGGATCAAGGCCCGGGTCGACTCGGAGCGGCTGCCGCGCGGTGCCAACCCCAAGACCCACCTCAAGCTGGGTCGCGGTGGCCTGGCCGACATCGAGTGGACCGTCCAGCTGCTGCAGATGCAGCACGCCCACGCCGTCCCGGAGCTTCGCACGACCCGGACCCTCGACGCGCTGCACGCCGCGGTCAAGGCCGATCTCGTGTCGGTCCAGGACGCCGAGGCGCTGGAGACGGCGTGGCGACTCGTCAGCCGCATCCGCAACGCCGTCGTGCTGATGCGCGGCAAGCCCGCCGAGTCGATGGTCGAGCACGCCGGGGACCGCGCCGGCGTCGCCCACCTCCTGGGCTACGGGATGGACCAGGGCGAACGCCTCAACGACGACTACCTCCGGGCGACCAGGCACGCCCGTCAGGTCGTGGAGCGCATCTTCTACGAGTGACTGGGCACCGTTGCCGGGGTCAGCCGGCCTTCTGCTGCTGCAGGATGCTGTCGCGCTCGTTGATGTTGAGGCCGCCCCACACGCCGTAGGGCTCACGCACCGTCAGCGCGTGGTTGAGGCACTCCTGGACGACCGGGCAGACCGCGCAGAGGGCCTTGGCCGCCGCCTCACGGGCGCGTCGCCGGGGTCCACGCTCGGCATCGGGGGAGAAGAACGTCTCGGGGTCGACGTCGCGGCACGCGCCGTCGTACTGCCACTCGTACGTCTCCTGGATCGGCATCGGCAGGCGGGCGATGGAAGCCATGGCTCATGCCTCCGTCGGCCGGGTCATCTGGATCTGGAAGACGTCGATGTAGCCGACGCCGAAGCCCGCCTCGCAGTAGGCCAGGTAGAACTCCCACATGCGGCGGAACGTCTCGTCGAAGCCCTGCGCGTTGATGGCGTCCCAGCCGGCGTCGAACCGCTCCCGCCACTGGCGCAACGTGTGGGCATAGTCCTGGCCCAGCGACCGGCTGTCGGTCACGGCGAGGGTCGTGTGCTCGGCAAGCGTCTGGTCGATCGCGTCGAGCGAGGGGATCAGGCCGCCGGGGAAGATGTACTTCTGGATCCAGCCGTACGAGTTGCGGGTCGCGAGGTAGCGGTGGTGGTCCATCGTGATCGCCTGGATCGAGACCTTGCCGCCGGGGGCGAGGAGCTTGTCGATCGTCGCGAAGTACGTCGGCCAGTACTCCTCGCCGACGGCCTCGATCATCTCGACCGAGACGATCGCGTCGTACTCGCCGGTGACCTCCCGGTAGTCGACGAGCTGCAGGTCGACGTCGACGCCTGCCTCGGCGAAGCGCTCCCGGGCGAGGGCGGCCTGCTCGGTCGAGATCGTGATCGTGGTGACCTCTGCCCCGCGCTGCGCGGCCCGGATCGCGAGGGCGCCCCAGCCGCTGCCGATCTCGAGGACCCGGCTGCCCGCCGTGACGCCGGCCTGGTCGAGGATGCCGTCGATCTTGCGCAGCTGGGCGGCCTCGAGGTCCTGCTCGGGCGACTCGAACCATGCCGCGGAGTAGCTCATCGACGGGTCGAGGAACTGGGCGAACAGGTCGTTCGAGAGGTCGTAGTGCGCCTCGATGTTCTTCTTCGACCCGGTCACCGAGTTGCGCTGGTGGTGGGGGAGCTTCTTGTCGACGAACGCGCGGAACCTCTGCAGCGGGACCGGCACGATCGTGGCCATGCGCTCGGCGAACGGGCGCAGCAGGTCGGCGAGGTCCGTGCCATGGCCGACGGTCCAGTCGCCGGCCATGTAGGCCTCCCCGAAGCCGATCTTGGTGTCGGCGCCGAGCCGGGCGAAGAACGCCTTGGGTCGCACGATGCGCATCTCGGGGGAGTCGGGGCCACCGGCCCCCCAGGTCGTGCCGTCGGCGAAGGTCAGCCGGACGGGCACCCGGTTGACGGTGGGACGAAGGATCGCCTGCGCGGCGCGTGCCTTCATCGGGGTGCGGGGGGTGCGGGCGATTCCGGGCCAGCGGGCGCTCGTGAGCTGCTGCGTCATTGCGTGCCTTCCTGCGGTTCGTGGGCCGGACGGGGGATGACCGGCAGTCTGCGGATCCAGAGCCATACACCCTGTATTCGGATCAGCAGGCTGGTGCGATGGGTGATCAGCGGCATTTTGACGAGAAATCTTGCGAGCCTCGCCGACGTGGCCGGGCGCGGAGTACCCCGGAAGGTTGCGCTGAACACCGCGGCGCCGTCCTGGCGCAGGATGATGCTGGAGGAGACCTTGTCCGGCGTCAGCACGAACTGCAGGTCGTACGACCCGTCGACCGTGAAGAACGGTGACACGTAGAACGCCTTGTCGACCTCGGCCCGGCCGGTCTCGTCGGTCTGCAGCAGGTAGGCGTGCCGCTCACCGTACGTGTTGTGGACCTCGGCCACGATGCAGGTCAGCGCGTCGTCCGGGGCGATCGCCCAGAAGACGCTGAGCGGGTCGAACGTGTGCCCCAGGACCCGGGCGTTGGCCAGCATCAGCAATCGATGACCCGTGACGTCGACGCCCTGCGCCGCGCAGAACCGCTCGATGTTGGCCCGGATCGTGTCGTCCGGGTCGCCGATGTGGTCGGCGGCGCGGAACGAGGAGAACGCCCGCAGGGGCCACCGCATGCGTGGCAGCTCGTCGACGTCGACGAGCCACTGGTAGACCCGGTAGGAGAAGCGGTGCCGCAGGGGCGTGCGACGCGTGTGCGCGACGGTCCCCTCGACGAGGGCCGGCATCGAGGGCAGCAGCGACGCACTCACCATGTGGTCCCCAGGGCGGCGGCGGCGTCGACCCCGGAGCGGCAGCCGTCCTCGTGGAAGCCCCAGCCGTGATAGGCGCCGGCGAACACGGTCTGCTCGGTGAACAGGCCACGCAGGCCACCCTGGGCGGCGACGGACGCCGGCGTGTAGATCGGGTGCGTGTACGCCATCGTCGCGACGACCGAGGCGGGGTCGATGCGGTCGGTCGCGTTGAGGGTCACGAGGAACGGCTGGGCGGACTCGATGCCCTGCAGCCGATTCATCCAGTAGGTCACGGCCGAGTGGTCGCTGCGCTCGGTGCAGCCGTCCATCCGGTAGTTCCACGCGGACCGCGCGGCGGGTGCGACCGGGAGCTGGCGCGCGTCGCGGTGCAGCACGACCTCGTTGTCGGAGTAGTCGAACGCGCCGAGGACCCGGCGCTCCTCGTCGGTCGGGTCGGTCAGCAGCGCGAGGGCGTCGTCGGCATGCGTCGCGATGACGACGGCGTCCACGGTGTGCAGGTCGCCGCGGGAGTCGATCAGCTCGACGCCGTCGGGCTTGCGGGTGACCTGCCGGATGCCGGTGGACGCGCGGACGTCGCCGACGGCGGCGGTGACCTTGTCGATGTAGGTGCCCGACCCGCCGACGACCGTGAACCACTGCGGGGAGCCCTTGATCGACAGGAAGCCGTGGTGCTTGAGGAACTCGAACAGGTAACGCGCGGGGTACGACAGCGCGGTCTCGTGCCCCGAGGACCAGACGCACGACACGACCGGGATCGCGTAGTGCGACACGAAGTAGTCGGAGAACCCGTGGACCCGCAGGAAGTCGCCGTACGTCTGCGGGTCCGTGGGCGACTCCTCGCTGTCGAGCAGCGCGTGGGCGAGGCGGCCGAACTTCTTGACCCCCACCAGCATCGCGAGGTAGCGCGGGTCGAGCAGCCGCCGACGCTGCGCGAAGATGCCCTTGCCGCCGCGACCGCCGGCGTACTCCAGCCCGCACCCTTCGCAGTGGATGCTCATGCTCATCTCGGTCGGATGGACCTCGACGTCGAGCTCGCCGAAGAGCCGCCGCAGCAGGGGATAGGTCCGGTCGTTGTGGACGATGAACCCCGAGTCGACCCGGTGGGCCCGGTCGGGGTCCTGGACCGTGTGGGTGTGGGCGTGCCCGCCGATGCGGTCGTCCGCCTCGAACACCGTGACGTCCCAGTCCCGGCGCAGGACGTACGCCGCGGTCAGACCGGACACACCCGAGCCGATGACGGCCACTTTTCTCTGCATGGGAGTGGTTCGTTGCTACTCGGCAGCCGGATGGGTGTCCTCGTCGTCCTGTCCTGCTCTCTTGCTCGCCTCGGCGATCTCGAAGATCTCCGTGCCGAAGGCACCGACCTCGGTCGTGATCTTGCGGGCCGTCTCGAACAGGATCGCCACGACGTGACCGGCGCTGCCGATCGCCGCCTCCGTGGACTGCTGCAGGACGTCCTTCGCGATCTCACGCCGGCTCAGTGCCATCGGGGTCCCCTTGCTCGCAGGTGGCTAGGAGGTCAATTGTGGCGCACGCGACTCCTCGACGCGACGCGCGGCCTTCTCGCGCTTGGCGCGGCGCAGCGCCTTCGACTCGGGGCTGTTGCCGATCTTGTACGGATCGCTGGGCTTGTGCCCGAGCTTCGCGAGCTGGCGGACGACGCTGCCGAGCTGCTTGGACAGGCGACCGGAGTTGTACTGCAGACCGTACTTCTCGACCAGGAGCTTGACGTCCTCGGCGACCTCGGGATAGCGACGGGCCGGGATGTCGGGGAACAGGTGGTGCTCGATCTGGAAGCTCAGGTTGCCGGTCATGACGTGGAACGGCGTGTGGCCGGAGATGTTGGCCGAGCCGAGCAGCTGACGCAGGTACCACTGTCCGCGGCTCTCGTTCTGCGCGTCCTCCTCGGCGAAGGTCTGCACCTCGGCGGGGAAGTGACCGCAGAAGATGATCAGGAACGTCCACACGTTGCGGATGACGTTGGCGGCGACGTTGGCGCCCAGGATCGCGAGCGGGGCCCACCAGCCGACGAACGGGACCAGGGCCAGCCCGAGCACGGGCCAGGCGATGTAGTCCTTGAAGACCTGCTTGCGGATCTTGCGGAAGGCACGCTTCTTGCGACCCTGGAAGTCCTCCTTGGTGATCTTGCCGTGGAGGTACTGGTCGAGCTCGACACCGTGGTACATGATGCCCCACTCGAACACCAGCATCAGGACGAACGCGAGCGGCAGGTTGAACCGGTGCGTGGCGTACCACGGCTGGTCCTCGTCGATGCGGAACATGTTGTAGCCGATGTCCCGGTCCATGCCGTGGATGTTGGTGTACGTGTGGTGAATGTAGTTGTGGCCGTGCTTCCAGTCCTGGGCCGGCGCAATGTTGTCCCACTCGTAGCGGGCGCCGTCGATCATCGGATCGTTCATCCAGTCGTACTGGCCGTGCATGACGTTGTGGCCGATCTCCATGTTGTCGATGATCTTGGCCACCGCCAGCGAGGCGACACCGGCGACGAAGGCCGGCGGGAAGAAGGGCATGAAGATGCCGACGCGGCCGAGCACCTCGGCGCCGCGCTGCACGCGGATCACGCGACGGATGTAGTCGGCGTCGGACTGGCCGAGGTCGTCGAGCACGCGCTGGCGCACGGCGTCCAGCTCACGGCCGAACTCCTCGAGCTGCTCGTACGTCATGTACTCCAGGCCGATGGTCGCCGGCTTGTCGGACGTCGGGCTGATCAGCGACAGGGGAGCGGCGTTGTGCTTGCTCGCGCTGCGCGCCTCGATCGGCTGGCTCTTGATGAACTTGCGGGCGATGGCGGTCGTGAGTGCGGCCATGGTGATATCTCCTTGGCTCAGAGGGCGACGTTGACGTCGCCGATGGGGACCTGGACACAGATCTTGATGGTCTCGTCGGTGCTGGCGTTGATCTCGCCACTGACGACGTGGCGGACGGCGCCGCCGTTCTTCTTGATGGCGCAGGTGTTGCACACGCCCATGCGGCAGCCGAACTCCGGCTTGAGACCGGCGTTCTCGGCCTGCTCGAGGATCGTGGCGCCGGAGTTTAACGCCTCCATGTTGGAGTCGTCGAAGAACAGCATGCCGGTGGCGTCGGCTGCGTCGAGGTCGACCGACGGCACCTTGAAGTACTCCATGCGGAGCTGGTCGGCGGCGCCGAGCTCGGTGTAGGTGTCGCGCACGGTCGCGATGAGTCCGGCCGGGCCGCAGGCGAAGCTGAGGGTGCTGACCGGATCGACGCCGAGGTGCTTGAGGTGGTCGATGTGGAAGCGTCCCGCGAGCTCTGCCCCCGGCTCGGGCTGGCGGGTGTAGACGCGCACGATCCGGAAGTCAGTCGCGGTGGCGATCTCGTCGAGCTCGTCGGTGAACATCTCGTCGTCGCGGCTGCGGGCGTAGTGCAGGAACGTGACCTGGCCGGTGTGGCCGGAGTCGCGCAGCGTGCGCAGCATCGACATCACAGGC
>NZ_JAOPXQ010000200.1 GCF_025965075.1 Aeromicrobium sp.
GGGCCGGATGCCGGCCATCAGCAGGCCCTTGCCCTGGGTGCGCTCGGCCTTGCCGGCGGGCAGGGGGAACGTGCCGAACGGCAGGGTGACCTGGCCGTTCTCGACCGTCGCGGGCAGGAAATTCATCGGTGGCGAACCGATGAAGCCGGCGACGAACAGGTTGACCGGCTGCTCGTACAGCTCGCGCGGCGTAGCGAGCTGCTGCAGCACGCCACGCTTCATGACCGCGACCCGGTCGCCGAGCGTCATGGCCTCGGTCTGGTCGTGCGTCACGTAGACCGTCGTGATGCCGAGCCGCTTCTGCAAACGGGCGATCTCGGTGCGCATCTGGCCGCGCAGCTTGGCGTCGAGGTTCGACAACGGCTCGTCGAACAGGAAGGCCTTCGCCTCGCGGACGATGGCTCGTCCCATCGCGACGCGCTGGCGCTGACCACCCGACAGGTTGCCGGGCTTGCGCTCGAGGTGCTCGTCGAGGTCGAGGGTCTTGCTGGCCGCGCGCACCTTCTCGTCGACCTCGGCATCCTTCATCTTGGCCAGGCGCAGCGGGAAGGCGATGTTCTCGTAGACCGTGAGGTGCGGGTACAGCGCGTAATTCTGGAACACCATCGACAGATTGCGGTCGCGCGGGGCCAGGTCGTTGACGCGGTCGCCCCCGATGACCATGTCGCCGGACGTGATGTCCTCCAGGCCCACGATCATGCGCAGGAGCGTCGACTTCCCGCAGCCGGACGGACCGACCAGGATCATGAACTCCCCGTCGGCGACGTCGATGCTGACGTCGTTGACGGCGGGAAAGCCGTCGCCGTACTTCTTGACGATGTTCTTCATCTCGATGGCTGCCATGAGCTCAACCCTTCACTGCGCCGGCGGTCAGGCCGGCGACGATCTTGCGCTGGAAAAACAGGACGATGATGACAATGGGCACCGTGGCGACCACGGCGCCGGCGGCCAGCAGCGACGCCGGCCGGTTGAACGGGTCGTTGCCGACGAAGAACGACAGGGCCGCCGGGATGGGACGGGCGCGCTCGGTCGAGGTCAGCGAGATGCCGAACACGAAGTCGTTCCACGCGAAGAAGAACGTCAGGATCGCGGCGGTGAACACGCCGGGGGCCGCGAGCGGCACGATGACCTTGCGGAACGCCTGCCACGCCGTCGCGCCGTCGACCTGCGCGGCCTGCTCCATCTCCCACGGGATCTCCCGGAAGAACGCCGACAGGGTCCAGATCGCGAGCGGGAGCGTGAACGACATGTAGGGGATGATGAGCCCCGGCCAGGTGTCGTAGATGCCGAACGTGCGCCACATGTCGAACAGCGGGCCGACCAGCGACACGACCGGGAACATCGCGATCACGAGCGCCGTCGTCAGCACGAACTTCTTGCCGACGAACTCCAGGCGTGCGATGGCGTACGCCGCAAGCGTCGCGAAGATGACCGACAGGATCGTCGCGATCAGCGAGATGCCGATCGAGTTGATGATCGCCCGGGCGTACTGATCGTCCTTCAGGACGTCCTCGTAGTTCTGCCAGCCGGCTCTGCCACCCTTGGAGGGGAAGAAGCCGGGGCTGCCGTTGGTCACCGCCTCCTGCGACTTGAACGACAACGAGATGATCCATGCGACCGGCAGCAGGCACCAGACGAGGATCAGGACGAAGCCGATCCCGATGCCGAGGCGGCTCCTGAGCTGTTTGTTCATCTCAGCCCTCCTGTCGTGCGTCGGCGAGATTGACCCGGAACAGCTTGACGATCAGGAACGCCACCACCAGGACCGACAGGAACAGCAGCACCGACAGTGCCGAGCCGATGCCGAGCTGGAACTGCTCGATCACCTGCCGGTAGGTCAGGAACGAGATCGACTCGGTCCCGTTGGCGCCGGCGGTCATGACGAAGATGTTGTCGAAGATCCGGTAGGCGTCGAGCGCCCTGAACAGCACCGCGACCATGATCGCGGCACGCATGTTGGGCAGGATCACCTTGTAGAGCCGCTGCCACCACGTCGCACCGTCGACCTCGGCGGCCTCCAGCATGTCCTCGGACACCTGGGCGAGCCCGGCGAGGAGCAGCAGCGACATGAACGGCGTCGTCTTCCAGATCTCCGACGCCATGATCGCGATCATCGACGAGGGATACTCGGCGAACCAGTTGAAGTCGTCGCTGACGCCCGGCAACCAGCTGTTGACGAAGCCGTTGGTGTTGGAGAAGGCGAACTGCCACGCGAAGCCGGAGACGACCGTGATGACGCCGTAGGGGATCAGGATCGAGGTGCGGATCGTGCCGCGGGCGAAGATCACCTTGTGCATGACCATCGCGAACGCGAAGCCGATCACGAGCTCGACGACGACCGTGATGACCATGATCAGGACGGTGTTGCCGGTGTCGCGCCAGAACAGCGAGTCGCTCAGCGCCGTCGCGTAGTTGGCCAGGCCCACGAACTCCCGGTCGTCGGGCGCGGTGAGCGAGTAGCTGAACAGCGACAGGTAGAGCGCCCGCAGCATGGGGAACGCCGTGACCAGCAGCATCAGGATCAGGGCGGGTGCCACGAGCCTGCGGGCGAGCCTGTTCTCCGTGCGCGACCGGTCCGAGTCGGGCGGCTTGGTCTCCTCGGGGGCCGGCTTCTCCGCGCCGGTCTGCACAGATGTCGTCACAGCAGGGCCTTCCCTTGCAGGATCGCCGTCAGGAACTCCGCGGACTTCTCGGGCGTCGTGGAGCTGACCGACGTGGGCGAGTGCCAGCGCGACTGCAGGGCGCTCGAGATCTGGCTGTAGAACGCGCTCTTGGGTCGGGGACCGCCGGTGTCGACGCTCTGGCTGAACAAGGTGAGCAGGTCTGCCGGGTAGGCCTTGGCGAGCTCGGGTGAGTCGTAGACCGACTGCCGTGACGGCATGAGGCCCTCGTTGACCGCCAGCGCGGTCTGGGCCTCCTTGTTGGTCACGCAGATCGCGGCCTCCTGGGCATCCTCGGGATGCTTCGAGTAGGCGCCGACCCCGATGTCGATGCCACCGATCGGGGGCTTGGACACCTCACCGGCGACGGTCTCGGGGTAGCGGACCCAGCCGAGGTCCTCGAACTCCGCCTCGTCCTTGGGGCCGCCGGGCTTGCCGATCAGGCCCTTGTAGTTGCTGTAGACGAATGTCCAGTTGGTCATGAACTCGCCCGGACCGTCAGCCGGGAACATCGCGCCCAGGCTCGTGCCCTCGTTGGACGTGGAGAAGTCGGGCTGGGCCGCCTTGGAGTCGGCCAGCTTCTCGATCACGCCGGCGGCGTCCTCGCCTGCCTTGGAGTCGACCGTGACCTTGGCGTCACGCCCGTCCTCGACCGTCGACGGGTCGAGGATGTTGCCACCCGCGCCCTGGATCAGGGCGTTGATCCACACGACGTACGCCTCGTACTTGTTTGCCTGGACGCCGACCGTGCCGCCATTGTCGGCGGCCGCGTCGATGATCTGGTCCCACGTCACGGGCTTGCTGGTGGCGAGACCGGCCTCCTTGGCCAGCGACTTGCGGTACCAGAGCACCTGCGTGTTGGCCCACTGCGGAGCCGCCACGACCTTGTCGTTCCACTGGACCGTGTCGCCGGCGCCCTTGAGGACGTCGTCGTCGAGGACCTTGCCGGCGCTCGCCCCCTCGAACGGCGCGAGCCACTCGGCGTTGGCGAACTCCGGCACGAACACGGGATCCAGGCTCATCAGGTCCGTCGAGCTGTCCTCGGCCGCGAGGCGGCGCGCGAGCTGCGTGCGCTGGTCGGTCGCGCTGGCCGGCAGGAGCTGGATCTTGATCGTGTAGGAGTCGGTGCTGCAGTCCTTGGCGAGCTGGTTGAGGGTGTCCTGGCCATCGGGGTTGATGTACCAGTTGAGTGTCGCCTTGCCGCTGCCCGAGCCGCCGCACGCGGCCAGGGCGCTCATCGACAATGCCGCCGCGGCGATGCCGGCGGCGACCTTGCGGATCGAACCTGTCGTCATACCTCCCCCAACCACGTCCCTGGGGTGAGTCGCGAACGTGACGCGGGTCACAGGGACGAATCGAACGTATCCCTCGCCCGGGGTGAGTGCAACAGGACGTTGGTCAGAGCCGCAGCCAGACTGTCTCGTCAGTGTGCAGGTGGTCTCCGGGAGCGCGAGCCCCGCTCGACGCCAGGACGGTCATTCCGTCCGGGAGCGGCAGGGGATCCGCGCCGAGGTTGGCGAGCACCCGGACCCGGCCGCCGGGGGCCGTGACCTCGAAGGCCAACACGTCGTCTGGGTGGTCCGCGAGCCACGTCAACGCCCCCCGGCCGAGGCCCAGCTCGCGGCGCAGCCGCAGCAGGTCCTGGTAGAGCGTGAGCGTCGACCCGGCGACGCCGCGCTGGCGGTCGACGGCCAGCACGCCGTACTCGACCGGCTGGGGGAGCCAGGCCTCCGGGCCCGGGCCGAACCCGTACGACGGCACGCCGCCCTCCCACGGGATCGGCACGCGGCAGCCGTCCCGCCCGACGGACTTGCCGCCGGTCCGGGCGAACGTCGGGTCCTGACGGACCTCGTCCGGCAGGTGCGTCGCCTCCGGCAGCCCGAGCTCCTCGCCCTGGAAGACGTACGCCGAGCCCGGCAGGGACAGCATCACGGCGGTGGCCGCCCGGGCCCGCCGCAGCCCCAGTGCGGCGTCCGGCTGCGGGTCCTCGGGCCCGATGCCCTCGATCCGCTGCAGGCCGGGGCGCTGCGGGTAGCCCAGGCGGGTCGCGTGGCGGACGACGTCGTGGTTGGACAGCACCCACGTCTGCGGCGCGCCGACCGCCGCGGCCTGGTCGAGCGACCGGGTGATGGTCCGGCGCTGGTCGGCGGCGAGCCACGGGGTCATGAGGTACTCGAAGTTGAACGACTGGTGCAGCTCGTCCTCGCGGACGTACCTCGCCAGCGCCTCCGCCGGGAGGACCCACGCCTCGGCGCACAGGATCCGGTCGCGGTCCTGCCCCTCGACGGCGTACGAGTCGGTGAGCCGCCGCCAGCTGCGGTAGATGTCGTGGACGCCGGGCTGGTCCCACATGGGAGCGAGGGCCGTGGCGTCGGCGGCCGGGTCGAGGTCGTGATCGGTGTCGGGCAGCCCGTGGGCCTTGACGAGCCCGTGCGCGACGTCGATGCGGAAGCCGTCGACGCCCCGGTCGAGCCAGAAGCGCAGGACGTCCTCGAGCCCGTCGCGCACCTCGGGGTTGGTCCAGTCGAAGTCGGGCTGCGACGTGTCGAACAGGTGGAGGTACCACTGGCCGGGCGTGCCGTCGGCCTCGGTGGTCCGCGTCCACGCGGGCCCGCCGAACATGCTGGTCCAGTTGTTGGGTGGCAACGCGCCCCCGTCGCGGCCGTCGCGGAAGACGTACCGCGCCCGCTCCGGGCTCCCCGGAGCCGTCGCGAGCGCCGCTCGGAACCACGGGTGCTCGCTGGACGAGTGGTTGGGGACGATGTCGACGATGACCCGCAGCCCGAGCCCGTGGGCCCGGGTCGTCAGGGCGTCGAACGCCGCGAGGTCGCCGAACAGCGGGTCGACGTCGCGGTAGTCGGCGACGTCGTAGCCGGCGTCGTGCTGCGGCGAGGTGTAGAACGGCGAGAGCCACACGGCGTCGACGCCGAGATCTGCCAGGTGCGGGAGTCGTGCCGTGATCCCGGGGAGGTCGCCGATCCCGTCACCGTTGGCGTCGGCCCACGACCGGGGATAGATCTGGTAGATCACGGCGTCGCGCCACCACTGCTCGTCCGGTCCCGTCATGCCGCCTCCGTCCGGGCCGGTCGGCCCACCTCCCACAACGTACGCACGGCCCCGGGAGGCGTCCACGCCGGGCACGGCGGCGCGCAGGATAGGTTTTGGCCATGGCCCAACGCACCCTCGTCCTGATCAAGCCCGACGCCGTCCGCCGTGGACTCGTCGGCGAGATCCTGTCCCGCCTCGAGTCCAAGGGCCTGAGGCTCGTGGCCCTCGAGCAGCGCACGATCGACGCGGCCCAGGCCGACGCGCACTACGCCGAGCACGTCGAGCAGCCGTGGTACCCGCCGCTGCGCGAGTTCGCGATCTCGGGCCCCCTGGTGGCGCTGGTCCTGGAGGGTGACGAGGCGATTGCCGTCGTCCGCCTGCTCAACGGCGTCACGGACGGCCGTCAGGCCGCTCCTGGCACGATCCGCGGGGACCTGTCGCTGTCCAACCGGGAGAACCTCGTGCACGCCTCGGACTCCGAGGAGTCCTCGGCCCGCGAGATCGCCCTCTGGTTCCCGGACCTCTGACCTGACCCGATCCGCGACCGGCGCACACCGATCCGCGACCGGCGCACACCGATCCGCGAGTGGCGCAGACTGAAGAAGATGAGACGGCGAGTCGTCCACTTCTGCGCCACTCGCGGTCGGGTGTGCGCCAGTCGGCGTCAGGTGTACGTCTGAGGGACCAGGTGGTGGTCGACGGCGTGGAACTGGCCCCGGACGTCCTCGGGCAGCCAGATGACGTCGTGCGACCCCGAGGCGAGGTCGACGTCGCCCTCGAGGATCACGAGGTCGGCGACCTGGCGGGGGTGGTCCCGCTCCCGGTCCTCCAGCTCGAGCAGCGCGACCCGCAGCTGCACCCCGAACGGGTTGGGGTTGACCAGGCCGATGCCCCAGAACTCGTCCGGCTCGAGCGTCGCCTTCTGGTCGAGGTCGATCATCACAGCGGTGGTCTCGCCCTCCAGCGCGGGGTGGTCGTGCTGCTCCAGGTCGGTCAGGTGGATCTGCACGCCACGGACCAGGTGGTGGCCCATCCCGTCGAAGCGCAGCACGTCGTGCCCCGTCCCCCCGGCCGGCACGACGGTCGTGCCGCGGTCGGAGCCGTGCACCGTCGTGGTCGTGACGTGGGGGAGCGCCCGGCCGTAGATGTCGTAGGGCACGAACGCCATCGTCGGGACCATCGACACCTCGGTGTGGTTCTCGACCGTCAGGACCTGGTCGAGGCCGCCGTCCTTGGCGACGGGGACGTAGCGGAACGACAGCGGCGCCTGGGCGCGTTGCTTCCTTTTCACGGCTCGAGCCTAGGTCGTTACCCTAGGAGGCATGTCCGTCGAGTCTGTCTTCCCGCGCCTGGAACCCCTGCTGCCCTCCGTCGGCAAGCCGATCCAGTACGTCGGCGGTGAGCTCAACGCGACCACGAAGGACTGGGACTCCGCCGAGGTCCGCTGGGCGTTGATGTATCCCGACGCCTACGAGGTCGGGCTGCCCAACCAGGGCGTGCAGATCCTGTACGAGGTCCTCAACGAGCGCGACTGGATCCTGGCCGAGCGGACGTACGCCGTGTTCTCCGACATGGAGAAGGTCATGCGCACGCACGACATCCCGCAGTTCACGGTCGACGCGCACCGCCCGGTGCGGGCGTTCGACCTGCTCGGGATGTCGTTCTCGACCGAGCTCGGCTACACCAACTTCCTGAACGCGATCGACCTGGCCGGCATGCCGCTGCACGCCGTCGACCGCGGCGACGACGACCCGATCGTGATCGCCGGCGGCCACTCGGCGTTCAATCCCGAGCCGATCGCCGACTTCCTCGACGCGGCCGTGCTGGGAGACGGCGAGGAGATCGTCCTGGCGATCAGCGAGGTCGTCCGCGAGTGGAAGGCCGAGGGCCGGCCCGGCGGGCGCGACGAGGTGCTGATGCGCCTCGCGAAGTCCGGCGGTGTGTACGTCCCGAAGTTCTACGACGTCACCTACCTGCCCGACGGCCGCATCCAGCGAATCGTGCCCAACCGTCCCGGCGTCCCGTGGCGCGTCGCGAAGCACACCCTGATGGACCTCGACTCCTGGCCGTACCCCAAGAACCCGCTGGTCCCGCTCGCCGAGACCGTGCACGAGCGGTTCAGCGTCGAGATCTTCCGGGGCTGCACGCGCGGCTGCCGCTTCTGCCAGGCCGGCATGATCACCCGCCCCGTGCGCGAGCGCTCGATCGAGGGCATCGGCGCGATGGTGCAGAACGGCCTGGACAAGACCGGCTTCGAGGAGGTCGGCCTGCTGTCGCTGTCGAGTGCCGACCACACCGAGATCGGTGAGGTCGCCAAGCAGCTCGGCGATCGCTACGAGGGCACCAACACCTCGCTGTCGCTGCCGTCGACCCGTGTCGACGCCTTCAACATCACGCTGGCCAACGAGTTCAGCCGCAACGGCCGCCGCTCGGGGCTGACGTTCGCGCCCGAGGGCGGCAGCGAGCGCCTGCGCAAGGTCATCAACAAGATGGTGACCGAGGAGGACCTGATCCGGACCGTCGCGGCGGCGTACTCGCACGGCTGGCGCCAGGTCAAGCTCTACTTCATGTGCGGCCTGCCGACCGAGACCGACGAGGACGTCATGCAGATCGGCGAGCTCGCCAAGCGGGTCATCCAGACCGG
>NZ_JAOPXQ010000220.1 GCF_025965075.1 Aeromicrobium sp.
GCGAAGCAGTGGGTTGAGGCGATCCGTCGCCTCAATACGATCAGCGACTCGCTCGCCCGGACGTTGATCGATCTACACCGGGACTGCGGGTCGGGCGACGGCGTCTGCGATGACACCGAAGATCTTGACGACCGGCCGGCCAGACGTGCGGAGTGGGGCTGCGAGACGATCGGAACGATCGCGCAGCACTTCGCGATCGAGTACCCGTCTGAGATGGACGAGAACTAGCCGAGTTCTTGTCGTCGTAGTAACCGCTGTGCCTGAGCGGACGATGACGCGGGTCGATTCACTCCGGACGAGCCTTGGAGCTCGCGGCGAATCCACCGGGCGGTCAGCCCCACGCCGGACACTGGGTTACTGCCGACGACAAGTAGACGCTCAGCTCGCGGCGCTCCACGGTTTGCAGCGCCGCCTCACCACGGAGCGAGCTCCGCCCCTGGTCACCACGCACAAGGACCAGCCACGTTGCGTGACTGGTCCTGTGGACTTGCTCGTTGCGTTTGCGGCGGAGATGGCGAGATTTGAACTCGCGAGAGGTTTAAACCTCAACCCGCTTAGCAGGCGGGCGCACTAGGCCACTATGCGACATCTCCAGCGTTGCATTTTGTGCAACCGGAACAGGATAGCGACCTGACGCCGTGGGGGACTAATCGGGCTTCCCCCTCGGGGTTCTTCCCTTCTCCCCATTGTTCCATTTTCTCCTTCTCCTCCTCTCTCCTCCCCTCTCTTTCTCGGCTGGGCGCCGGGGCTGGCTCGCTCGGGGGGCGGGCCTCTTGCGGCGGCGTGCGGCCGTGGGGGTGGCTGCGGGCGTACCCGCTCCTGGCGCTGGGGGCCGGGCTCGTCGGGGTGGGTCCCGCGGCGGTGGCTCGGCCCGGTCTTCGGTCCCGCGGGCCGGGCTTCGGGCGGGCGCGTCGGCCGGGGGTTCCTGCTGGGCGCCGGGGCTCGTCGTCGGGTGGCGGGGGTGGCTGTGCGCGTCGGTGCGCGTCTGCGGGGTGGCCGGGGCATCCCGCACGAATCCGTCCCGGACCTGATCCGGGTCATCGTTCCCTTGTTGGATCCGGCGGCGCGTCACTACGCTCGGGCCAACGTCGTGGGGCTGACCCGGGGGGTCCGTGCCAGCTCAACCCCGGGTTGGAGTTCGAGATGTCGTGGATGCTGCGTGCCGTTGCCCTCACCGTGTTCCTCGCGCTGGTGCCCCTCGCGGCCCAGTCGCAGGAGTCGCCGCCGGCCGCCGCGGCGGCGGCCACCCAGGGCTCGGCCCGGTCCCCCTACACGCCGGGGGCGCCGGGGATCGGTGACTCCTACTATCCGTTGGACGGCAACGGCGGGTACGACGTCAGGCACTACCTGCTGGACCTGCGCTACCAGCCGGACACCGACAACCTCCGCGGCGACGCGACGATCCGGGCCCGGGCGACGCAGAACCTGTCGGCGTTCAACCTGGACTTCCGCGGCCTGACCATCCGGTCGATCCGGGTCGACGACCGGACCGCGACGTGGACCCGCTCCGGGGAGGAGCTGACCGTCACCCCCCGGCGCGGGCTGCGGAAGGGCACGCGGTTCACGGTCGAGATCCGCTACGACGGCACCCCCGCGGTGATCGAGGACCCCCAGCTCGGGACCTCGGGCTTCATCCACACCGACGACGGGGCGGTCGTCGCCGGCCAGCCCAAGGGTGCGTCCACCTGGTTCCCGGTCAACGACCATCCGCTGGACAAGGCGTCGTACACGTTCCGGGTCGCGGCCCCGCGCGATCTGCAGGTCGTGGCCAACGGCCACCTCGAGGGCCGCCGGACCCGGCACGGCCTGACGACCTGGGTCTGGGAGGCCCAGGCCCCCATGGCCTCCTACCTGAGCACCGTCGCGATCGGCCACTTCACCACGAAGTCCTACCGCAGGAACGGCATCCGCTTCGTCGACGCGATCGACTCGTCGCTGTTCGTCGGGCCCGAGCCGCGGACCGGCTCACGCTACGCCCTGTCCCAGGTCGGGGACCTGACCTACAAGCGGCTGCAGCGCACCATCACGGTGCCCGCGGCCGGCAACCAGGTGTCCTTCTGGGTCACCCGCGACACCGAGCCCGCGTGGGACTTCATGTTCGTCGAGGCGCACGCCGTCGGCTCCGACACGTGGACCACGCTGCCCGACCTCAACGGGCACACCAGCGACAGCACCGGCCGGGTCTGCCCCCTGTCCCTGCAGCTGCACCCGTTCCTGGCCCACTACGAGACCGACAACGGCGACGGGACCTGCTCCCCCACCGGGACGACCGGCAGCTGGAACGCCGCCAGCGGGGCCAGCGACGGCTACGAGCAGTGGGCCGTCGACCTGTCGGCGTACGCCGGGCAGGACGTCGAGGTCTCGATCTCGTACGCCAGCGACGACACCGTCCAGAAGACCGGCCTGTTCGTCGACGACATCACCGTGGCGGACGGGCCCGGCTCCACCTCGTTCGAGGACGACGGCGACACGTTCGACGGCTGGACCGTGCCGGGGGCCCCCGAGGGCAGCGCCGCCAACACCAACGACTGGATCGCCGGCACGACGGCCGACGCCCCGCCGACGGTCGGCGAGAACGCGGCCGCGGCCCTGGCCCGCGAGCCCGACGCGCTGACCTTCCTGGCCACGATCTTCGGCCGCTACCCGTTCAAGGACGCCGGCGGGATCGTCGACGACGTCGACCTCGACTTCGCCCTGGAGACCCAGACCCGGCCGGTCTACAGCCCCGGGTTCTTCGGCTCCGCCGCCGAGGACAACGACAGCGTCGTCGTCCACGAGCTCGCCCACCAGTGGGTCGGCGACAGCCTGGCCGTGGCCGACTGGCGCCACCTGTGGCTCAACGAGGGCTTCGCGACGTACGCCGAGTGGCTCTGGAGCCAGGACCAGGGCCGCGCCACGACGCAGGAGATCTTCGACTCCTGGGCCGCGATCCCCGACGACAGCTCCCCCACCAGTGACGACGGCTTCTGGGACCTCCAGGTCGGCGACCCCGGGCCCACGACCCTGTTCCAGCCCGTCTACGAACGCGGCGCCCTGACCCTGCACGCCCTGCGGGGCGTCGTCGGCGACGCGACGTTCTTCACGATCCTGCGCACCTGGACCCGGTCCCGCGCCGGCGACAACGTCACCACGCCGCAGTTCATCGCCCTGGCCGAGCGGCTGTCCGGTCGGGACCTGGACGCGTTCTTCACCGAGTGGCTGTTCACCGAGGGCCGGCCGGCCAGCCTGCCGCCCGCGGCGGCCGCGAAGTCGGCGGCGCCCACGGGCCTCCTGCCCCGGCTCCAGAAGCCGACCCTGCGGCGCTGAGGCCTAGTCCTTCTCGGGGTCGAACCGGCGGTAGCCGTGCGCGGTGTTGAGCCGCTGGTAGACGTCGCGGACCAGCTCGTCGGACCGGTCGCCGACCCGGGCCAGCATCAGCACGACGGTCTCGCCCGACGACGGGCGGACGTACAGCCGTGACCCGTCCCGGTCGACGTCCTCGACCCCGGCCCACGTGATGCCGACCGAGCTGCGGGACAGCGGGCCCCCCAGGCGTACGCCCTCGGGGTCGGTGCGGATCGCGATCGGGGGCCAGACCAGCAGGCGCAGGGCGCTGAGGGCCAGCAGGCCCACGAGGATGCCGATCGGCGGCCACACCCAGAAGGCGAGGGCCGCGGCGATGCCCGCGGCGATCAGGTGGAGCCCGATCGCGGGCAGGACATAGCGTCGGTCGAGTCGATAGTTCGTCAAGCAGAGGGGGCGGGATTCGAACCCGCGGCTGACATTTCTGCCAGCGAGCGCTTTCAAGGCGCTTCCGATCGGCCGCTCCGGCACCCCTCCTGGGTGGCAACGCCGGAGCGTTGCGCCACGACGATTATCGCATCACTTCAACGGGGCGAAGCGGGGAGGCTCGACGCGGACGACCTGCTCCATCGCCCGGTTGGCCCGGGAGGAGCGTTCCTTGAGCACGTAGTGCCGCAGCACGAGGCCCACGACGAGGCCCAGGATGCTGGAGTAGAGGGTCGACAGCGCGATGTACGACGGGAAGGCCCCGGGCGTCACCAGGGATGTCGTCAGCACCGCGGTGCCGATCACGGCGAACACCAGCACCCACCAGCCCTCGCGGCGCTTGGAGCGCAGCGAGACGCCCACGATGAGGGCCGGGAAGCCGATGAACACCTCGACGGGACGGGGGACGCCCTCGAAGTTCTGCCGCAGCCACACCACGACGTTGCTGAACAGGTCGACGAGGGTCTGCGAGCCGTGGGTGCGCACGAAGCTGCTGTAGGCCAGCAGGACCAGCAGCAGGGCCGCGGCCCCGGCCAGGACCGCGAAGTTCTGCCGGCCGAGGCCGTGCAGGCCGGCGCCGAGGTTCCACACCAGGGTGATCGCCAGGCCCAGGGCGACCGTGATGACGATGAGGTTGAACCGCTGGTAGTTGACCGGGGCGTTCCACGCCGCGACCGCGACGGTGCCGCTCAGCGCGACCACCAGCGCGAGGACGTACTCCGCGACCGCGCCGAGCAGCGTGCGGGCCGGCCGGGTCGCCATGACCGCCCAGACCGCGGCCAGCACCGCCGTGACGGCGGCGGCCGAGGCCAGCAGCAGGTTGGTCTCCAGCACGACGGCGGAGATCGCCAGGGCCGCCGTCATCGTCAGCCAGATGCGCATGTGGCCGCCGCCGCGGTGGATGATGCCGACGGCGAAGACGATCATCAGCAGGCCGGCCGCCGGGCGCTCGATCCAGGTGGGCGCGCCGATCGCGACGATCGAGGTGGCGGCGCCGGCCGTGCCGACCAGCCACAGGCCGATCATGACCGTGATGATGGCCCGGACCGTGGCCGGCGACTCGATCCGCGGCTCGCGGGTCGGGACGTCGTACTCGGGGGGCACCGAGGCGTCCAGACGTCGACGACCGCCCTTGACTGCTGAGCTCATGACGTCTGCCGGATCCTTCGGTTGGCGAGGGACGGGTTGATCTCCCGAGCACGGACCACCGCCGCGGGATCGAGCGTCGCGGTGACGATCGTGGGCGCGAGGTCCGCCTCGACCACGATAGAGCCCCACGGATCGGCAACCAAGGAATGGCCCGTGTAGCGGTCGCCACCCTGGCCGGCGGCGACGACGTGCACGGTGTTCTCGATCGCCCGGGCGACCAGCAGGGTCCGCCAGTGGTCGAGCTTGTGCGCGCCGGCGACCCAGGCGGCGGGGACCACGAACGCCTCGGCGCCCGCGTCGACCAGCGCCCGGCCCAGCTCGGGGAACCGCAGGTCGTAGCAGGTCATCAGCCCCACCCGGGTGCCCGCGACGTCGACCACCGCGGGGGTCGTGGGGCCGGCGGAGAGCCGGGCGGACTCCTGGTAGCCGAACGAGTCGTAGAGGTGGATCTTGCGGTACGTCGTCGCGATCGTCCCGTCCGGGCCGACCACGACGAGGGTGTTGAACGGCAGCGCGTCCGTACGCTCGAACATCCCCGCCACGAGCGTCGCGCCGAGCCGCCGGGCGTGCTCGGCGAGGAGCCGGACGAACGGCCCGTCGAGGTCCTCGGCGATCGCGGCGAGGTCGTGGTCGGCCGAGCCGAAGTCGTGCATCGCGGCCTCGGGCAGCACCACGAGGTCGGCGCTGCCGGGCTCGATCCGGGCCAGCTGGGCCGCGACGGCGTCCCGGTTGGTCGCCGAGTCGACGGTCGAGACGAGCTGGACGATGGCGACACGCATAGCGCCCAGTCTCTCAGGTCGGCCTGAGCGGCCGCTGAAAGGAACCCGACGTCCTGGCGTGGCCGGGGCGGGGGCGGGCGATACCGTGGAGGGATGCGCGCCGTCACAGCTCCCACTCCCGGCGGGGTCGATGCCCTCGTCGTCGAGGACCGCCCCACCCCCCAGCCCGCACCCGGTGAGGTCCTGATCCGGGTCACCGCCGCCGGCGTCAACCGCGCCGACCTGCTGCAGCGGCAGGGCCTCTACAACCCGCCGCCGGGCGGCACCGACATCCTGGGGCTCGAGTGCTCCGGCGACATCGTGTCGGTCGGCGAGGGCGTCACCGACCTGCAGCCGGGGGCGCACGTGTGCGCGCTGCTGACCGGCGGCGGCTACGCCGAGTACGTCAGCGTCCCGGCGGGACAGGTCGCGACGGTGCCGGTGGGGATCTCCCTGACCGACGCCGGCGGGATCATGGAGGTCGCCTGCACCGTGTGGTCCAACGTCTTCATGATGGGCAAGCTGCAGCACGGCGACACGCTGCTGGTCCACGGCGGCGCCAGCGGCATCGGGACGATGGCGATCCAGCTCGGCAAGGCGTTCGGGGCCCGGGTCATCGTGACGGTCGGCTCGGAGGAGAAGGCCGCGTTCTGCCGCGAGCTGGGCGCCGACGTGACGATCAACTACCGCGAGCAGGACTTCGCCGAGGCGATGAAGGAGTCCGGCGAGCAGGCCGACGTGATCCTGGACATCATGGGCGCGAAGTACCTCGCCGCCAACGTCTCGGTCCTCGCCACCGCCGGGCGCCTGGTCGTCATCGGGATGCAGGGCGGCACCAAGGCCGAGCTCAACCTCGGCGCGCTGCTGACCAAGCGGGCCGCCGTCATGGCCACCTCGCTGCGGGCCCGGCCCGTCGCCGAGAAGTCCGCGATCGTCTCGGCGATGGTCGCCCAGGTCTGGCCGCTCATCACCGACGGGACGGTGCGGCCGGTGATCCACGCGACGTACCCGCTGGAGGACGTCCGCCAGGCGCACCAGGTGCTCGAGGACTCCAGCCACTCCGGCAAGGTCCTGCTGACCGTTTGAGTCGCGGGTATGGGCCGCGTGTCTAGGGTGGGAGTCATGAGCGACGAGCAGCCCGAGACCATCGACGTGTCCGGCGAGACCATCCCCACCGCACAGCAGCCCACCGGGCTCGGCGACCTGGTGGAGCAGCCGGCCAAGGTCATGCGGATCGGCGGGATGATCCGCCACCTCCTGGAGGAGGTGAAGTCCGCCCCGCTCGACGACGCCAGCCGGTCGCGGCTGCGGGCGATCCACCAGCAGTCGATCAAGGAGCTCGAGGACGGGCTCGCGCCCGAGCTGATCGAGGAGCTGGAGCGGCTGAGCCTGCCGTTCGAGGACGAGACGTCCGACAGCGAGCTGCGGATCGCCCAGGCCCAGCTCGTGGGCTGGCTCGAGGGACTGTTCCACGGCATCCAGGCGGCGCTGTACGCCCAGCAGGTGCAGGCCCAGTCGCAGCTGCAGAACATGCGCCTGGCCCTACCGGGTCCAAATGACATCAAAGGTAACGATTCGGACACTTCTGGTGAAAGGGACCCTTCAGGGGGTATGTACCTCTAGCATTGACCTTGATGTGACGTGAGTCTCGGTGCAGGAGTGGCACCGGGGCTTCGAGTGGGAAGAGGGAGCCCATGACCATCTTGGTTGAAGCAACGAGCCCTCCGTGCGCCACGGCGACGGAGGTCTATCACGACGAGCTGCTGCACTCACCCCCTTCGCGGACCGACATCACCGCGGCGGAGTGGGAGATGCTGAGCGTCAAGCGCGCCGCGGCGCACCGGTCATGTGCCGGCTGCCCGCTCATGATCGACTGCCTCTATCGGGCGGTCGTCAAGGTCGACGTCTCCGGGTTCGTGGCCTGCACGACCGAGAGCGACCGGGCGTTCATCCGGCGCCAGCTCGGCATCGAGATCGACCAGGTCGGCACGACGACCTACGGTGCACCGCGGGTCGGCGGCGGCCCGGTCAGCCACGGGGCCGTCATGGCGGCCCGTCAGGCGTACCCCAAGGACACCTGCCACCAGCTCGCCGAGCGCCTCGGCTGCTCCACGTCGACGATCAAGCGCCACCTGCGCCGGGCCCGCGAGGCCAAGCGCGACGAGGCCACCGCGACCGGCGAGCCCGGCCCCCAGGTCCCCACGATCGACGCCGTCCTCGACTGCTTCGACCAGCTGGAGTCCAGCCAAGTCGCGTAAGCGCCAGCGCCAAGATGTCGGCATTTCTGGGTCATTTCCGGCGACGGAACGACCCGGAAGTGCCGACATCTGACTTTCCACATCTGTGACAACGCCTCCGGCTGTCCACAGGGCCGCCTTTACCCAGGACACGCGCCCCGTCGGGGGTGCACCGTGCAGAGATGCCACCACCTCTGCCGGCGTTCATGTGCCACCCCTTCACCCGGGACCAGGCGCTGGCAGCGGGATTCTCCGACACCGTGCTGCGGGGCAAGCGCTTCCGGCGCCTGTTCCGCGGCATCTACATCAGCGCCGCCGTCGGACTGCAGCACCGGCACTGGATGCTGGCCGCGGTGCTGGCGATGCCCGCTGGCTCGGTCGTCAGCCACGTCACGGCGATGCGCCTCTACGGCTTCGACATCGGCGCGGTCACGCCGTTCCACGTCTCGACCAGCTCGTCGACCCACACTCGGCACCCCGGGATCCGCCCTCACCAGCGCAAGCACGTGATCACTCCCTACGTGATGCAGGGCGTCCCGGTGACCGGCCCCGACCGCACCCTGATCGACATCGCCACCAAGGTCACCCTCGTCGAGCTCGTCCAGGCCACCGAGGTCATGCTCCACCGCCGGCACACGACGATGGACGCGCTCACGACCTTCGCGCTGACCCGACACCTCGACGGCGTACGCCGGGTGCGCCGCGTGCTGGGCCTCGTCCGGGAGAACGTCGAGTCCCCCATGGAGACGCTCGTCCGTCTGATGATCGTCTTCGCCCGACTGCCGGAGCCGAGGCCCAATCCGTTCATCCTCGACGAGCACGACAACATCCTCGCCAAGGGCGATCTCGTCTACGCGCAGTGGAAGATCCTGGTCGAGTACGACGGGTGGCAGCACGAGCGGGACGCCGACCAGCGCCAGAGCGACGTCGGCCGTCGGGAGCGACTCGAACGGAACGGGTGGCTGGTCATCGTCATCACCGTGGCGGACCTGAAGCACCCCCGCACCATCGTCCGCCGGGTCCACACGGCCCTGCTCGAGCGCGGATACGCCGGACCGGCGCCACGGTTCAGCCTGATGTGGGACACCTGGTTCGCCCCGAGGCCCCGACACGTCAAGATGTCGGCGGTTGCGGGTCAATCCCGAGCCCAGAACGACCCAGAAGTGCCGACACATTGGTGGGCTACAGGTACTTCTTGAGCTCTTCCACCAAGCCGTCCTCGGAGATGCTTCCGGTCACGGCGTCGGCGGCGTCCTTGAGGGCGTCGGGGCCGTGGCCCATCGCGACGCCGCGGCCGGCCCAGGTCAGCATCTCGAGGTCGTTGTTGCCGTCACCGACGGCCAGGACGTCGGCCCGGTCGATGCCGAGCCGGTCGGTCAGGTGCTCCAGGCCGGACGCCTTGGACACCCCGTCGGGGGCCAGGTCGAGCCAGGCGCTGTAGCCGATGAAGTAGTTGGTCCCGGTCAGCCCCAGGTCGTCGACGATCAAAGAGAACTCCTCCGCGGTGTGGTCGGTCGACCGGATCACGACCCGGGTCACCGGCTCGGCGATGAGGGAGTCGATGTGCTCGACGGTGAAGTTGCCGCTGACCTCGTCCTCGGGGAACGGCCGGTTGACCCGGAAGCCGACGCCGACCTCCTCGACCGCGACGATCGCGTCGGGGACATACTCCATGACCCGGCGCACGGCGTCGCTCGCGTCGAACGTCACGGCGTGCAGGATGTCGACCGGGTCGTACGCGAAGACGATCGCGCCGTTGCTGGCCACGGCGTAGCCCTCGGTGAAGCCGAGCTTGCCGGTCGTGTCCAGCACCCCGGGGATCGCCCGGCCGGTCGAGATCACGGTCTCGATGCCGGCGTCGCGGATCGCGCGCACGGCATCACGGACGGCCGCACTCATCTCGTTGCTGCCGTCGACGAGGGTCCCGTCGATGTCCAGGGCGACGAGCTTCGGCCGCCACGTCACGCGATCGGCCTCAGGACCTCGCCCAGCAGCGGGTGGAGCGCGGCCGGAAGGCGTACGGAGCCGTCGGCCTGCTGACCGTTCTCCAGCAGGGCGACGATCGTGCGGGTCATGGCGCACAGCGTGCCGTTGAGCGTCGCCGCCGGCGTCGTCCCCTCTGTGCCGCGGACCCGGATGTCGAGCCGGCGGCTCTGGAACTGGGTGCAGTTGGACGCCGAGGAGACCTCGCGGTACTTGCCCTGCGTCGGGATCCACGCCTCGCAGTCGAACTTGCGGATCGCCGACAGCCCCAGGTCGCCCGACGCGACGTCGATGACCCGGTAGGGCAGCTCGAGGGCGTCGAGCCACGCGCGCTCCCAGCCCAGGATCCGCTCGTGCTCCGCGGCGGCCTCCTCGACCGTCGTGTAGACGAACATCTCGACCTTGTCGAACCAGTGCACGCGGAAGATGCCCCGCGTGTCCTTGCCGTAGGAGCCGGCCTCGCGCCGGAAGCACGGGCTGAACGCCGCGTAGCGTCGCGGCAGCGACCCCGCGTCGAGGATCTCGTCGGAGTGGTAGGCCGCCATCGGCACCTCGGAGGTGCCGACGAGGTAGAGGTCCTCGCCCTCGATGCGGTAGACGTCGTCGGCCGCCTGGCCGAGGAACCCGGTGCCCTCCATCGCGCGCGGGCGGACGAGCGAGGGTGCCGCGGTCTGGATGAAGCCGGCGGCGCGGGCCTGGTCCATGGCCATGTTGACCAGCGCCAGCTGGAGCTGGGCACCGACACCGGTGAGGAAGTAGAAGCGCGAGCCCGACACCTTGGCGCCGCGCTCGAGGTCGAACGCGCCGAGCAGCTGGCCGAGCTCGACGTGGTCGCGCGGCTCGAAGTCGAACTCGCGCGGCGTGCCGACCTGCTCGATGACGGTGTAGTCGTCCTCGAGGCCGGCGGGGGCGGCGTCGTCCGCGATGTTCGGGATCGCCCGGATCGCCTCGTCCCAGGCGGCCTCGGCGACCGTGCGGGCTGCCTCGGCCTCCTTGACGCCGGCGGCGAGCTCCTTCACCTGCG
>NZ_JAOPXQ010000257.1 GCF_025965075.1 Aeromicrobium sp.
GGCATGACCGCGGTCAACGGCGTGATCACGTTCGCCGCGATCCCGAGCCTGCCGTTCGGTGGGGTGGGCGACTCCGGCTTCGGGCGCATCCACGGACCGGACGGGCTCAAGGAGTTCACCTACGCCAAGGCGATCACGCGACAGAAGTTCAGCCCGCCGATGATGCTGACGTCGTTCTCCCGCGACGCCAAGACCGACGGCAAGGTCATGCAGCTCATCACGCTGCTGCACGGCGGCAAGAAGACGCTCAAATAGGGCGCGCGGCTCGTGCCTCGCCGCCCCGCGACTCCGTCGCGGCCGGCGAGGCCCGGGCGCCTGCCGAGCTTCGCTCGGCACATGGGTGCGTCTGAGGTAGACCTCGCGCTGGTTTACGTCATGTGCCCGATGCGGGGGGCTACCTCAGACGGCGACGATCGAAGCATGATCATCGACCCACAGGCCCTCGTGGCCATCGAGATGGACCGGCACCTGGCCGCCGCCGAGGCCGCCATGGCGTTCCGCGACGCCCCCCGCAGCCCCCACCCGCCGCGCCGCCGTCGACCACGTCGGGGCGTGCTCGTGAGGCTCGCGACCTGGGCGACCGGCCGCGCCGTGCACGCGTGAGCGCCGACCCCGTGGCTTTGTCGCCCCCGTCGGCCATCATGGTGTCCATGGGCACCGAGCGGACGTTCGCGACACCGCTGTTCGGCCGGCGCGCCGAGCTGGACCAGCTCTCGGCCGCGGTCGGTCTGGCCGAGGGCGAGGCGCCCGCCGCGGTGCTGATGGGTGGCGATGCCGGGATCGGCAAGACCCGGCTCCTGCGCGAGCTCGCGATCCGGGCCCGGGACGCGGGGCACCGGGTCGTGGCCGGTCACTGCCTCGACCTCGGCGACAGCGCGATGCCCTACCAGCCGTTCGCCGAGGCGTTCGCCACCGTCGAGGAGGCCGAGCGCAACGAGCTCGCGGCGCGCTACCCCGCGCTGGGACCCCTGCTGCCGTGGCCCAGCGCGACCGAGACCGCCGGGGTCGACCGCTCGGAGCTGTTCGCCTCCGTCGTCGCCGGGCTGGACCTGCTGGCCGCCGAGCGTCCGCTACTGCTCGTGATCGAGGACGCGCACTGGGCGGACGCGTCGACGCGGCACCTGATCCGCTACGTGCTGGCCTATCTGTTCACCCGGGATGTGCACATCGTGGTGAGCTACCGCGCCGACGACCTGCACCGCCGGCACCCGTTGCGCCAGGCCATCGCCGAGTGGGTCCGGCTGCCCGGCGTGCGCCGGATCGAGCTGAGCCCGCTCCCCGATGCCGACGTCATCGACCTGGTGCGGGCCCGCGGCGCCGGCGACCTCGCGACGGACGGCCTGCGAGCCGTCGTCGACCGCGCGGCCGGCAACGCGTTCTTCGCCGAGGAGCTCCTCGACGCGGGCCTCGCCGACGCCCGGTCCGCGCTGCCCGAGACGCTCGCCGATCTGCTGCTGGTCCGGCTCGACCGGCTCGACGACGATGCCCGGGCGGTCGTCCGCGCCGCCGCGTGCTCCGGTGGACGGGTCGCCGACCGGCTGCTCGCCGCCGTCGTCGACCTGCCGCGCGGGCGTTTCGACGACGCGATCCGCTCCGCGATCGATCACAAGGTCCTGGCCCAGGTGGGCGGCGACTCCTACGGCTTCCGGCACGCCCTGCTGGCCGAGGCGGTCCACGACGACCTGCTGCCGGGGGAGCGGCGCCGCATCAACCACGCCTATCTCGACGCCCTCACCGCCGACGGCGCGCACGGGTCCGCGGCGGAGATCGCGATGCACGCGGCCGCCGCCGGCCAGGACACCCGGGCGTTCGTCGCGAGCGTCGAGGCTGGGGAGTCGGCGGTCCGGGTGACAGGCTACGACGAGGCCGCGCACCACTACGAGCAGGCGCTCGACCTGCTCGACGCGGCACCCGAGGGCACCGACGTCGTGGGGCTGGTGGTGGCCGCCGCCGATGCCTGGATGACGTCGGGGCACCTGCTGCGGGCGCTCGCGCTGGTCAACGACCACCTGGCCCAGCTGCGGCCCGACGCGCCGATGCAGGACCGGGCCCGGCTGCTGATCTCGATCGGGTCGATGGCGTTCCTGGCCGAACGGGACGCCGAGGCGGCGGCCGCGAGCGAGGAGGCACTGTGGATCGTCGGCGACGAGCGGTCGGTCCTGCGGGCGCGGGCCGAGGCGCTGCGCTCCCTGGTCCTGGGCGACGCCATGCGCGACGCTGAGGCACTCGAGATCGGCGAGCACGCCCTCGCGATGGCTGAGGAGCTCGGCGCGTCCGAGGTCGTTGCCGAGGTCACCGTGACGTTGGCGCGCGTGCTTGCGCGCACGGGCGGGGCCGACCTGGACAAGTCCCGCCAGCGCTACGACGAGCTCATCGCGAGCTCGCGGGCCGCCGGCGACGTCATGGGCGAGCTGCGCGGCCTGCACAACCTGGCCTTCGTGCTGTTCAACGCCGGGGAGCTCGACGACGCCGAGAGCGCGTTCCGGGCGGCCATGACCCGGGCCGAGGGGACGGGACGGACCTGGGCGCCCTACGGCTTCGACGGCCGCGCCTTCGCCGCGATCATCTGCTACATCCGGGGACGCTGGGACGAGGCCCTCGCGCTGCAGACCGTCGGCAGCACCGCCCCGATGCTGGCCGAGGCGATCCTGTCCGGCGGCGCCCTGATGGTGGCGGCCGGACGCGGTGAGGTCGAGGCGCTCGCCGAGGAGCCCCGGCTGCGGGCGGTGTGGGAGCGTGACATCGCGCTGGCCGTCCACAGCAGCGCGGCACTGATCGACCTGCACGGGGACAGCGGCGACCTGGCCGCGGCGCGGGCCGTGCGCCGCGACGTCGCCGAGCTGCTGGACGTGGCGTGGAACGGTCGGCTGTTCGCCGCGCACCTGCGGCTGTCGGGTCTCGTCGTGGGTCACCTGGCCAACGCCGCCCCCCGGCTGGCGCGGTCCGAGCACGTCGACCTGCTGGAGGACGCCGCCCGGCTCGAGGCCGAGGCGGCCGCCGTCGTCGAGGCCAATCCGACCCTCGGTCCCGAGGGGCACGCGTGGCGGGTCAGGCTCGCCGCCGAGATCGCCCGGCTGCGCTGGGCCACCGGCATCGACGCGCCCACCGAGGCCGAGCTCGAGCAGGTGTGGCGTGACGCCGTGGCCGGCTTCGCGGCGATCGGCCAGCCCTTCGAGGAGGCTCGGTCCGCCGCGCGCCTCGCCGCGGTGCTCAAGGCGACCGGACGGACCGACGAGGCCAGGACCCTGCTCGCGGCGGCCCGCGAGACGGCCCGCGACCTCGGCGCCAAGCCGCTGCTGGCCGAGATCGCCGCCGTGGCGGGTCCAGCTGCCCGCCACGAGGTCGACCTGACGCCCCGGGAGCTCGAGGTCCTCCAACAGGTCAGCCAAGGTCGCAGCAACGGCGAGATCGGTGCCCGGCTGTTCATCAGCACCAAGACCGTCTCGGTGCACGTCTCCAACATCCTGGCCAAGCTCGGCGCCGCCGGCCGGACCGAGGCCGCTGCGATGGCCCGCCGCAAGGGCCTGCTCGACGACTGAGTGCGAGGTGTGGTCAGCCTGGCAGCTCGCCGATCTCGAAACGGGCCAGGACGGCCTGGAAGGTGGCGGTCTCGAGGTCGCCGAACTCCTGCCGGATGAGCTTTTCGCCAGTGCGCTGCACGTGCTCGTGCATCGATTGCGCGGCACCGTCGGCGTCATGGGCCCGCACCAGTTCGAGGATCTCGACGTGCGGCTCGAGGATCTCCTCGATCGACTCGCTCCGGTTTGCTGTCGAGACTCCTGTGCTGAGCACGACGTTGCGGAGACTGTCGACGAACTCGGCCAACCGAGAGCTGCCGCTGATCGTCAGTAACGTGCGGTGAAACTGCCGATCGGCACGGAGGAACCTTTCGGCGTCGCCCTCTGCCATCGCCTCACGCATTCGCTCGATGTCGGACTCAAGGGCCTCGATGTCGCTGTCCTTCGCGAGCAGAGCGGCCGCCCGGGTGGCGGGAACCTCCAGCAGCAGACGAAGCAGGAAGATCTGTCGCAGGTCCTCCGCAGATGAGTGCAGAACGACGAACCCGCGATTGCGGTGGACGCGAACCATGCCATCGGCCGCGAGCCGGATCAGCGCCTCGCGCACCGGCGTTCGGGACACCCCGAGCCGGTCCGCGACGCTGTGCACAGCGTGCAGCGTGTCGGGCTCCAGATCGCCGTTGAGAATCGCGGACCGGAGAGCCGTGGTGGCCCGATCGGCCATCGAGCCTTCATTCAGCAGCGGTTCCATGCTTTTCTCCGATCCATCGGGGTTG
The DNA here is from genome assembly GCF_025965075.1 of Aeromicrobium sp. GTDB lineage: Bacteria > Actinomycetota > Actinomycetes > Propionibacteriales > Nocardioidaceae > Aeromicrobium. The sequence goes on from NZ_JAOPXQ010000257.1 coordinate 4,295, forward strand.
AGTCCTGCCCATTCCCCAGGGGTGATCGTAACGGTTGTGTTTCAGCCTGCAGGAATCCGTTGACAGTGTGGCATGTGACGTGTTGTATGTTACACACCACCAAGACGTGCGTTGGATCACGTGCGCGACCACGAGGAGCACCATGAAGTCACTTTTCCCGCGCCGAGCGGGATCTCCCGCTCAGCGACGCATTGCCGCCGTCGCTTTGCTGGCTGGCCTGATCGCCCCCCTGGCCGCCTGTGGCGGCCTCACCGCCAACGACAATGACAAGTCCTCGGTCTCTGAGACCTACACCGATCTCCGCACCGGCAAGCCTGAGTCTGCCCGCGACAAGGCCGTCCTTGACGCGCTCCCGGAGTCGGTGCGCAGCACGTACGCCGGCTTCTGGCACGCGACCCGCGTCGGCCCGAACCCGTACGCGGACTGGAAGCCCTCGCAAGCGCCGTGGAAGTTCTGCTACTCCAGCGCCTACCAGGGCAACTCCTGGCGGCAGGAGGGGCTGGCCGTGGCGAAGGACATCGTCGCGCAGCTGGACAAGAAGGGTCTCGTCGACGGACCGCTGATCGTGTCCGACGCCAACAACAATGCGAGCCTGCAGGCCACGCAGCTCACCACGATGGTCCAGAAGGGCTGCGACGTCATCCTGGTCATGCAGCCCCCGACGGTCGGCCTCTGCAAGGCGTTCGACGCTGCGCAGAAGGCCGGGGCCCTCGTTGTCGTGATGCAGACGGGCACCGACTGCACCAATGTCGTCCAGTCGGACTTCGGCGCGTACGACGCTGGTCGTACGTCGGCCGAGTGGCTCGTCGACAAGGTCGGCAATACGAAGGACACCATCGTGATGTGCGACGGCATCCCCGGCGTGGCCGCTGCCGAGGCCCGTCAGGCCGGCGCGTCGGACACGTTCAAGAAGGCTGGCCTGAAGGTCGACCACATCACGGGTCAGTGGACGCCGTCGACCATCAAGTCCCAGATGCTGCGTTACCTGAGCACGCACCAAGGCGCGATCGCCGGAGTCTGGGACGGTGGCGTTTGCGCCGTGCCCGTGACGCAGGCCTTCCAGCAGGCCGACCGCGACCTGCCGCCGGTCACCGGTTTCGAGGGTGCGTGCTCGTGGCTCGCCAGCTGGAAGCAGACCGGCAGCGAGTCATTCGGCTTCGCCGGCGGTGCGGGTCAGGGTGTGAACGAGGCGTTCAAGGTCGCGCTCAGGATGCTGGCCGGCCAGAAGCCCAAGCACAACACGCTGCTCTACCCGCTCGTGCAGATCGACGGCTCAAACGTCGACAAGTACTACAAGCCGGGCATGAAGCTCAGCAGCGGGTGCAACGCGCAGCCCGCCAACGGTGGCTCAGTGCCCGCGGCGTACTACGACGACCTGTTCACCGGCACGGGTACCCCGGCCACGTTCGACGCAGGTCTCGCCGACTTGCCGGTCAAGTAGGGATCACCCGGTATGTCCACCTCGGCGATCGAGCAGACGCCCACCCCGACGTCGGCAGCCACCAGCCGCCGTCGTCGGGGGGCCTTGAGTTCTCTCCTGGTCTACCTGGCCCCACTAGCGATGTTCCTGGTGCTGATGGTTGCCACGCCCGACGTGCTGTCGCGCACCGGCATCATGTCGCTGCTGGTGCTGTCGGCAGTGCTTGGGATTGCCGCGGTCGGACAGACCTGGGCGGTGATGATCGCCGGGATAGACCTGTCGATCCCGGCCACGATCGGCATGGCCAACGTGCTCCTCACGACGTTGTACGCCAAGGGCTGGTCGTTCGGCGAGATCGTCGTCCTGTTGCTGGTGCTGTCGATCCTGATCGGCATGGCGAACGGGGTGCTGTCCAGCATCTTCGGGTTGCACCCGCTCGTTGTGAGCCTGGGGGTCGCGTCGGTGGTGACCGGCGGCGTGCTGATCTCGGTCGACGGCAACACCGGTGGCGACGTCCCGGGGTTCATCACCAACGCTGTCTCGCCGCGGGGATCAGTCCTCGGTCTGCCACTGCCCGCGGCGCTCGTGGTTTGGGTGCTGGTGGCAGTAGTCGTCGTGCTCGTCGAGAGGCGCACCGTCATCGGCCGGCAGATCTTCGCCCTGGGTTCCAACGTCACGGCCGCGCGCCTGGCCCTGGCCCGGCCGATGTTGGTCCGCGTGTTCGTCTACTCCGCCGGAGCGATCTGCGCGAGCGCCGCCGGCGTGCTGCTCGCGGGGTTCAGTGGTGGCGCATCTGTGGACATCGGTGCCGCCTACCTTTTCTCGACCATCACCGCAGTCGTTGTCGGTGGCACCTCGCTGCTGGGCGGCGCCGGAGGCTACGCCCGGACCATCGCCGGTGTGCTGGTCACGACCGAGTTCACGACACTGCTGATCGGGTTCTCGGTGGGACCGAACATGCAGCAAGTGATGCTCGGCATCGCGATCCTCGTGCTCATCACCGTCTACGGGCGCGACCGTCACGTCGCGCACCGTCTCTGAGAGGTTGCCATGACACCAACACCCCTGATCGAGCTGGCCGATATCACACATCGCTACGGTGCGACCGTTGCGCTCGACGGCTGTCAGCTCGACATCCGGCCCGGCGAGATCCACGGTCTCGTGGGCGAGAACGGGTCCGGCAAGAGCACCGTGGTCAAGCTACTCAGCGGGATCATGGCGCCGACCGAGGGAACAGTCCGGGTTGACGGCAAGGATGTCGACCTGCGCTCGCCCACGGCGGCGCAGGCCCATGGTGTCCTCACGGTCTTCCAGGAGACGCTCATCTCCGACGACTGCTCAGGCCTGGACAACGTGTTCGCCGGCACTGACGGACTGTTCCGGCGCCGCCGGCGCAGGACCGCCGAGCTGGAGCTGGCGACCGAGGTCGTCGAGCGGCTAGGTACATCGCCGTCGATCCTGACCGCATCGCCCTACCAGCTGTCGCTGGCCGAGCGCCAAGTCCTGACGCTGACCCGGGCCCTGGTTCGGCCGTGGCGGCTGCTGATTCTGGACGAGGCGACATCCGCGCTCGACCTGGCTACCCGCGACCGGCTGTTCGCGCTGCTGCAGGCGGAGCGCTCCAACGGCCGCAGCGTGCTGTTCGTCTCGCACCGCATGGACGAGCTGGAGATCCTGATCGACCGTGCCACGGTGCAGCGGTCAGGCCACACGGTCGGCACGGTCGACCGAGCCGAGGCGACGCCCTCACGGCTGCTCAGCATGATGGACGGCCGCAGCGAGTCTGAGCACGCCGGAGCAGCCACAGTGACGGCACGCCGACGGGACGAGCAGGGAACTGCTGCCCGTCTGTGCGGCGTGGCGCTGTCATCCGACGCCCGGCCGTTTGACCTCGACGTGCGCCGGGGCGAAATTCTCGGCGTCGGCGGGCTTGACGGGCACGGCGCGGTGGCATTGGTCGAGGCGTTCGCGGGAGTCAGCCTTCCCCCGAAGGGCAAGGTGGAGATCGACCGCGACGGCCTGTGGAGCCGGGTGCGTGGCTACCGCAACGCCGTGGCATCGGGCATCGCGTACGTCCCCGGCAAACGCCAGGAAGAGGGCCTGTTCCGCACGCTCGACGTGCGGGACAACCTGGCCATGGCCACGTACGGCGAGCACTCGCGACTCGGAGTGCTGCGACCGCACGCCATCCAGCAGGCCGTCCGCGCCCAGATGCAACGACTTGGCGTCGCCCCCGATGATCCGGACTACCCGATCACGGGTCTCAGTGGCGGCAACGCGCAGAAGGTTCTGGTGGGCCGCTGGCTCGCCGCCAAGCCGGACCTGCTGGTGCTCAACGACCCACTGCGAGGCGTTGACATCGGCACCAAGCGCGACTTCTACGCGTTGATGCGCGAGTTGACTGATGCCGGCATGACCGTCGTCATGCTCTCGACTGAGATCGAGGAGCTCCTGACGTCGTGCGACCGGGTCGCGGTCTGCCATGACCACGGTCTCGAGGCCGTGCTCGAGGGCGATGAAATGACGTACGACGGGGTGCTCTCGGCGATGTTCGGTCAGGCCCCCGCCTTGGCCACCCACGAAAGGACACGCGCATGACGACCGTCGACCGCGCCCCCATCCGGGGCGGCCGGGCCGTTCCGTACTTCGTCCCAGCCGCACTTGCCGTGCTCGTGATGATTGCGATCACGGCCCAAAAGAGCGGTCAGTTCCTCGACGGGGGATGGAAGCTCGTGCTGGTGTACGCCTCGCCGCTGGTCCTGCTGGCGATGGCACAAGCACCCGTCGTGCTGAGTGGTGGCGGCGGGCTCGACCTGTCCGTCGGACCCGGGGCCGGCTTGGTCAGCGTGATCCTCGCGGCCGGGCTGATCGCTCACCAAATCTCCGTCGCCTGGATCGTCATCCCCGCGGCCGTCTTGCTCGGGGTCGTGATCGGCGCAGTCAACGGCAGCCTGGTCGCTCTCATCAGGATCCCCCCGATCATTGCGACCCTCGCGACATACCTGGTGTTCGCGGGCATCGCGACGCAGGTTCTCGCCTCGCCGACCGGCGCGCTGCCGGTCTGGATGGACTGGTTCACCGACGTCGAGGGCGTCGTGCCCAACGTCGTGTGGGTCATGCTCCTGGTCGGCGGCCTGTGGTGGCTCCTGACCCGCACGGCGTTTTGGCGCAACCTCTTGATGGTCGGGTCGAACGACCGCGCGGCCTACACCGCCGGTGTGCCCGTGACAGCGGTGCGATTCGTGGCCTATGTGCTCACTGGAGCGATGACGGGTGTGGCCGGCCTGGTGCTGACCGCAGTTCTGGGTGGCGCCGACGCGACTGTGGGACCCACCTACACGATGCTCGCGATCGCCGCCGTCGCGCTGGGCGGCATCAGCCTCGCGGGTGGCCGCGGCGGCCTGCTCGGTGCGGCGTGCGGCGCGGCGCTGCTGTTCCTGAT
>NZ_JAOPXQ010000247.1 GCF_025965075.1 Aeromicrobium sp.
TGAACAGCGCGAGCGCCGAGCCGAGTGAGAGCGAGGCGTACGCCCACTGCGACGCCCCCAGGGTGGGGATCAGCCCCTTGCTGGTGGCCTCGCCGTTGGCGATCGCGTCGGCGTTGTCCCGGTTGAAAGAGCTGAACGCCTTCTCGGCCGAGTCGAAGATCCCGCCCCAACCACCGAGCTGGGTCGGCAGGTAGATCACCGCCACGATGATGACGAGGTAGATCAGCGTGTCCTTGACGAACGCGATGAGGGCAGGCGCCCGCAGGCCCGAGGAGTACGTGTAGGCGGCCAGCAGCGCGAACGCGACGAACAGCGGCAGGTCCTTGCGGAACCAGCCGGCGTCGTCGTTGCCTCCCAGCCCGATGACGTCCAGCACGGCCTGGATGCCGACGAGCTGGAGCGCGATGTAGGGCAGCGTCGCCAGGATGCCGGTGAAGGCGACGGCCAGAGACAGCGACCGGGAGTCGAAGCGACCCTGCACGAAGTCCGCCGGCGTGACGTAGCGCCGGCGGTGCGAGACCGACCACAGCCGGGGCAGGAACACGAAGATGATGGGGTACAGGATGATCGTGTAGGGCACGGCGAAGAATCCCGTGGCGTTGCCGGCGTACAGCAGCGCGGGCACCGCGATGAACGTGTACGCGGTGTAGATGTCGCCACCGATCAGGAACCACGCGATGAACGTGCCGAAGCTGCGGCCGCCGAGTCCCCACTCGTCGAGGTTGTCGAGCTCGCCGACCTTGCGCCAGCGAGCGGCCAGGAAGCCCAGGATCGTGACGAGCCCGAAGAAGAACAGGAACACCGCCAGGGCGATCGGGTCGATGTCGTTCATCGGTCGCCCCCGTCGACGGACAGGCCCGCGGCACGACGCCGGCGGCGCTCGTGCCGGATCACCAGTCGGTACGCGATCGACGTCAGCACGACCGAGACGATGACCAGCAGGAACTGGTACCAGAAGAAGAACGGGACACCCCACAGCTCGGGACCGTTCCTGGCATACGTCCAGACGAGCAGTGGCGCGATGATCGCGACGGCGAGGGCGACCCCGGCGACGACGAGCGGCCCCTTGTCGGACGGTGAGTGGTCGGACATGGCGGATCCCCCAAGGTCGGATCGGAACTTCGGCAGCTGTGACGCCCGTCACACCCCGTCGACACGGTACGCCCCGGGACTGGTCACGGTCCATGCCGGTCGCATGACTCACACGGTTTGATTGGGTGGACGTGGGCGCCCACCGGTAGGCTTTGAGCATGGATTACAACGTCGCAGACCTCTCCCTCGCGGAGTACGGTCGCAAGGAGATCGACCTCGCCGAGCACGAGATGCCGGGCCTCATGGCCATGCGTGAGCGCTTCGGAGCGAGCCAGCCGCTCGCCGGAGCCCGCATCGCCGGATCGCTGCACATGACGATCCAGACGGCCGTCCTCATCGAGACGCTCACGGCGCTCGGTGCCGATGTCCGCTGGGCCACGTGCAACATCTTCTCGACCCAGGACCACGCCGCCGCTGCCGTCGTCGTGGGCCGCGACGGCACCGTCGAGGACCCCCAGGGCACCCCCGTCTTCGCGTGGAAGGGCGAGTCGCTCGCCGAGTACTGGGACGAGGCCGAGAAGGTCTTCGACTTCGCCGAGGGCGGCCCCAACGTGCTCCTGGACGACGGCGGCGACATCACGATGCTGTTGCACCTGGGCGTCGAGTTCGAGAAGACCGGCGTCGTGCCGTCGCAGGACAGCACCGACAACGAGGAGTTCAAGGAGGTGCTGCGCGTCCTGGCCCGCTCCGTCGAGGCCAAGCCCCAGCACTGGACCAACATCGCCAAGGACATCAAGGGCGTCTCCGAGGAGACGACCACCGGCGTGCTGCGGCTGTACGACCGCTTCCGTGAGGGCACGCTGCTCTTCCCGGCGATCAACGTCAACGACTCGGTCACCAAGAGCAAGTTCGACAACAAGTACGGCTGCCGTCACTCGCTGATCGACGGTCTCAACCGCGCCACCGACGTCATGATCGGCGGCAAGGTCGCCGTCGTGTGCGGCTACGGCGACGTCGGCAAGGGCTCCGCGGAGTCGCTGCGCGGCCAGGGTGCCCGGGTCATCGTCACCGAGATCGACCCGATCTGCGCCCTCCAGGCGGCGATGGACGGCTACGAGGTCAAGCGCCTCGACTCGGTTGTCGAGACGGCCGACATCTTCATCACCACGACCGGCAACTTCGACATCATCACGGTCGAGCACTTCCAGAAGATGAAGCACCAGGCGATCGTCGGCAACATCGGCCACTTCGACAACGAGATCAACATGGCGGGCCTCGCCAAGATCCCCGGCATCGTCAAGGACGAGATCAAGCCGCAGGTCCACCAGTGGATCTTCGAGGACGGCAAGAAGATCATCGTCCTGTCCGAGGGACGTCTGCTCAACCTCGGCAACGCGACGGGCCACCCGTCGTTCGTCATGTCGAACTCGTTCACCAACCAGGTCCTGGCGCAGATCGAGCTCTACACCAAGGCGAGCCAGTACGAGCTCGGCGTCCACGTGCTGCCCAAGCACCTCGACGAGGAGGTTGCCCGTCTGCACCTCGACGCCCTCGGCGTCGAGCTGACGGAGCTCACCAAGGAGCAGGCCGCCTACCTCGGCGTCGACGTCGCCGGACCCTACAAGTCCGACCACTACCGCTACTGAGCACCGACCCACCCGACGACGAGCGCCAGATGTCCGCATCTGGCGCTCGTCGCCGTTCGGGCGCCGGTAGAATTGAGGCTCTATGAGCTATCGACGCACGAAGCGTGACCGGGTGCTGGTCGTCGACGACGACGCATCCCTCGCGGAGATGCTCACGATCGTTCTCGAGGGCGAGGGTCTGACGGCCGCGGTCTGCCGCTCGGGGGACCGGGTCATGGCGGCGTTCTCGCAGTTCAAGCCCGACGTCGTGCTGCTGGACCTGATGCTCCCCGGGCTCGACGGCATGAGCGTGTGCCGCCAGATCCGCGACAAGTCCGCGGTCCCGATCATCATGCTGACCGCCAAGTCCGACACGCCCGACGTCGTCGCGGGACTCGAGGCCGGGGCGGACGACTACATCACCAAGCCGTTCAAGAACACCGAGCTCGTGGCCCGCATCCGGGCCCGGCTCCGTCGGTCGGACCAGCTCGTCGAGCCGCTGGTGTTCGGCGACATCGTGCTCGACCCGGCGGGGCACACCGTGACCCGCAAGGGCGAGCCGCTCGAGCTCACGCCGCTCGAGTTCGACCTGCTCGCGTGCCTGCTGGGCGATCCCTCCCAGGTCTTCACCCGCGAGTCCCTGCTGCAGAAGGTCTGGGGCTACCACCACCCCGGTGACACCAAGCTCGTCAACGTCCACATGACCCGGCTGCGGTCCAAGATCGAGGACGATGCCGAGAACCCCGAGATCATCCGCACCGTCCGCGGTGTCGGCTACCAGGCGATCACGCCGACCCCGTGATGGGGGAGTGATGCACGGCATCGCGCGGATCTGGCGTCGCTCGATCCAGGCACGGGTCGTGACCAGCACGATCATCCTCAGCGGCCTGGTGATCGGGCTGACCGGCTGGGCGCTGCTGCACAACGTCGCCGGCGGTCTCGCCGACGACCGCCGCTCCGCCGCGATCGCGGAGGCGCGGTCGGGCTTCGAGTACGCGCAGACCCAGCTCGACGCCGCCGTCGACATCGAGCCGTCGGCGCAGTCGCAGAGCCTGACCCAGATGGTGGACTCACTGACGCGGTCGCGCGGCGCCCAGCGGACGTACGAGCTGGTGCTCGAGGGGCCGTTCCTGTCCGCCGAGGGCGAGGTCCCGGTCCGCACGTCCGCAGCGATCGCGCCCGGCTCGCTGCCCGAGGACCTCATGACCGCGGTGCGCTCGGGCCCGGGCACCTTCTGGCGCTACTCGGACCTGTCGTTGCTGGGCGGCTCGGACGCCGCACCGTCGGTCGTCGTGGGGACGCAGCTGCGGGCTCCCGGCAGCGGTGACACCTACGCGCTGTTCTACCTGTTCTCGCTGAAGGATCAGCAGGACACCCTCGACCTGGTCCGCCGCGCGCTGCTGCTCGGCGGCCTCGCGATGGTGCTGATGGTCGGCGGCGTGGCGTTCCTCGTGTCGCGCCAGGTGCTGGACCCCGTGCGGATGGCGCGCCGGATCGCCGAGCGCTACGCGAGCGGCAACCTCGAGCAGCGCATGCACGTCAGCGGCGAGGACGACATCGCCCGACTCAGCTCGTCGTTCAACCAGATGGCCGCGAGCCTGCAGAGCCAGATCCGTCGGCTCGAGAACCTCTCGCGCCTCCAGCAGCGCTTCGTCTCGGACGTCTCGCACGAGCTGCGCACGCCGCTCACGACGGTCCAGATGGCCAGCGAGGTGCTGTACGACTCGCGGGACCGCTTCGACCCGCAGACCGCCCGCTCGGCCGAGCTGCTCAAGCGCGAGCTCGACCGGTTCGAGTCGCTGCTGTCGGACCTGCTCGACCTGAGCCGGTTCGACGCGGGCGCGGCCCAGCTCGAGCTCGACACGATCGACCTGGCCCAGGTGGCCCGCCAGGCGGCGGACGACCCGGGTCTGGCCCGCCAGGACATCGAGGTGCGGCTGATCGGCGTCGACCGCCCCGCGATCGTCGAGGCGGACATCCGCCGGATCGACCGCATCGTGCGCAATCTGCTGACGAACGCCGCGAAGTACAGCGGATCGCCGGTCATCGAGATCGAGGTCGGGCAGAACGAGCAGTGCGTGACGCTCGCGGTGCGGGACTTCGGCATCGGGCTGTCGGGCGACGAGAACCTCCGGGTCTTCGACCGCTTCTGGCGAGCCGATCCGGCCCGGACCCAGGGCGGCACGGGCCTCGGCCTGGCGATCGCCCGCGAGGACGCCGCGCTGCACGGCGGGACCCTCCAGGCGTGGGGGCGCCCGGGTCAGGGCAGCGAGTTCATCCTGACGATCCCCAAGCCCGAGGGCTCGTCCAGGTCCCCGGCCGTCGTCTCGGTGTACGCATGAGGCGTCTGGCCGCGATCGTCGCCCTGCTGCTGGTCGCGGGGTGCGTGGGCATCCCCAGCTCGGGACCCGTGCGCAAGGTGTCCGAGGACGGCGGGCTCGGCGAGAGCAGCGTGAGGTACTCGCCCGCCGGACCCGTCGACGACGCCTCGCCCGAGCAGATCGTCCGGGGCTACCTCGACTCGATGCTGGCGTTCCCGACCACGTTGCGGACCGCGGCGGCGTTCCTGACCCCGGACGCCGCAAAGGCCTGGAACCCTGCGAGCGGGGTGCGGATCTACTCCAAGACCGAGGTGGCGGGACGGGTCCCGTCGACGACGGGGCTCGACGACCCACGAGGGGAGTCCAAGGGGGCCGTCGACGTCCGGCTGGGCTACCGCGAGGAGGCCCGGCTCGACCGCCAGGGCCACTACGCACGGCGCAACCGGTTGAGCTCCGTGTCGTACACGCTGCAGCAGGTCGACGGTCAGTGGCGGATCGTCAACCCGGACGACGGGCTGTTGGTCAACGAGAAGTTCTTCGCCGACTACTTCCGCTCGTTCAACCTGTTCTTCTTCGACCGCCCCGGCCGCCGTCTCGTGGCCGACCCGGTCTTCCAGGTCGTCGGCGACCAGCTCGCGACGAGCCTCGTCACGAGCCTGGGTCGCGGTCCCCGCGGGGGCGCCGGCGCATCCGCACGGACGTACGTCCCGCCGCTCAAGGACCTGCGACCGTCGGTGCCGGTGTCGGACGACGGGATCGCCGACGTCGAGTTCACGGCCGACCTGGGGGGGATGCGCGACTCGGCCCGCGACCGCCTCTCGGCCCAGATCGTGTGGACGCTGCGGCAGGTCCCGGGGGTCGAGGGGGTCCAGATCGTGGGCGGCTCGAGCCCGCTCACGGCCAACGGTCAGGCCGTCCAGCCGATCTCGTCGTGGGGCGGCTACGGGCCGAGCCTCGCCCGGGCACGCGCCTACGCCGTCGCCGGCGACCGGGTCGTCGAGCTCGACGAGGCGAAGTCCAGTCCGATCAGCGGCTCCTGGGGCAAGGACGCGCGCGGTGCCGAGCTCGTCGCGGTGTCGGCGGCGGGCGTCGCGGGCGTGCTGCCGGGACGTGGCCAGGTGCGGATCTCCGACCGTGACGGCGGGGACGCCTTCACGCTCCCCGCGACTGACGCGATCGGCCCGCACTGGGACCCCGACGGGACGCTGTGGCTGGTCGACCGCGGCGTCGGCGGGACGCGCGTGCGGATCGTGGAGGGCGAGAAGCAACGCGTCGTGGAGGCCTCCGACCTCGCCCGACGCAGGATCACGACCTTCGCCCTGTCGCCGGACGGGACGCGCTATGTCGTCACGTCGCCGACCTCGGGCGGGCAGATCCGGGTCGGGGCGGTGCTGCGCGACGCCGGGGACCGGTTGCTGGGGCTCGGCCCGTCGCGTCGGGTGCGCCCGTCGGTCGCCGCCCCCCGGTCGGTGTCGTGGTCGTCGCCCACCGAGCTGGCCTTCCTCGCCCGGGGCCCGTCCGGCGTGCAGGCCTATCAGGTCTCGATCGACGGCTCGGCGACGAGCGACGACCTGACCGGGGGAGCGTCACTGCCCGACATCGACGCCGTGGCCCTGGCGATCGGCTCGGGGGAGTCGCCGGAGCTCTGGGCGGCGGACTCTCGCCGACGACTGTGGTTCCTCGCGGCGCAGGGCTCCTGGCGGCTCGTCGAGGGCCCGAAGGTCACAGGGCTCACCGCCGGCACCTGACGTCCACAGGCGTGTCGCGCGTCCTGTCGCCGCGGCCCCGGCCGCGGGAGGCTGGGGCGGTGCTCGGCCACCTCATCGTCCCCGTCGCCGACCTCGTGCTGGGGGCGTGCTGCGCCGGGTGCGGGACCCCGGCGCTGGCCCTGTGCCGAACCTGCGGCGAGGCCGTCGCCCCGGACCCGGCGATCCGGTGGCCCAGCCCGACACCCGACCGGCTGCGCCGACCGCCGGTCCTGCCGGCGTCCGGTGGCGTCAACGCTGACGTCCTGCGGCGCGTGCTGATCGCGTGGAAGGAGGAGGGCGTCACGGCGTTGACGGGCGTGCTGGCCCACCACGTGGCCGCCGCGGTCCTGACGCTCGACACCGGGCGGCCCCTGGCCCTGGTCCCGGTGCCCACGTCGGCACGCAGCCGGCGTGCCCGCGGGGCCGATCTCGTGGACGACCTCGCCCGGGCGGCTCGCGGGCACCTGGTCCGGCTCGGCGTCGACGTCGTGACGGCGCCGGCACTGGCCTACCGACGCGTCACCGAGGACCAGGCCGGGCTCGGCGCCGCGGCCCGAGCGGCCAACCTCGCGGGGGCGTTCCGGGTCCGCCCGGGCCGGCTGCCGGCGGGCCGCGAGATCGTCGTCGTCGACGACATCCTGACGACCGGATCGACCGTGGCGGAGGCCGTGCGAGCGCTCTCCGAGACGGGTCGACGACCCGTCGGCGTCGCCGTTGCAGGAGCGACAGGACGTCTTTCTGAGACGGCCCGATGAAGTTGCTTCCAGGTATGGCGCTAACCCCGGGGGCGGTCTAACGTCGGTGTACGGCGGGAGCCGACGCAGGAACATCGCAGCCAAAATAAATACGTGACACCGAGACAAGGGAGTCCCCATGGAAATTGTCGTCAACGGTCGCAACAGCGAGATCTCCGAGCGTTTTCGGGAGCACGTCGAGGAAAAATTGTCGCGGTTGCAGAAGTACGACTCCCGTCAGAAGATCAGTCGTGTCGAGGTCGAGGTCACGCACGAGAAGAACCCTCGCCAGCACGAGACCGCGGCCAAGGTCGAGATGACCCTGCGGTCCAAGGGGCCGGCGGTCCGGGCCGAGGCCACGTCGACCGACCAGCACTCCGCGCTCGACTCCGCGATCGACAAGCTCGAGTCCCGGCTGCGCCGCGCCGCGGACCGCAAGCGCATCCACCACGGTGACAAGACGCCGACCTCCGTCGCCAAGGCGACGTCGAACGTCCCGATCGAGGACCTGCTCCTGGACGATCCGGACGCCATCCCCACCAGCATGGCCGGACCCATCGAGGTGCAGGGCGACTGCCCGCTCGTCGTGCGCGAGAAGACGCACACCGGGGTGCCCATGACGCTCGAGCAGGCGATGTACGAGATGGAGCTCGTGGGTCACGACTTCTACCTGTTCCTCGAGAAGGACTCGATGCGTCCCAGCGTGGTCTACCTGCGCAAGGGCTACGACTACGGAGTCATCCACCTCGACGTCACCGAGTGACAAACGCGACTCGACCCTGCTTCCGTGGCATGATCGACGAGTGACTTCTCGGGGCGACAGCATCCGCGTCCTCTTGGTCGATGATCAGGAGCTCTTCAGGCGCGGGGTCAAGATGGTGCTGGGGGCTGACGACAGCCTGGAGCTGGAAGAGGTCGACGACGGGGAAAAGGCGCTCGAGCTCGTTGCCGAGAACCCGTTCGACATCGTCCTGCTCGACGTGCGCATGCCCGGACGCAGCGGCGTCGAGGTGTGTGCCGCGATCAAGCAGATCTCCCCGACGACGGGGATCATCATGCTGACCGCGAGCGACGACGAGTCGGACCTCTACGAATCCATCCGCAGCGGCGCCTCGGGCTACCTGCTCAAGGACGGCTCGACCTACGAGCAGGTCGCCGAGGCGGTGCGGCTCGTCGCGTCGGGCCAGTCGCTCATCAGCCCCAGCATGGCGACCAAGCTCCTCGACGAGTTCGTCCAGATGTCCAAGAGCCCGGCTCCCGCGACCAACCTCACCCCCCGCGAGCTCGGCGTGCTGCGGCACGTCGCGCGGGGTCTGAGCAACCGTGAGATCGCCGAGGAGCTGTTCATCAGCGAGAACACGGTCAAGAACCACATCCGCAACATCCTGGAGAAGCTGCAGATGAAGTCGCGCATGGAGGCGGCGATGTACGCCGTGCGCAGCAAGCTCGTCGACGACATGCCGTGACGCTGCCTCGATGACCCTCGCCCGATGACGTTGAGCGTGCTGCAGGCCAGGCGGATCGCGCTGGCCGCGCAAGGGTTCACCCGACCGCGCCCGGGCCTGGACGGACCGGTCACGTCCCGCCACGTCGCGCGGGTCGTGGAGCGGCTGGGCTTCTTCCAGATCGACTCGGTCAACGTCCTGGCGCGGGCGCACTACATGCCGTTGTACTCGCGACTCGGGGCGTACGACGTCGAGCTGCTGCACCGGGCCTCGGGCCGTGCCCCCCGCCGGATGTTCGAGTACTGGGCGCACGAGGCTGCGCTCGTCGACATCGCCCTGTGGCAGGCGTTCCAGTTCCGGATGGAGAGCGGCGCCCGGATGTGGGGCGGCATGATCCGGGTCTTCGAGGAGAAGCCCGAGTTCGTCGAGTGGGTGCTGTCGGAGGTGCGGGACCGCGGACCCCTGACGGCCCGGGAGATCGAGCACGACGTGCCGCGCACCACGGGGGGCTGGGGCTGGAGCTGGTCCGAGGTGAAGTCGGCGCTGGAGTACCTGTTCTACAAGGGCAAGGTGACCGCCGCGCGGCGCAACGCGGCGTTCGAGCGCGTCTACGACCTGCCCGAGCGGGTCATCCCGCGCGCCCAGCTGGAGGCCGCGCCGCTCGACGCGGCGGCGGCGCACCGCGTCCTCGTCAGCCACGCGGCCCGTGCCCTCGGGGTGGGGACCGCGCAGTGCCTGCGCGACTACTTCCGGATGGACCCCACGGCGACCCGGATCGCGATCGACGACCTGGTCGCGAGCGGCGAGCTCGAGCCGACCTCGATCGTGGGCTGGAGCCGACCGGCGTACCTGCACCGTGACGCCGTGCGCCCCCGCAAGGTGTCGGCGCGGGCCCTGCTGAGCCCGTTCGACCCGTTGGTGTTCGAGCGGACCCGCACCGAGCGGTTGTTCGACTTCCGCTACCGGATCGAGATCTATGTGCCGGCCGACAAGCGGGTCCACGGCTACTACGTCCTGCCCTTCCTGCTGGGCGACCGGCTCGTCGCCCGGGTCGACCTCAAGGCGGACCGGGCGGCCGGGGCCCTCCTGGTGCACGGGGCCTGGGCCGAGTCCCACGCCCCGGACCGCACCGCCGAGGAGCTCGCCGCCGAGCTGCGGCTGATGGCCGGCTGGCTGGGTCTCGGGACGATCGTCCCGCCGGTCAAGGGGAATCTGGCCGGGGAACTCTCGGCGGCTCTGGTGCGTCACCTAGACTAGACAGGCTCACAAGTCTTCCGTCTCATCCGCGTCTCAGGAGTGCATTCAAGGTGCCCAAGGTCATCGACAAGATCCTTCGCATGGGCGAGGGCAAGGTCCTCAAGCAGCTCCAGGCGATCTCGAAGCAGGTCAACGCCCTGGAGGAGGAGTTCCGTGTCATGAGCGACGAGGAGCTCCGCGGCATGACCGACGAGTTCCGCAGCCGCCTGGCCGACGGCGAGTCGCTCGACGACATCATGCCCGAGGCGTTCGCGACGGTCCGCGAGGCCGCCTCCCGCGTGCTCGGCCAGCGCCACTTCGACGTCCAGGTCATGGGCGGCGCGGCGCTGCACCTCGGCAACATCGCCGAGATGAAGACCGGTGAGGGCAAGACGCTCGTCTCGACCCTGCCGGCGTACCTCAACGCCCTCGAGGGCAAGGGCGTCCACATCGTGACGGTCAACGACTACCTCGCCCGCTACCACGCGGAGTGGATGGGTCGCGTGCACCACTTCCTCGGCCTGAGCGTCGGCATGATCCTGCCGAGCATGACCCCGGCGGAGCGCCGCGAGTCCTACGCCGCCGACATCACGTACGGCACCAACAACGAGTTCGGCTTCGACTACCTGCGCGACAACATGGCCGACGACATCGCCGACTGCGTGCAGCACGGCCACAACTTCGCCGTCGTCGACGAGGTCGACTCGATCCTGATCGACGAGGCCCGCACGCCGCTGATCATTTCGGGCCCGACCGAGGACGAGGTCAAGTGGTACGGCGAGTTCGCCAAGATCGTCGGCCGGATGAAGATCGACGTGCACTACGAGGTCGACGAGAAGAAGCGGACCATCTCGGTCACCGAGGAGGGCATCGACGTCGTCGAGGACCAGCTCGGCATCGACAATCTCTACGACGCCGTCAACACGCCGCTGATCAGCTTCCTCAACAACGCGATCAAGGCCAAGGAGCTGTTCAAGAACGACAAGGACTACGTCGTCATGGAGGGCGAGGTCCTGATCGTCGACGAGCACACCGGCCGCATCCTCGACGGACGCCGCTACAACGAGGGCCTGCACCAGGCGATCGAGGCCAAGGAGGGCGTGCGCATCCGCGAGGAGTACCAGACCCTCGCCACGATCACGCTGCAGAACTACTTCCGCCTCTACGACAAGCTCAGCGGCATGACCGGCACGGCGCTGACCGAGGCGTCCGAGTTCGACAAGATCTACAAGCTCGGCG
>NZ_JAOPXQ010000268.1 GCF_025965075.1 Aeromicrobium sp.
CGGCCCGGGTCGGAACGCGAGAAGCCCGCGTTGCGGTCGGGCGACCACTGCATCGGCGTGCGGACGGCGTCGCGGTCGCCGAGCCAGATGTTGTCGCCCATGCCGATCTCGTCGCCGTAGTACAGGACCGGTGAGCCGGGCAGGCTCAGCAGCATCGCCGTGAACAGCTCGAGCTGGTTGCGGTCGTTGTCGAGCAGGGGCGCGAGCCGCCGGCGGATGCCGATGTTGGCCTTCATCCGCGGGTCCTTGGCGTACTCCTGGTACATGTAGTCACGCTCGTCGTCGGTCACCATCTCGAGCGTCAGCTCGTCGTGGTTGCGCAGGAAGATGCCCCACTGCGTGCCGGATGGGATCTCCGGGGTCTGCTGCAGGATCTCCGAGATCGGGAACCGCGACTCGCGCCGGACCGCCATGAAGATGCGCGGCATGAGCGGGAAGTGGAATGCCATGTGGCACTCGTCGCCGCCGACGTCCGGGTTGCCGAAGTACTCCACGACGTCGGCGGGCCACTGGTTGGCCTCGGCCAGCAGGATCCGGCCGGGATACTCCCGGTCGACCGTCGCACGGACCTCCCGCAGGTACTCGTGCGTGCGCGGCAGGTTCTCGCCGTTGGTGCCCTCCTCCTCGAACAGGTAGGGCACGGCATCGAGCCGGAAGCCGTCGATGCCGAGGTCGAGCCAGAAGCGCAGGACGTCGATCATGGCCTCCCGCACCTCCGCGTTCTCGAAGTTGAGATCGGGCTGGTGGCTGAAGAAGCGGTGCCAGAAGAACTGGCCACGGACGGGGTCGTACGTCCAGTTGGACGACTCGGTGTCGACGAAGATGACGCGCGCGTCGGAGTAGGCCGAGTCGTCGTCGCTCCACACGTAGTAGTCGCCGTAGGGCCCGTCGGGGTCGTTGCGCGACGCCTGGAACCACGGGTGCGCGTCGGACGTGTGGTTGAGGACCAGGTCGGTGATGACCCGGATGTTGCGCTTGTGCGCCTCCTCGAGGAGGTAGACGAAGTCGTCGACCGTCCCGAACTCCGGCAGCACGGCGCGGAAGTCGCTGATGTCGTAGCCGCCGTCGCGCAGCGGCGAGGCGTAGAACGGCGGCAGCCACAGGCAGTCGACGCCGAGCCACTGCAGGTAGTCCAGCTTGCCGGCGAGCCCCCGCAGGTCGCCCGTGCCGTCGCCGTTGGAGTCCGCGAACGCGCGCACCAACACCTCGTAGAACACCGCGTGCTTGAACCAGTCCGGATCGCTCGGCGCCTGCTCGGCGTGCTCGAAGTCCTCGGCCTGCGGCTCGACCAGCGTGCCGTCGTCCTCGACAGCCTCACCGGTGTGCGGGGTCTCCTCCAGCCCGGTCAGCGCGGCGTCGGGGGCGGGTGTCGTGTGAGTCATGGTCTCCATCTCGTCGGTCATCAGAACGTCGTCCTCGGCTGCAGGCTCAGCACGTGCGCGACGGCGCGCACGGGGTCCAGGCGCACGTAGTTGGCGTCCCCCCAGTCGTACGTCTCACCGGTCACCTCGTCGTGCGCAATGACCCGGTCACCCCAGTCCAGGCCCAGCGCCGGCAGGTCGAGGTGCACCGTGCCCTCGCGCGCCTCGTGCGGGTCCAGGGACAGCACCACGAGCACCGTGTCGCCGGTCTCGGGATCGACCTTGGAGTACGCCAGCAGCGCCTCGTGGTCGACGTCGTGGAAGTGCAGGGTCCGCATCTGCTGCAGGGCGGGGTGGGCCCGCCGGATCTCGTTGAGCCGGGTGATCCACGGCTCGAGCGAGCGTCCCTCCGCCAGTGCGGCCTCGTAGTCACGGGGGCGCAGCTCGAACTTCTCCGAGTGGAGGTACTCCTCGCTGCCGGGCTTCTGCGGCTCGTGCTCGTACAGCTCGAACCCGGAGTAGACGCCCCACGTCGGCGACAGCGTCGCGGCGAGCGCCGCTCGGATCGCGAACATCGCCGGGCCGCCGACCTGCAGGTGCTCGGGCAGGATGTCGGGGGTGTTGACGAACAGATTGGCCCGTGACTCGTCCCAGCGGTCGCGGATCTGCTCGCCGAACTCGACGATCTCGGCCTTCGTGGTCCGCCACGTGAAGTACGTGTAGCTCTGCGTGAAGCCCGCGCGCCCCAGCCCGTACAGCCGGGCCGGCCGGGTGAACGCCTCGGCGAGGAACAGCACGTCGGGATGGGTCTGCTTGACCGTCGCGATGAGCCACGCCCAGAAGCTCGTCGGCTTGGTGTGCGGGTTGTCGACCCGGAAGATCCGGACGCCGCGGTCGACCCACGCCATCGTGATCCGGAGCATCTCGGCGTATGCCGACTCGGGGTCGTTGTCGAAGTTGAGCGGGTAGATGTCCTGGTACTTCTTCGGCGGATTCTCGGCGTAGGCGATCGTCCCGTCGGGCAGGACCGTGAAGAGCTCGGGGTGCTGCGTGGCCCACGGGTGGTCGGGCGCGGCCTGCAGCGCCAGGTCGAGGGCGACCTCGAGGTCGAGCTCGCGGGCGCGCTTGACCAGGGCGTCGAAGTCCTTGAACGTGCCCAGGTCCGGGTGGATCGCGTCGTGCCCGCCCTCGGCGGCGCCGATCGCCCACGGCGAGCCGACATCGTCCTTGGTCGGGGTCAGGGTGTTGTCCTTGCCCTTGCGGTTGACCCGCCCGATGGGGTGGATCGGCGGGAAGTAGATGACGTCGAAGCCCATCCGCGCAACCCGGTCGAGCGCCGTGGCCGTGGTCCGGAGCGTGCCGTGCCGCGGCTGGCCCTTCTTGTCCACCCCGCCCGTCGAACGGGGGAACAGCTCGTACCACGAGCCGTACGCGGCACGGCCGCGGTCGACCCAGAGGGTGTGCGGCACGCCCTGCGTCACGAGCTCGCGGACCGGGTCGTCGTGCATCAGCTGCTGGACCTCGGCACCGAGGGCCACCGACAGCCGGTCGTCGAGCGGCAGCTTGGTCGCGCGCAACGCCGCGGCGGCGTCCTTGAGGACGTGCCTGCCGCGGCCGGCGGGGGCCTTGAGGTCAAGCAGCCGGGCGCCGATCTCGAGGTCGTTGGCCATCTCCGCGGCGGTCTGGCCGGCGGCGTGCTTGACCGAGGCGGCGTGCGTCCAGGTCGCCCACGGGTCACCCCACGCGTCGACGCGGAACGTCCACGCGCCGACGGCGTCGGGCACGATCGTCGCGGCGAACAGGTCCAGGCCCGTGCCGCGCTCGGCCATGCGGGTCTGCCGCTCCACGCCGTCGGGCCCGGACCACACGACCGTCGCGGCGACGGCGTCGTGCCCCTCCCGCCACACCGTGGCGGTGACCGGGACGTGCTCGCCCACGACCGCCTTGGAAGGATCCCGACCGCCGGCCACCTCGGGCCGTACGTCATCGATGCCGAGTCGACCCGTCATGTGAAGCGCTCTCCGCTCTGCGTCGTCGTGGTGTGCTTCTGGTCCCACCCTGCCAGTGGTGCCCGGTCGCGCAACAGGTCAAACGGTGGCAGCGGTGTCGGACTCCTCACGCGGCGCCTTGAGCAGCAGCAACGAGCGTCCCTCGAGCGTCACGGCGCCTCCCGCCGACAGCGGCTCCTCCGAGGCCGGACGACCGTCCTGGGTCGTCGTGTCGAGCACCGGCTCGAACGTCGTGCCGAACTCCGGGCCCGGCAGCGTGACGTCGATCGGGTCGGCGCCGGCGTGCACCAGCAGGAGCCAGGAGTGATCGACCAGCAGCTCGCCCTCTCGGGTGCGCGACTGGCTGTTGGACCCGTCGATCCACATGCCGAGGGTCCGGCACTCGGGATCGGCCCAGGCGGCCTCGTCGACCTCCTCGCCGTCCGGGCGCAGCCAGATCAGGTCGGGGCGGCCGGTCGGGGTGGTCCGGCCGTCGAAGAACTCGGGCTGGCGCAGCGCGGGGCTGTCGGCGCGCAGGAAGATGACCCGGCGGGCGAACGACAGCATTGCCTCGGACTCCTCCGTCGCGGTCCAGTCGACCCACGACGTCGGGTCGTCCAGGCAGTAGGCGTTGTTGTTGCCGCCCTGGGTGCGCCACCGCTCGTCGCCGGCGACGAACATCGGCGTCCCGGTCGACAGCATCAGGGTCGCGAACAGGTTGCGCGCCTGGCGGGCCCGCAGCGCGGTGACCGCGGGATCGTCGGTCTCGCCCTCGACGCCGTGGTTCCACGACCGGTTGTCGTTGGTGCCGTCGCGGTTGTCCTCGCCGTTGGCGTCGTTGTGCTTGCCGTCGTACGAGACGAGGTCGCGCAGCGTGAACCCGTCGTGGGCGTCGACGAAGTTGATCGACTGCCACGGGCGACGCAGGCTGTGGTCGTACAGGTCGGAGGACCCCGTCAGGCGGTAGGCCAGGTCGTCGACGCCCGTCTCGCCGCGCCAGAAGTCGCGGATCGTGTCGCGGTAGACGCCGTTCCACTCGGCCCACTGGGCGGCGAAGTAGCCGACCTGATAGCCCTCCCCCGTCGCGTCCCACGGCTCGGCGATGAGCTTGCAGCGGGACAGCACCGGATCGGTCGTGATGGCGGTCAGCAGCGCCGAGTCGCGGTCGAACTCGCCGCCGCGCGGACGGCCCAGGGTGCTGGCGAGGTCGAAGCGGAAGCCGTCGACGCCGAGCTCGGTGGCCCAGTAGCGCAGCGAGTCGGTCACCAGCCGGATGACGGTCGGCGAGGCCGCCTCGATCGTGTTGCCGCAGCCCGTGATGTCGGCCATGTGGCCGTCGTCGTCGTGCAGGTAGTAGGCCGGCGCCTCGTAGCCGCGGAAGCTCAGCGTCGGCCCGTCGGGACCGCCCTCACACGTGTGGTTGTAGACGACGTCGACGATGACCTCGATGCCCGCCGCGTGGAGCGCCGCGACCATCGTGCGGAACTCCTCGACCTCGCGGCCGGCCTCGCTGGCGTAGCCCGCGTGCGGGGCGAAGTAGCCCAGCGGCGAGTAGCCCCAGTAGTTGTGCCGGCCAGCCCGGATCAACGAGGGCTCGTCGCAGAACGCCTGCACGGGGAGCAGCTCGACGCTCGTCACGCCGAGGCGCAGCAGGTGGTCGATCGCGACGGGGTGGGCCAGGCCGAGATAGGTGCCGCGCAGGGGCTCGGGGATGTCGGGGTGCTGCGCCGTGAAGCCCTTGACGTGCAGCTCGTAGACGACGGTCTCCTCGAACGGGATGTCGGGCTTGACCCCGGTGTCCGGACCGCCGGGGCTCGTGACGACGCTGAGGGGGACGCTGCCCAACGAGTCGACCGCGCTGGGCTCGACGCCCTCGGGGTCGTCGGCGTAGCCGTAGGCCGCCGCCAGGTCCGTCAGCGCTCCGGAGATCCGCCGGGCGTAGGGGTCGACGAGGATCTTGGCCGGGTTGCAGCGCAGGCCGGTCTTGGGCTCGTACGGCCCGTGGACCCGGAAGCCGTACTTCTGGCCGGGCGTCACCCCGGGGACCAGCCCGTGCCACACCCCGAAGGTCCGCTCCGGCAGCTCGATCCGGCGCTCGTTGCCGTCGTCGTCGACGAGGCACACCTCGACCTTGTCGGCCACGCTGCTGGCGACCGCGAAGCGCACGCCTCCGGCCTCGGGGTGGGCACCCAGCGGGAAGGGGCGGCCCGCGAGCACCTGGGTGTCGGCGGTGGGGTGGGTGGCCATGGGGGGCAGTCTCTCAGGTGGGCGGTCGGAGGGGTCCTCGCTCGGGGTCGGACTAGGCCGTGGCGGAGCGGGCGGCCTTCGCAGCCTTGCGCCTGCCCCGGCGGTCGGACGCGGCGTCGATCAGCAGGCTCACGCCGATGCCGGCCAGCCACACGTCCTTGGCGATCGGGAGGCCGGCCTGCGTCGGCCGCAGGCCCTCGCGCAGTCCGGGCGTCTTGGCATACACCCCGAGCAGCCCGGCGGAGAACGCCGTCAGGCCGGCGCCCGCGGTCCACGCCGGGACGACCGGCGCGAGCAGGGCGGCACCGACCGCGATCTCGCCGACTGCCAGCGCCTTGAGGAACAGCGGCGGGTCGACCTTCTTCAG
>NZ_JAOPXQ010000059.1 GCF_025965075.1 Aeromicrobium sp.
GCCCTGCTGCCGCTGACGATCGTCGCGCTGCACAAGGTCGGCGGCTGGCAGGGCATCAAGGACAAGGTGCAGCCCAACGGCGAGCAGCTGTCGTCCTGGCCCGGCACCGACCTGACGGGGATCGACAACCCCGTGCTGTCGGTCATCGGCCTGGTCTTCGGCCTCGGCTTCGTGCTGTCGTTCGGCTACTGGACGACCAACTTCGTCGAGGTGCAACGGGCCATGGCCTCGGACTCGATGTCGTCGGCCCGCCGGGCCCCGATCATCGGTGCCTTCCCCAAGATGTTCATCCCGTTCATCGTGATCATCCCGGGCGTCATCGCCGCGATCGTCGTGCCGGAGATCACCAACCTGAAGTCGGGCAGCGGCGACACGGGCGGCGCGACGTACAACGACGCGATCCTCCTGCTGATGCGCGACCTGCTGCCCAACGGGATGCTCGGCGTCGCGATCGCGGGCCTGCTCGCCTCGTTCATGGCGGGCATGGCGGCCAACATCTCGGCGTTCAACACGGTCTTCAGCTACGACATCTGGCAGCAGTACGTCAAGAAGGACAAGCCGGACGGCTACTACACCCTGGTCGGCCGGATCGCGACGTTCGCGGCGACGATCATCGCGATCGGCACGGCGTTCTTCGCCTCCAACTACGACAACCTGATGAACTACCTGCAGACCCTGTTCGGGTTCTTCAACGCGCCGCTGTTCGCGACGTTCATCCTGGGCATGTTCTGGAAGCGCATGTCGGCCGCGGCCGGCTGGACCGGGCTCGTCGCCGGCACCTTCGCGGCGGTCGCGGTGGCGTTCCTGAGCGAGGACGCCTTCGGCAGCGCGAGCCTCGGCGTCATCGGGCTCAGCGGCCAGGGCGCGAGCTTCGTCGCGGCCGGCGCGGCGTTCTTCGTGGACATCCTGGTGAGTGTCATCGTCACGATGAACACCCCGGCGCGTGACGAGAAGGACCTCGAGGGCCTCGTCTACTCCCGGACGCCCAAGGAGTCGCTCGTCGACCCGGAGGAGAAGTCCCTCCCGTGGTTCCAGTCCCCGACGAAGCTCGCCGGCGTCGGGCTGGCCATCGTCATCGTCCTCAACGTCCTGTTCCGCTAGGAGACCGTCATGAGCACAGACACCATCACGCCCGGGGAGCCGAAGAAGAAGGTCGGCGGCTTCGACATCCGGTTCGTCATCGGCGGACTGATCGGCACCTACGGCGTCATCCTGACCCTGCTCGGCCTGTTCAACGCCTCCGACGAGGAGCTCGCGCGGGGCGACGGCTTCAACGTCAACCTGTGGAGCGGCCTCGGCATGCTGGTCGTGTCGGCGCTGTTCGCGGCCTGGGCGGTGTGGCGCCCGCTCGTGGTGCCCGTCAAGGACCTCCCCGACGAGGAGGGCCCGACGGCAGGCTCGCGCACGGACACGGTCGCCCCCCAGTAAGATCCCGTCAGTGAGCACGCCTGAGGACACCATCGCGACCTACCGCTACACCAGCCGGCTCGCCGGTGACATCGAGCGCCGCTGGCAGGACCGGTGGGACGCCGAGGGGACCTTCGAGGCGCCCAACCCGGTCGGTGACCTCGCGGGCGACACGGGCAGCGGTGAGAAGTACTTCATCATGGACATGTTTCCGTACCCCTCGGGTGCGGGGCTGCACGTCGGCCACCCGCTGGGCTACATCGCGACCGACGTCGTCGGCCGCTACCGCCGCATGCGGGGCGACAACGTCCTGCACGCCCTCGGCTACGACGCGTTCGGCCTGCCCGCCGAGATCCACGCGGTCCAGACCGGCGAGCACCCGCGCACCAACACCGAGTCCAACATCGCCAACATGCGACGGCAGCTGCGCCGCCTCGGCCTGGCCCACGACCCGCGCCGCAGCTTCGCCACGATCGACGCGGACTTCGTCCGCTGGACGCAGTGGATCTTCATCCAGATCTTCGAGTCCTGGTACGACGAGGAGCAGGACCGCGCCCGCCCGATCAGCGAGCTGCGGGCCGCGTACGAGTCCGGCGAGCTGACCGCCCCCGACGGGGCCTCCTGGGCCGAGCTGGGACCGCTGGAGCGGCGGATCCTCATCGACTCGCGCCGTCTCGCGTACGTCGACGAGTCCCCGGTCAACTGGTGCCCGGGCCTCGGCACGGTGCTGGCCAACGAGGAGGTCACCACCGAGGGCCGCAGCGAGCGGGGCAACTTCCCGGTCTTCACCCGCAACCTGCGGCAGTGGAAGATGCGCATCACGGCCTACTCCGACCGGCTGATCGACGACCTGGAGCGGGTCGACTGGCCCGACTCGGTCAAGCACATGCAGCGCAACTGGATCGGTCGCTCGCACGGCGCCCGCGTCCGGTTCCGGGTCGAGACCGCCGGCACCTCGTTCGACGTCTTCACGACGCGCCCCGACACCCTGTTCGGCGCGACGTACGCGGTCCTGGCCCCCGAGCACGAGCTCGTCGAGACGCTCACCGCCGAGGCCTGGCCGACCGGCACGCCCCGCGCCTGGACGGCGGGCGCCGAGACACCCGCCGAGGCGGTCAACGCCTACCGCGCGGTCGCCGCGGCCAAGACCGACCTGGAGCGCCAGGAGAACAAGGACAAGACCGGCGTCTTCACCGGCTCCTACGCGACCAACCCGGTCAACGGCGAGCAGATCCCCGTCTTCATCGCCGACTACGTCCTGACGGGCTACGGCACCGGCGCGATCATGGCCGTCCCCGGCGGCGACCACCGCGACTGGGAGTTCGCCGAGGCCTACGGCCTGCCGATCATCCCGACGGTGCAGGCCCCCGAGGGCTGGGAGGGCGCGTACGCCGGCGAGGGCCCCGCGATCAACTCCGCGCACGTCACCGACGACGGTGCGGGCCTGGACATCAACGGGCTGGGCGTCGAGGACGCCAAGGCTGCCGTCATCACGTGGCTGCAGCAGCACGGCGCGGGGGAGGGCACCACGACGTACCGGCTGCGCGACTGGCTGTTCAGCCGGCAGCGCTACTGGGGCGAGCCGTTCCCGATCGTCTATGACGAGCTCGACCAGCCCATCGCGGTCCCCGACCACCTGCTGCCGGTCGAGCTGCCCGATGTCCCGGACTACTCGCCCAAGACCTACGAGCCCGACGACGCCGACAGCGAGCCGCAGCCGCCACTGGCCCGCGCGGAGGACTGGGTGCGGGTGACGCTGGACCTCGGCGACGGCCCGCGGACGTACCGCCGCGAGACCAACACGATGCCCAACTGGGCCGGCTCGTCGTGGTACGAGCTGCGCTACACCGACCCGCACAACGCCGAGCGGATCGCCGACCCGGAGAACGAGAGGTACTGGCTCGGCCCGCGCAAGGACGGGGAGACCGGCGGCGTCGACCTGTACGTCGGCGGCGTCGAGCACGCGGTCCTGCACCTGCTCTACGCCCGGTTCTGGCACAAGGTCCTGTTCGACCTCGGCCACGTCACGAGCGAGGAGCCCTTTCACAAGCTCTTCAACCAGGGCTACATCCAGGCGTACGCCTTCAAGGACGAGCGCGACGTCTACGTCGAGGCCGACCGGGTCGAGGAGCGCGACGGCGGCTTCTTCTTCGAGGGGCGTCCCGTCACCCGTGAGTACGGGAAGATGGGCAAGAGCCTCAAGAACATCGTGACCCCGGACGACATGTACGACGCGTACGGCGCGGACACGTTCCGGGTCTACGAGATGTCGATGGGCCCGCTCGATGTGTCCCGGCCGTGGGACACGCGTGCCGTGGTGGGCTCGCAACGGTTCCTGCAGCGCGTCTGGCGTCTGCTGGTCGACGAGGACTCGGGGAGGTCGCTGGTCGACGACGCCGACCTCGACCCGGCGACGCTGCACGTCCTGCACACCACGATCGACGGCGTGCGCGGCGACATGGAGCACATGCGGTTCAACACCGCCGTGGCGAAGCTCATCGAGCTGACCAACCACCTGACCAAGGTCGGCGTCAGCGCGCGGGCCGCGGTCGAGCCGCTGGTCCTGATGCTGGCGCCCCTGGCGCCGCACCTCGCGGAGGAGCTGTGGTCGCGGCTCGGTCACGAGGGCTCGCTGACCCACACGCCGTTCCCGGTCGCCGATCCCGCGCACCTCGCGGCCGACTCGGTGACGTGCGTCGTGCAGGTCCTCGGCAAGGTCCGGGGCAAGCTCGAGGTCAGCCCCGACATCTCGGACGAGGAGCTCACGGCGCTGGCCCTGGCCGAGCCCAACGTCGTCCGGTCGATCGACGGCCGCGAGATCCGCAAGATCATCGTCCGCGCGCCGAAGCTCGTCAGCATCGTGGTGTGAGGCGAGCGGCTCCTCCGTCGCCGCTCCAGCTGCTCGTCCCTCGCAGCTGCCGGGCTTCGCCCGGGCGCCTGCCCTCGCTCGCTGCGCTCGCTCGGCCCATGGCCGGGATCCGGGCCAAGTAGCATTCCCGCATGCCTCACATTGCGATCGTCACGGACTCGACGTCCTCCTTGTCACCGGAGGATGCCGTCCGTGAGGGCATCACGGTCGTGCCGCTGCAGGTCATCATCGGGGCCGACGTCTACACCGAGGGCGTCGACGTCACCGCCGACATGATCGCGGAGGCGCTCGGCTCCTTCGTGCCGGTCAGCACGTCCCGGCCGACCCCCGACGACTTCCTCGCGGTCTACCGGCGGCTCGCCGACGAGGGGGCCACCGCGATCGTGTCGGTCCACCTGAGCAACAAGATGTCCGGCACGCTCGACTCGGCCGTGCTCGCCGCGAAGCAGTCGCCCGTGCCCGTCACCTGCATCGACTCGACCCAGGTCGGCGTCGCGACGGGCTTCGCCGCGGGTCGGGCCGCGCAGGCCCGCGACGCGGGCGAGGACGTGGCCGGTGTCGCCGCCGCGGCCCGCCGCGCCGGGGAGTCGACCACGGTCCTGCTGTACGTCGACACGCTCGAGTACCTCAAGCGGGGCGGTCGCGTCGGCGCCGCAGCGGCCCTGATCGGCTCGGCGCTCGCGGTCAAGCCGATCCTCACGATCACCGACGGTCTCGTCGTCCCGCTCGAGCGCGTCCGGACCCAGGCCAAGGCGCTGGCCCGGGTCGAGGCGCTCGCGGTCGAGGCGGCCACCGCCTGCGGCAACGGCTTCGACATCGGCGTGCAGCACCTGGCCGGGCTGTCGAGCGCGACCACGGTTGCGGGACACCTCGCCGCGACGCTCAAGGTCGAGTCGATCCCGGTCGACGAGGTGGGTGCCGCGATCGGCGCCCACGTCGGTCCCGGAATGATCTCGGTGACGATCACCCCCCGCTAGGTTCTCCACCGCCGGGCGACGACCCACGGGTTGTCCACAGGCCCCGGCCGGCCGGCTCCGGGGAGCGCCGGTCCGGCCTACCGTCGACGGGATGAGGCACAAAGGAGCGAAGCCGCCGGAGCCGCCGGACGAGACCCGCGCCGAGATCGCCCGGCGCCGGCTGGCCCAGCTCGCGGCATCCTTCGACGCCGAGCTCCCACCCCGCGAGGACGAGCCGGCACCCGTGGGTCGGAGGGTCGAGGTCCCGCACGTCCGGGCCGTGGCGACGATCGGGGTGGCGGCGTCGGTCCTGCTGGTGTGGTGGCTGCTGTCCGGCCGCCCGCAGGAGAGCGACCCGGTGGCGCCGCTCGCGTTCTCCGGGACGCCGAGTCCCGGCTCCGCGGCGGCGTCCGCCAAGCCGGCCGGGGAGCTCATCATCGACGTCATCGGAAAGGTGCGACGTCCCGGCATCGTCACGGTGCCCAAGGGATCGCGTGTCTACGAGGCCATCGAGGCCGCCGGGGGGCTGCGCGGCCGGGTCGACACGACCGCGCTCAACCTGGCCCGCGAGCTCGCCGACGGGGAGCAGGTGCTGGTCGGCATCGAGCCGGTCGCGGCCCCCGGGGCTCCGGCAGCGGCTCCCGGTGGTGCGGCGCCCACGGCGGGGGCCAAGATCAACCTCAACACCGCGACGCTCGAGCAGCTCGACACCCTGCCGGGCGTCGGACCCGTCACGGCGCAGGCGATCCTGGCCTGGCGCGAGGACGACGGGCCGTTCACGTCGGTCGACGACCTGCTCGACGTCAAGGGCATCGGTGACGCGACCCTGGCCGAGCTGCGGGACCTCGTCGTGGTGTGAGCCACGACCTGAGGACGGCCCCGGCGGCACTGGCCTGCTGGGCCGGAGCCGCGCTGCTCGTGACGTCCCGCTCGCTGGTGGCGCTGGTCGTGACCGTCACCGCCGTGACTCTGGCGGCGGCGCTGCTGCGGCTGGGTCGCGCCCGGGTGGTGGCCCTCGCGGCGGTGTGCCTGGCCGTCGTTGCGGCATCGTGTGCGTGGCGCCTCACGACCGTCGAGCACTCGCCCGTGCGGGACCTGGCCGCCGAGCACGCGCGGGTCGTGCTCGACGTCGAGGTGCTGAGCGACGCGCGGACGTTCACGGTCCACGGCCGCGAGTCGGTCGTCGTCGAGGTCAGGCTCCGCCGCGCGGTCTCCCGCGACCGGGACGTCCACGTCAGGGACCGGGCGACGGCGTTCCTCGACGGGACGGCCGACGACCTGGTCGTGGGCCGCCGTCTGGTCATGACCGGACGCCTGGCCCCGTCCGACGCCACGGACGAGGTTGCGGTCATCGACGTCAGTCGCCGAGGACCCGCCGACCGGGCGGCGTGGTGGTGGGAGGCCTCTGAGCGGGTGCGTGAGGGCGTACGCCGCTCGGTCGCCCACCTGTCCACCGAGCCCCGGGCCCTCGTCCCGGCGTTGGTCGACGGGGACGACACCCGGATTCCCGACGAGGTCGACGAGGACTTCCGCCGGGCGGGCCTGACGCACCTCATGGCGGTCTCGGGAACCAACCTCACGATCGTGCTGGCGGTCGTGATGCTGCTGGCCAAGGCGGCGGGACTGCGCCGACGCGGGCTGTGGCTCGTCGGGGCCGTCTCGGTCGTGGCGTTCGTGCTGCTGGCCCGCCCGGACCCCAGCGTCGTGCGCGCCGCGGCGATGGGTGCGGTCGGCATCGCCGCCCTGGGCCTCGGGTCCCGCGGTGGGGTGCGGGCGCTGTGCTGGGCCGTGATCGGGCTGGTGTTCCTCGACCCGTGGCTGTCCCGCTCGGCCGGCTTCGTCCTGTCGACCCTGGCGACCGCCGGGATCCTGCTGCTGGCGCCGGCCCTCGCCGGCCGGCTCGAGCGGTGGATGCCGCGCTGGTGCGCGCTGACCGTCGCGGTGCCGCTGGCGGCCCAGCTGGCGTGCACGCCGGCCATCGCGGCACTGTCGGGTGAGGTGTCGCTCGTCGCGGTCTTCGCCAACCTCCTGGCCGGGCCCGCGGTGGCGCCGGCCACGATCGCCGGGCTGCTCGGCGGCTTGGTCGCCCTGGTGTCCGTCCCGCTGGCGCAGGTCACCGGGATCGTGGCGGGCGCGGGCGCGAGCTGGATCCTGGCGGTGGGGCACCGGGCCGCCGGTCTCGAGGCGGCCTCGCTGCAGTGGCACGCCCCGTGGCAGCTGCTGCTCGTGGTCGTCCCGGTCGTCACCGTCGCGGTCGCGGTGGTCTCGACCCGCCCCGCCCTGTTCCTCGGCCTCTGCCTGGGACTGCTGATCGGGGTGTGGCGGCCGCCGCAGACCGGCTGGCCGCCCGAGGGCTGGATCATGGTGGCCTGCGACGTCGGCCAGGGAGACGCGACGGTGCTGGCCGCCGGGCCCGGCAGCGCCGTCGTGGTCGACGCCGGGCCGGACCCGCCGGCGGTCGACCGCTGCCTCGACCGGCTGGGGGTCCGTCGGGTGCGGCTCATGGTCTTCACCCACGCGCACGCGGACCACGTCGACGGCTGGCCGGGGGTACGGGCCGGGCGCCGGGTCGACCAGGTCGCGGTGGGACCGACCGGCGGCCCCTCCGCGCGCGGTGTGCCGGTGCACGTCGTCTCGCCGGGGGAGACGTTCACGGTCGGGGAGGTCTCCGCCGAGGTCGTGTGGCCGATCCCGGACCAGCCCTCCTCGCCGGCAGAGGGGTCGGCGACGAACGACGCCAGCGTCGTGCTGCGAGCCGAGGTGCGCGGCATCCGCCTCCTGCTGACGGGTGACATCGAACCCGCCGCGCAACGGGTCCTGCTCCGGGAGCACCCCGACCTGGCAGCCGACGTCCTGAAGATGCCCCACCACGGGAGCGCCCGACAGCTGCCGGCGCTCTTCGCCGCGGTCGGGGCGCGGATCGTGACGATCAGTGCGGGGGAGGGCAACGACTACGGCCATCCCGCCGCCGCGGCGCTGTCCCTCCTGCGACGCCAGGGCACGGCGTGGTGGCGCACCGACACCGACGGCGACATCGCGGTCGTCCAGCGCGACGCTCGGCAGACTGTGGTGACGCGGCACTAGGCTGGCTCCGTGGCCACGGCATTCGGCAAGATCCTCCTCATCACCGGCAACGCCGAGTTCCTCGCCGACCGCACCCGTGCCAAGGCGGTCAAGGCCGTCGCGGGCGAGCAGCCCGAGGTCGAGGTGGCGACGTCGACCGCCTCGGGACTGCAGCCGGGTGAGCTCGCGGGTCTCACGAGCCCCTCGCTGTTCAGCGACGCCAGCGCCCTGGTCCTGACCGAGCTCCAGGACCTGCCGGACGCCGCCCAGGCCGAGCTGCTGGCCTATGCCGCGTCACCCTCGCCGGACGTCGCCGTGATCCTGGTCCACGGCGGCGGCCAGAAGGGCAAGGGCCTGCTCGACAAGCTCCGCAAGTCCGGGGTCGTCAGCGAGGTCAAGCTCGAGCAGCCCAAGTACGAGCGGGACTACGCGCGGTGGGTCTTCGGTGAGGTCCGCGACCTGGGCGCCAGGATCGACGAGCAGGCCGCGACCTTCCTGGTCGCCGCCGTCGGACAGGACCTCCGAGCCCTTGCGGGGGCCGCCGACCAGCTCGTCGCCAACCTGGAGAAGGGCGCCGAGATCACGGTGTCCCTGGTGCAGCAGTACTTCGGCGGCCGCGCTGACGTCCGCGGCTACGAGATCGCGGACGCAACGATCGACGGGCGCATCAGCGTAGCCCTGGAGCAGGCCCGGTGGGCCGAGGCCGCCAAGGTCGCCCCGGTCCTCATCACGAGCGCCCTCGCGACGGGCCTGCGCTCGCTCGCCAAGCTCTCCGGCGCGCCCGAGGGGCTCCGCGACAACG
>NZ_JAOPXQ010000061.1 GCF_025965075.1 Aeromicrobium sp.
TCCTCGACGCGACCGAGTCGGCGCTGGGCGGCTACAAGTCCGTCACGATGGCGGTCAAGTCCAAGGGCACCCCGGAGCCGGGCGAGGCGCCGCACGCGCTGCTGAAGTTCGAGGGCGGCGTCCACCGGGTGCAGCGCGTCCCCGTGACGGAGTCCCAGGGCCGCATCCACACCTCGGCCGCCGGCGTGCTGGTGCTCGCCGAGGCCGAGGACATCGACGTCGAGATCAACGACAGCGACCTGCGGATCGACGTCTACCGCTCCTCGGGCCCGGGTGGTCAGAGCGTCAACACGACCGACTCCGCGGTCCGCATCACGCACGTCCCGACCGGGATCGTCGCGAGCTGCCAGAACGAGAAGAGCCAGCTGCAGAACAAGGAGCAGGCGATGCGCATCCTGCGCTCCCGCCTCCTGGACGCCGCCCAGGCCGCCGCGGACGCCGAGGCGTCGGACGTCCGCAAGTCGCAGATCCGCACGGTCGACCGCTCGGAGCGCATCCGCACCTACAACTTCCCCGAGAACCGGCTCTCGGACCACCGCACGGGCTTCAAGGCCTACAACCTCGACCAGGTCATGGACGGCGCCCTCGACGACGTCATCAAGTCGCTCGTCGACGCCGAGCTCGCCGAGCGCCTGTCCGCGGTCGAGTCCGGCCAGTGAGCACCCGGTCGTGAGCGCGGTACGTTCGCAGGCCGAGCGCCTGCTCGAGCAGGCGACGGCCGATCTCGAGGCCGGGGGAGTGTCGTCACCCCGCCACGACGCCGAGATGCTGCTGAGCCACGTCACGGGCGTGCCCCGCATGATGCTGCTCGGCTCGGCCCGCCTCGACGGCAAGCAGAAGGAGACGTTCGAGGCCATGGTGGCCGCCCGCGCCCGACGCGTGCCGCTGCAGCACCTGACGGGGTCGACCGGCTTCCGCTACGTCGACCTCGAGGTCGGCCCCGGCGTGTTCGTCCCGCGGCCCGAGACCGAGGTCCTCGCCGGCTGGGCGATCGACCACGCCAGGGCGCTCGACGCCCCGGTCGTCGTCGAGCTGTGTGCCGGCGCCGGCGCGATCTCGCTGTCGGTCGTGCACGAGGTGCCGGGGGCGACGGTGCACGCCGTCGAGCTCGACGAGCCCGCCTTCGAGTGGGCGCAGCGCAATCTCGCCGGCACCGGGGTCGACCTGCGACTGGGGGACATGGCCGACGCGTTCGGCGATCTCGACGGCACGGTCGACGTCGTCGTGGCCAACCCGCCCTACATCCCGCTCGACGCGTGGGAGAGCGTCGCCCCCGAGGCGCGCGACCACGACCCGGCGCTTGCGCTGTGGTCCGGCGACGACGGCCTGGACGCGATGCGGGTCGTCGAGGACGTCGCGTGGCGGCTGCTCAAGCCCGGCGGTGTCGTGGGCGCCGAGCACGCCGACGTCCAGGGCGAGTCCGCCCCGGCGGTCTTCGGCGCGCGCTGGAGCGCCGTGCGCGACAACACGGACCTGGCCGACCGGCCACGGTTCGTCACCGCCACCAAGCCCCGCCGATAGGCTTCGACGCATCATGGGCCTCGACGAGCTGGGACTGATCGGTGCTGCCATCGCCGTCGGACTCGGAGCGGCTCTCCTCCCGGTCTTCGTCAACGCCGAGGTCTACGTCGTCGCGATGGGCGCGACGGTCAACAGCCGCCCGTTCCTCGCCCTGCTGATCCTGATCCACGTCATCGCGACGACGATCGGCAAGGCGTTCGTCTTCCAGCTCGCCCGGCGCGGCACCAACAAGATCCGGATGATCGAGCCCCGGCCACCCCGCAACGCCCTGACGGCGCAGAGCCGCCGGATCGGCCGCCGACTGTCCCGGACCTGGTTCTTCCGGTGGGTCAAGCGGGTCAACGACTGGCTGCTGGGCCTCCTGGACCGGCCCTACTCGGGCGGGCTGACGGCGTTCATGTCGTCCCTCATCGGCATCCCCCCGCTCGCGATCGTGACGATCCTCGCCGGCGCCTCGAAGCAGCCGCAGTGGGTCTTCCTGACGACGGTGTTCACGGGGCGACTGATCCAGTTCCTCGCGATCGCGTTCCTTCTCCACCAGGTCAGCTGGTTCTGATCGTGCGCCATAGGATGACCGGGTGAAGTTCGACTGCAGCGTGGACGACGAGCTCGACCGGGGACTCCTCGCCGCCCAGGCGGCGCTCGAGGAGGGCAAGCTGGTCGTCCTCCCCACCGACACCGTCTACGGGCTGGCCGCCGACGCGTTCTCCCCGGCCGCGGTGCGCAACCTGCTGGCCGCCAAGGGGCGCGGGCGCGACATGCCGCCACCGGTCCTCGTCGGCGCTCCCACGACGCTGGACGCCCTCGCGGTCGACATCCCGTCCTGGCTGCGGTCCACCGTCGAGGCGCTGTGGCCCGGCCCGCTCACCGTGATCTGCCACCAGCAGCCGTCCCTGACGTGGGACCTCGGCGACACCCACAACACCGTCGCCGTCCGGATGCCCGCGGACCGTCGTGCCCTGGCCCTGCTCAAGCAGACCGGCCCGCTGGCGGTGAGCAGTGCCAACACGACCGGCCAGCCCGCCGCGCAGACCGTCGAGGAGGCCGAGGACATGCTCGGCGGCCGGGTCGCGGTCTATCTCGACGGGGGACCGACGTCGTCGGGCGTGCCGTCCACGATCCTCGACGCGACCGGCTCGACCCCGCGGATCCTGCGCCAGGGCGCCGTCCCGCTCGACGCCCTCCACGCGTTCAACAACACGATCGAGCCCGCCGAGGACGACGCCTAGTGCGCGAATACCTGGTCGTCTTCGGCATCGCGCTGGGCGTGACGTACCTGCTCGCCTCGATCGCCCGCCAGCTCGCCTACCGGTTCGGCGCCGTGGCCCGGGTCCGCGACCGCGACGTGCACGCGATCCCGACGCCGTACTTCGGGGGCCCCGCGATGCTCGGCGGCCTCATCGCGGCCTATCTCGTCGCGACGAACCTGCCCTTCCTCTCGCTCGCCGACGACGGTGTGTTCAAGGACGCCCGCGCGGTGGTGCTCGGGGGAGCGGTGATCTGCATCGTCGGGATCGTCGACGACCTCTACGAGCTCGACGCCCTCAGCAAGTTCGCGGGGCAGGTCCTCGCCGGGATCATCGTCGTGGCGCAGGGCGTGCAGTTCGTCTACCTGCCGCTCTACGGCAACTTCATCGGCCTCGACCAGGCCCAGGCCATGATCTTCACGGTCGTGCTGATCGTCGGCACCGCCAACGCGGTCAACTTCGTCGACGGGCTCGACGGGCTCGCCGCCGGGATGGTCGCGATCGGCGCCATCGCCTTCTTCGCGTACGCCTTCGTGCTGGCGGTCGAGAACGGCGAGACCCGCGCGATCGCGGCCGCGCTGCTGACGGCGGCGCTGGCGGGCGCCTGCATCGGCATCCTGCCGCACAACTTCTTCCCGGCCCGCATGTTCATCGGCGACTCCGGCTCGATGCTGATCGGCTTCGTCCTGGCGTGCTCGTCGATCAGCCTCACGGGCCAGTTCCCCGCCACCAGCCTGTCGGAGGGCATCGGGGGGGCCGAGGCGAGCTTCCTGCCCGCGCTGCTGCCCCTGATCCTGCCGTTCACGATCCTGCTGGTGCCGTTCGTGGACCTCGCCCTGGCGGTCGTGCGCCGCACCCGGGCGGGCCGCTCGCCGTTCAGCCCCGACAAGATGCACATCCACCACCGCCTGCTCGAGATCGGCCACTCGCACCGCCGGGCCGTCCTGCTGATGTACGCCTTCGCGGGCCTCGTGGCCTTCGGCAGCGTCGTCATCAGCCTGTTCAGCGGCTGGCAGTCGATCGCCGGCTTCGGCGCCCTCGCGGTGCTGACCGTCGCAGCGGTGTTCCTGCTCCCCAAGTTCGAAGAGAAGGTCTGGTCATGAAGTCGCTCCGTCACGTGCTGGTTCCCGTCCTGGGGGTGGCGGCCGTGTGCGTCGTCGTCTTCGGCCTCCTGGAGGGCCTCGACGGCGTGCTCGGCGCACTGCTGGGCAGCGTCGTGGTGATCCTGTTCCTCGGCTCGACCCCGCTGGTCCTGACGCCCGTCGTCAAGGCCAGCGCCGCCCTGTCGCTCCCGGTCGCGCTGGGCTTCCTCGCGACGAAGTCGCTGGCCGTCCTGATCGTGCTGGTGCTGCTGTTCGACGTCGGGGGAGCGGCCGACCACATCGACTCCACGGCGTTCGGCCTGACCGCGATCGTGACCGCACTGACGTGGACGCTGCTGCAGATCCTGGCGTTCCGCAAGGAGCGGGTGCCGACCTATGACCTGCGCGACGAAGGCTGACCAGACCCTGATAGCCTCGGCACTGCGAACCGGGCCCGCGCGCAAGCGCCGGGGTTCTTCGCACGACAATGACGCTGGCCGTATGCCTGTCGACTGCGGTCGCAGGCGACCACGCCATGACACGAAGGTGACCGAGTGACACTCGCCTTGACCACGTTGACTTCCTCCGAGAAGCCGCCGAGCCCAGGTCCTGCAGACTTCGATCTGCCCGGGATCTTCGGCACTGACGTCACGAAGCCGATGGTGCTCGTCGTCCTCTCGGGCGTCCTGATCGTCTCGCTCTTCTACATGCTGGCGCGCCCCGCGGCCGTCGTGCCGGGTCGGGCCCAGTTCGCCGGCGAGCTCGTCTACGGATTCGTCCGCAACGGCATCGCCCGCGAGAACATCGGGTCCAAGGACTTCCAGAGGTTCGTGCCGTACCTGTTCACGATCTTCCTGTTCGTGCTGGTCAACAACTTCTACGGCCTCATCCCGTTCCTGCAGTTCCCGTCGATGTCGCACATCGGCTACCCGCTGGGGATCGCGGTCCTGAGCTGGCTCGTCTACAACGGCGCCGGCATCAAGAAGAAGGGCTTCCTCGGCTACCTCAAGCACGAGACGGTCCCGGGCGGCATGAAGGGCCCGATCCTGCTGCTGCTGGTCCCGCTGGAGTTCCTCTCCAACATCATCCTGCGTCCGATCACGCTCACGCTGCGTCTGTTCGCCACGATGTTCGCCGGCCACCTGCTGCTGATCCTGTTCTCGCTCGGTGGCGAGTACCTCCTGCTGCACTCGGACAACAAGCTCGCCCTGCCCGCCGGCATCATCTCGGCGCTGCTCGCGATCGCCATCAGCTTCCTGGAGATCCTCATCATGTTCCTCCAGGCGTACGTGTTCACGCTGCTCTCGTCGATGTACATCGGCGAGGCGCTGGCCGACGAGCACTGAGCAACCCCCAGACCTACAACTTCATATCCCCACCAGCGACGCTCGACTGAGCGTCACAACGAAAGGAAATGCCGTGGGAGGCACAGCAAACATGATCGGTCTCGGCCTGGCCGCGATCGGACCTGGTATCGGCGTCGGTCTGATCTTCGCCGCGTTCGTCACCGGTGTCGCACGTCAGCCTGAGGCTGAGGGCAAGCTGCGCCAGATCGCGATCCTGGGCTTCGTGCTCGCCGAGCAGTTCTTCATCATCGGTCTCGCGCTGGCGTTCGTCCTCAAGTCCAGCAACACCTGATTCCGATCCACCGACAGAAGGCACACTCATGATCACGACACGTCTCGTGCTGGCGGCAGCCGAGGAGACTGAGGACATCAATCCTCTGATCCCGCACACCGCCGAGATCATCATCAGCCTGATCGTCTTCGCGTTGATCTTCTTCCTCCTGAAGAAGAGCGTCATCCCGATGTTCGAGAAGGCGTACGCGGAGCGGACGGCCGCGATCGAAGGTGGCATCGAGGAGGCCCAGGCCGCTCAGAAGGAGGCCCAGGCCGCCCTCGAGCAGTACACGGCGCAGCTTGCCGGTGCACGCCACGAGGCTGCCGCGATCCGCGAGGAGGCCAAGCAGCAGGGCGCGCAGATCATTGTCGAGCTCCGCGCCCAGGCGCAGGCCGAGTCGGACCGGATCATCTCCACCGCGCACGCCCAGGTGGAGGCCGAGCGCGCGCAGGTCGTCGCTCAGCTGAAGAGCGAGGTCGGCTCCATGGCGACCGCGCTGGCTGGTCGAATCGTCGGCGAGGTGCTCGACGACTCCGCCGCCCAGAAGCGCACGGTGGAGCGATTCATCGCAGAGCTCGAGGAGTCGGCCAACTGATGCGTGGCATTTCAGCGAAGTCTCTTGCCGATGTCCTGGCCGCGGTCGACGCGGCGACGGACACGACGGGTGACCTCGGTCCGGAGCTGTTCGAGATCGTCGCAACCCTCGACCGTGAGCCCGCGCTGCGGCGCGTGCTGACGGACCCGTCGACGGAGCCCGAGGCCAAGGCCGGCCTCGCCTCCTCGGTCTTCGGTGCGCAGATCAGCGCCGACGCACTGACGGTCCTGCAGGCGGCCGTCCGGGGCCGCTGGGCCTCGGGACGCGACCTGACCGACGGGCTCGAGACGGCCGGGGTGACCGCACTGGTCGCCGCAGCCGACGCCGCCGGTGAGCTCGACGCGGTCGAGACCGAGCTGTTCGAGATCGGCCGCCTCGTGCGGTCGGACGGCGAGCTGCGCCAGGCCGTGTCCGACCGGGGCATCGCCCCGGGCGCCAAGGCCGGGCTCCTCGCGAACCTGCTGGGGGGCAAGGTCTCGTCGACGACGCTGGCACTGGCCTCGCAGGCCGCCGCGGCTCGCACGGGCTCGTTCGAGAAGGCGCTCGCCGCCTTCGGTGAGACGGCAGCGGCTCGCCGCAACCGCCTGCTCGCCGAGGTCCGGGTCGCCTACGAGCTCAGCGAGGACGAGAAGCACCGCCTGGCCGCCGCGCTGGGCAAGAAGTACGGACGCGACGTCCACCTCAACATCGTGGTCGATCCCTCGGTCATCGGGGGCATCACCGCCTCGGTCGCCGGCGAGGTCGTCGACGGCTCCATGTCCACGCGCCTCGAGGTCGCCCGCCGGCGACTCGCAGGATAGCCAGAACACCTCCCCGACCGCACCGGTCTCCCAAGCACTAGTTCTCATACCAAGAAGGCAGGCACAAACATGGCGGAACTCACGATCCGTCCGGACGAGATCCGCGACGCATTGCAGAAGTTCGTGGCCGATTACAAGCCCAGCGCTGCAGCGACCGAGGAAGTCGGCATCGTTGCGAGCGCCGGTGACGGCATCGCTCGCGTCGAGGGACTGCCCTCGGCCATGGCCAACGAGCTGCTCGAGTTCGAGGACGGCACGCTGGGCCTCGCGCTCAACCTCGACGTCCGCGAGATCGGCGTCGTCATCCTGGGTGAGTTCTCCGGCA
>NZ_JAOPXQ010000092.1 GCF_025965075.1 Aeromicrobium sp.
CTGCCAGTAGCCGCACGTGTAGAAGTCCGACTGCGGCCAGCCCAGCCCGCGGCGCAGGTGCCGGCGGGCGGCCCGGCTGGCCCGCGCCTCCCCGGCGAGCCAGACGTAGCGGTCCGACGCCGGCAGCTCACGGGACGTCACGGCGTCCGCGAGCGCCTCGCAGATGTCGGTGTCGCGCCCCACGACCTGCCACGTCACGTCGACGTCGGCGGCGCTCGGCAGCGGGATCTCGTCAGCCGGATCGGTGATCACGACGTGCGCCACGGCCCGCTGCCCCGGCACCAGGCCGCGCAGGATGCGGGCCAGGGCGGGCAGCCCCGTGACGTCGGCGACCAGCAGCTGCCAGCCGACGCCGGCCGGGGCGGCGTACAGCCCGTGCGGCTCGATCAGGCCCACCCGATCGCCGGGTGCACAGGTCCGCGCCCAGTCCGAGCCGGCGCCCTCCTCGTGCACGGCGATGTCCAGGTCGATCCGGGTCTCGCCCTCGACGACCCGGTGGTCCGAGATCGTGTAGACCCGGGCATCGGGCTCGACGGCCCCCTCGGGGTAGGTGACCTGGAAGGTGTCGTCGATCTCGGGCAGCACGAGCTCGGTCCCGACCTGCGGGATCAGGACCCGGATGTACTCGTCCGGGATGCCGGTCGTCGGGTAGTCCTGCAGACCGCCGAGCGTGACGGTGACCAGGTGCGCCGAGAGCTGTCGTCGGCCGAGCACCGTGGCGGCGTACGTCTTCACTGTCTGTCCCTCCGAGTGGGATTAGGTAAGGCGAGCCTAACCGATGCCTGCAATCGGCCCGATGCGCGCCCGGTTGGTAGCGTGGTGCGGTGACCCCAGCGCCCTCCCACGGACCCCTCGGCGTCCGGCCCATCAGCGCAGTCGAGCACCTCGACTTCATCCGCACCCGGTCCTCGGTGAGCTTCCTGCAGACGCCCGCGTGGGCGCAGGTCAAGAACGAGTGGCGCGGCGAGTCGGTCGGCTGGTTCGACGGCGAGACCTTGGTCGGTGCCGCCCTCGTGCTCTACCGCCAGCTGCCCAGGCTCAAGCGCTTCCTCGCCTACCTGCCCGAGGGCCCCGACATCGACTGGCTCGACGAGGACCTCGGTGCGTGGCTGACCCCGCTCGCGGCGCACCTCAAGCAGCAGGGAGCGTTCGGGATCCGGATGGGCCCGCCGGTCGTGACCCGGCGCTGGCACGCCGCCACGATCAAGCAGGCGATCGCCGATCCCGTCCTCACGACGCTGTCCGACGTTCCGGCCGACGCGAGCGACGACGCCGCGCTCGCGGTCGCGGGCCGGCTCGCGGCCCTCGGCTGGAAGGAGCAGTCAGCCGCGGGCGGCTTCTCCGCCGGCCAGCCCAAGTACAACTTCCAGGTCCCGCTGGCCGACAAGGACGAGGCCACAGTGCTGGCCGGGATGAACCAGCAGTGGCGCCGCAACATCAAGAAGGCCGACAAGGCCGGCGTCGAGGTCACGACCGGCACGCGCGCGGACCTGGCCGAGTTCCACCGCGTCTACGCCGAGACCGCCGAGCGGGACCACTTCACGCCGCGGCCGCTGTCGTACTTCGAGCGGATGTGGGACGCGCTCGGCGCGGAGGAGCCGGACCGGATGGTCCTCTACCTCGCCCGGCACGAGGGTGACCTGGTCGCCGCGACGACGATGGTCCGCGTCGGGGAGCACGCCTGGTACTCCTACGGCGCGTCGACGACCGCCAAGCGGGACGTCCGGGGCTCCAACGCGGTGCAGTGGCAGATGATGCGCGACGCGCTGGCCGCGGGCGCCACGACCTACGACATGCGGGGCATCACCGAGACGCTCGACCCCGATGACAGCCACGTCGGGCTGATCCAGTTCAAGGTCGGCACGGGCGGCGAGGCGGTCGAGCACCTCGGCGAGTGGGACCTCCCCCTCAACCGGGTGCTCTACCTGGGGTTCACCCAATACATGAGGAGACGAGGATGAGCCGGAGCACGCGCCCTGCCCTGGAGCGCAAGACGATCTCGCCGTCAGCGCGTGTTCCGGATCGTCCGAGCGACGAAAGCGGCGACGAAGTCGACGACATGCGGAGGCGCGGATGAGCGGGGTCGAGCTGGTCGTCGACTCCGCGCGCTGGCGCGGTGGGCTCGAGACGTTCACCGCCGCG
The DNA here is from genome assembly GCF_025965075.1 of Aeromicrobium sp. Lineage (GTDB taxonomy): Bacteria > Actinomycetota > Actinomycetes > Propionibacteriales > Nocardioidaceae > Aeromicrobium. Next base: position 2,143 of record NZ_JAOPXQ010000092.1, read on the forward strand.
ACGCCCGGCCTCGTGCCGGTCGTCAAGGGCAACGGCTACGGATTCGGCCGCGACCTGCTGGCGCTGGAGGCGACCTCGCTGGGGCTGCCGACCATCGCGGTCGGCACCTACGCCGAGGTGCCGGGGGCGCTCGAGGCGTTCGGTGGCGACGTCATGGTGCTGTCGCCGTGGCGCCCGTTCCTGAACGACGTCGTCCTCGACGAACGGGTCGTCCACACCGTCGGCCGGGTCGCCGACATCCGCGAGCTGGCCGCCGCGACGGGCGGGCGGGCCCGGGTGCTGCTCGAGGGCGAGACCTCGATGGCGCGCCACGGCCTCGACCGGCACGAGCTCGCCGCCGCGGTCGCCGCGCTGGGCGAGCTCACGGTCGAGGGCTTCGCGATCCACCTGCCGATGGCCGGCAACAACCTCGCCGAGGCCGAGAGCTGGGCCGCGGTCCTGGAGGCCTCGCAGGTCGAGACCACGACGATCTACGTCTCCCACCTCACCCCGGCCGAGCTCACGGTGCTACGCACCAAGCGGCCGCAGCTCGACATCCGGCCGCGCATCGGGACCTCGCTGTGGCTCGGCGATCTCGGCGCCCTGTCGGTACGCGCGACGGTCCTCGACTCGCACCAGGTGGCACGCGGCGAACGGGTCGGCTACCGCCAGCGGCCCATGCCCCGCGACGGGACCCTCCTGGTCATCGCCGGCGGCACGAGCCACGGCATCGGCCTGGAGGCCCCCAAGGCCACCGCGGGCGTCGTCCAGCGCGGCAAGAGCCTCGCGAAGGGCGGCCTCGAGGCGGCCGGGTTCTCGCTGTCACCGTTCACGATCGACGGCCGTCAGCGTTGGTTCGCCGAGCCGCCGCACATGCAGGCCAGCATGGTCTTCGTGCCGGCCACCGCGACCGCCCCCGCGGTCGGCGACAGCGTCGACGTCGCGGTGCGATTCACCACCGCGACGTTCGACGCCATCACCTTGCGCTAGCGCTGCGTCGGCCTGGGCCTCGGCGTCGGCAGCGTCGGCTCCGGCTCCGGCTCGGTCGGCTCCGGCTCGGTCGGCTCGGCCGTCGTCGGTGCGGGCGTCGTCGGCTTCGCGGTCGTCGGCCTGGGCTTCGGCTTCGGCTTGGGCGCGGGCGCGACGTAGTCGGTGCCCTCGTCGGCCGTGATGTTGGCCGGCGCCGGGAACGTCCCGCAGTCGTTCGGGTCGAGCACACCGTTCATGTAGAGCGCGAACGTCTTGGCCGGGATCTGGCCACCGAAGAACGGGATCATGTAGTTCTCGAGATCGGCGTTGCCGTTCTTGCCGCGGTTGTACATCACGGCCGTGGCGAGCTTGGGCGTGAAGCCGGCGAACCACGACGACGAGACGTGCTGGTCGTCGTCGGCGCCGGCGGTCGCGGTGCCGGTCTTGCCCGCCGTGGGGCAGACCGTC
>NZ_JAOPXQ010000116.1 GCF_025965075.1 Aeromicrobium sp.
CCAGACGGCTCACTGGAGGGCAGCGGTCAGCCTCATCACGTTGTCCAGGTAGGCCGAGCCCTTGGACCGGGCCAACCAGTCCTCCAGGACGAGCTCCTTGGCGATCGCTCGGTTGGAGTCCTCGACCTTGCGCATCTCGGTGACGACCTCGGGTCCGAGGAGCATCAGGGAGACTTCGTAGTTGAGGCCGAAGGAGCGCATGTCCATGTTGCTCGAGCCCAGCACCGCGACGTCGTCGTCGACGCTGAAGAACTTCGAGTGCAGGATCGCGGGCGCGGGATACATGTAGATCCGTACTCCTGCGCGCAGCAACGCCTCGTAGTAGGAGCGCTGGGCGTGGTAGACCATGAACTGGTCGCCGGCCTCGCTCACGAACAGCTCCACGTCGACCCCGCGCTGGGCTGCCGTGGTGATCGCGTACAGCAGCGACTCGTCCGGCACGAAGTAGGGGCTGGTGATCGACAGCCGCCGTTGCGCCGAGTAGAGCAACGTCGTGAAGGCGCGGAGGTTGTTCTCGGTCGCGAAGCCCGGTCCACTCGGGATCACCTGCGCCTCGATCTCACCGACCGGGGGTGAGGCGGTGCCGAGCTCCTCGGCCAGCTTGACCTCGGTCTCGCTGTACCAGTCGGTGGCGAAGAGGAGGTTGAGGGCGCTGACCACCGGACCCTCGACGCGCGCCACGAGCTCGACCCATTCACGTCCGAGCTCGTGGTTCTTGGGCTTGTTGTAGCCGGGCTCGATCAGGTTCTGCGACCCGGTGAAGGCCACTACGCCGTCCACCACCAGGATCTTGCGGTGGTTGCGCAGGTCGGGCCGCCGCCATTCACCCTTGAGCGGCACGATGGGCAGCATCGGATGCCATTCGATGCCGGTGGTGTCCAGCCGGGCCGTAAACTCCTTGTAGCCCGGGATGCCGCGCGACCCGAGGTGGTCGAAGAGCAGGCGGACCGTGACGCCGCGCTGCACCGCACGTACCAACGCCTCGTAGAACGGCGCGGTCACCTCGTCCCAGGCGGTGATGTAGAACTCGACGTGCACCCAGGAGGCAGCGCTCTCGATCTCGGTGGTCATCGCCGCGATGGACTCCTTGTACGCAGGGAACAGGATCGCCTGGTTGCCTGGCATCGCCGGTTGCGCCCCCAGGTTCCGGTTCAGGGTCGACACCGACTTGACGTACGCGGGCCCGGGGAAGTCGTCCTCGAGGGTGGGTACCTGCGCCGTCCGTTCCGCGACAAGCGCGTTGACCTCAGCCTGCTGCTCGTCACGCCGGCGGCCGAGTCGGGTCCTCCCCAGAATGAGGAAGACGACGAACCCGAACAGGGGGATGAGCATGATCAACAACAGCCACGCCATGCCACTCGACGGGCGTCTGTTCTTGGGCACCACACCCAGCGCGATCACCTTGACGGTCAGGTCGAGCAGGTACAACGCAGCTGCAATCCAGGGAGCCATGTCCCCAGCCTGCCGCCCCGGACGTCGACCGTCCTCACCCATTGAGCGTGAACAAGCCTGGCCCGGTGTCCTCGCGGTCGGGTAGTTCATGCGATCTGGGTGAAGCCGCTCGCGTCGGGCAGATCTAGGCTCGCCACGATGCTACGAAAGGGCGGATCGGCCATGGGGATGCTGCGCGGACGAGACGACGACGCTGACGTGCGCCGCTTCCGGATGAAGCAGAAGCTGGCTTCGATCGGCGACGACTTCTGGATCGAGGACGAGGAGGGCAACCGCGCCTATCGCGTGGACGGCAAGCGGGTCAGGGTGCGGAGCACGTTCGTCCTGGAAGACTCCTCCGGTCGCGAGGTCGCCAAGATCCAGGAACGGAAGATGAGTGTGCGCGACAAGGTTGCGATCGAGCGGGACGACCGAACTCTCGCGACCGTTCGCAAGGCGATGGTGGGCCTGCGGGACCGTTTCGTGATCGACGTCCAGGGCGGTGACGACCTCAAGGCCCACGGCAACATCGTCGACCACGAGTACGAGATCGAGCGCGACGGCGACACGGTGGCCACGATCTCCAAGCGTTGGTTTCGCGTCCGCGACACCTATGGCGTCGAGGTCGGGGACGGTGAGGATGTCGGCCTCCTGCTGGCCACCGTCGTCGCGCTCGAGTCGCTGACAGATCCGGAGTGACGTCATCGCGGCGCCGCAACGAGGCGTTCGCGTGATCCGATCGAACCGCCCCCGATCAGCGATGGCGTTGGCCGGGGGCGGTGAGGTCGACGCCTACTGACGGGCCATCGCCACCCGGAGCCGCTCCTCGGGGCTGATGAAGTGGTCGTGGTCGTCGCTGCCGAGGTCGATCTGCACCCAGTGGATCTTGCCGGTGAACCGGCTCGAGGGCGGGGTGTAGTCGGGGGTCACTGTGGTGCCGGTCTCCTGACCGATGTCCGTGGTCTCGTCGGCCGAGAAGACCATCGGCTGGGTGGCGTCAACCCGGCCGGCGCCGACGGCGTCGCCGTCGTAGTACAAGGTGACGTCGCCGCCCTTCGCGAGCCCGCCCCCGTCGTAGGCGAACTCCATGCGCACCTGGTGCCTGCCCGGAGAAATCGGGGACGTCGCGACCGTGGCAAACTCCTGGATGCCGAGGGCGTTGTACACGAACTTGGCTCGGCCCTCCTTGACGTAGAGCGCCCAGCCGCCGAAGCGGCCGCCTTGGGCGATCAGCACGCCCTCGGCACCACCTTCGGGGATTTCGACGTCGGCGGTGACCGAGAACGACTTGTTCTTGATGCTGACCACGCTGTTCTCGGAGAGCCGGCCCATGCCGCTGAAGAAGAGCTGCGAGCTGCCGCGGATCAGCGTCGGACGGCCGGCGAGGTCGGCGTTGAACCGTTCCGACGTCCGGTCGTCGAGCGGCAGCACGTTGTACTTGACCGCCTCGATGAGCCACAGCCGTTGGAGCTTCGCGAGCATGTCCGGCTGGTCGGCGGCGAGGTCGTGCGCTTGGCAGTAGTCCACGTTGCCGTCGTAGAGCTCCCACACGTCGTCGTCGAAGGCCGGCATGGTCTGGCCCACCATGATCCACGGCGTCTTGTGCTTGGTGACCGCGCTCCAGCCCTTGTGGTAGACGCCGCGGTTCCCGAACATCTCGAAGTACTGGAGGTCGTGTCGCTCCTCGGCGGCCGCGCCGTCAAAGGTGTAGTTCATGCTCGAGCCCTCCATCGGGGCCTGGAGCACGCCGTTCACCATCGTCGGTTGCGGGAGACCCGCAGCCTCCAGCACGGTCGGAGCGACGTCGATGACGTGGCAGAACTGCGAGCGGAGGCCGCCCTGCTCGGAGATCCCGGCCGGCCAGTGCACGATCGTGCCGTTGCGGGTGCCGCCCCAATGGGACGCGACCTGCTTGGTCCACTGGAAGGGGGTGTTCATGGCCCAGGACCAGCCGACCGAATAGTGGTTGTAGGAGCTGGGCGAGCCGAACTCGTCCATCTTGCTGAGCATGAACTCGGTGGTCTCGAGCTCGGCCATGCCGTTGAAGTTGGCCATCTCGTTGAAGGCGCCGTTCATCGTGCCCTCGGCGGAGGCACCGTTGTCGCCGATGATGTAGTAGATCAGGGTGTCGTCGAGGATCTCGAGCTCCTCCAGCGTGTCGATGATCCGGCCCACGTGGTGATCGGTGTGCTCGAGGAAGCCGGCATAGACCTCCATCTGGCGTACCAGCACCGGCTTCAGGTCATCAGGCATGTCGTCCCATGCGCTGATCTCGGCGTGTCGGGCGGGCAGCTCCGCCTCGGGCGGGATGATCCCCACCTCCTTCTGCTTCGCGAAGGTGCGCTCGCGCTGAGCGTCCCACCCGTCGTCGAACTGGCCAGCGTACCGATCGGCCCACTCCTTCGGGACGTGGTGCGGAGCGTGGGTCGCGCCCGGGGCGAAGTACACGAAGAACGGCTTGTCGGGCATCAGGGCCCTCTGCTGCCGTACCCAGTTCACCGCGTGGTCGGCCAGGTCCTCAGTCAGGTGGTAGCCCTCCTCAGCCGTCGCCGGTGGCTCGATCGGGGTCGTGCCTTCGTAGAGCGCAGGGTCCCACTGATTGTTCTCGCCCCCGATGAAGCCGTAGAACGTCTCGAACCCACCGCCACCAGAGGGCCAGGCGTCGAACGGACCCAGTGGCGAGGACTGCCACACCGGCACCTCGTGACACTTGCCGAACTGGGCGGTCGAGTAGCCGTTGAGCTTGAGCGTGGTGGCCAAGGGCGCCATGGTGTTCGGCAACACGGAGCTCTGCCCCGGGGCGGAGGTCGCCGCTTCGGTGATGTTCCCCATGGCCGCCGAGTGGTGGTTGCGTCCAGTCAGCAGCGCCTGGCGAGTCGGCGCGCACAGCGCGGTGGTGTGGAAACGGTTGTACCTCAGGCCGCCTGCGGCCAGACGCTCCGCGGTCGGTGTGTTGCACGGGCCGCCGAAGGTGCTGCTGGCCCCGAAGCCGACATCGTCGAGCAGCACGATCAGGACGTTCGGAGCACCTTCTGGCGGAACCAACGGCTCGATCGGGGGGAAGGCAGTGTCCGGGTCCTTCGCATCGTAGGTCGTCAGGCCCGGCACCTTGCGGTGCGGGATCGGCAACATGCTCCGTGCGTGATGGTCGGGTGAGTTGCTCATGGGGGTCTCCGTCTCTGACTCATCCAGTGCTTTCGACCACGATGGCCGCCACCCGTCCGGGAGTCCTCACCCAACTTGAACGAACCTGCCGGTGATCAGCGGACACCTCGCGCCGCATTGCTGGCCGGTACCTGCGTCGAGGCCGGGTCGTGAGCGACTCGTCGCGACCGGGGCTCCGCTCCGGGCCCCGCCACAGCGCCGGCACCGGAGCTGGTGAGCCGCACGTAGCGACGTCCCAACGGGCCCGCCGTCACGCCGTGCAGCACGACGCTCAACATGACGGTGAGGGACACGGTGGCAACCGCCCGATCCACCAGCGGACCTTCGCCGAGCTCCTCGATCGCCAAGAGGGCGAACACGATCGAGGCGAGGCCGCGTGGACCGAACCAGCCCATGAAGACAACGCTGCGGGCGTCCAGACCCGTGCCCAGCAGAGCCAGAGCGACCGGGACCATGCGCACGACGGTGAGGCTCAGGAAGGCGTAGACGACCGTGGCCAGATCGAAGGTGTCCTGGAGCACCGGTACGAGAGCGGCGCCGAAGATGAACCACACGATCAGCGCCAGGACCTCTCCGAGGAGCTCTGGCAGCTCGGTCGCTACGTGGACCGGAGTCACGTCGTGCCCGAGGACAGCGCCGAAGCTGATGCCCGCCACGAAGGCCGCGATGAATCCGTTGCCGTCGAGGGAGACCGCGACAGCGAAGCTGCTGACTGCCGCGGCCAGCGTGGCGATGCGGCGCCCGCCGTTCTCCACCCAGTGGCGCCGGGAGGCCAGATTGACCAGGGCGGCGGTGCCCACCCCGATCGCCAGGCCCACCAGCAGCCCGATGGCCAGCTGCCGGACCGCTCCGCCGGACTCTCCGTTGCCCGCCGCGCCGAGCTCCGTGGCCGCGGCGGCCAGGGCGAGACCGACGACCGGTGTCGCGATCCCGTCGTTCAGACCGCTCTCCACGTTGAGCGACCGGCGCAGTCGCATCGGGATCTTCTCGTCGTTGATGACCTGGGCGCTGAGAGCGGCATCGGTCGGCGCCAACGTGGCAGCCACGAACAGTGCGAGGGCCCACGGGAAATCATCCAGGAGCCAGGCGGCCAGCAGCGTGCCGATGAGGATGGAGATCGGGAGCCCGATGGCGAGCAGGCGGGTCGGGACGCCGATGTCCTGCCGCAGCTTCACGACGTTCACCCTCGCCGCGTCGGAGAACAGCAGGAGTGCGAGGGTCAGCTCCGTGACCCGGTGCATCGCGGGCGTTTCGACATCGAGGTCCAGCGGCCCCCAGCTCGGATTGGCCAGGAGGTAACCGGCCGCCATGAACACCAGAGGGCTCGTGAGGTTCGCCCGGGTCAGCAGGTCCGACACCACAGCCCAGCCCAGGACAAGCAGAGCGAGCACCGCGAACGTGGTCTCCGACATGGGCCCCACCCTTCGAGGTCGACACTCCTCCTCGAACTATGTCGTCGCCGCCCAGATCTCGCGTCATGCACATCGCGTGATGTCCGAGGGGCGGTGAGCCAGCGTCGAGCCGCGGCCCGGCCGCCGGCCAGGTGCGACTCAACAGGGAACGGGCCAGGTCAGCGTGCCCGCCGCGGTCCCTCGACGGGCTCAGGGGAGAGCTGTCGGGTCATTGGGACGACGTGGAGGACATGCCGCGCGCGTGGTGAGCGTCAACGCTCACTCCGGTCCTCCATTCTCGCTGTCGAGCTCGGCCACGTCGATCTCGACGGCGAGTGCCTTGACGATGTTGCCGGTCGCGGTCGCGGCCGCGACCCGCGCCGTGCCGACGATGGGTGCCACCGCGGCAAGCACACCACGGACCTTCTCGGGCTCGATCCCCATCTCACCGGCGACCCCGAGATTCAGCATGTACGACACGGCGGGCGCGTCGACCGCGACGAGAGCGGCGACCCGCGCCAGGACCAACGTCTCCGAATCGAGGCCGGATGCGTCGACTGACTCCGCCGTCATCCGCGCGAGCAGATCCAGCACCGGTGCATCGGATTCGTTCATCGTGTCGGTCATGATGTCTCCTCTTCCTGGTCGGTGGCTGGTGTCGCATCCGACAGCAGCCTCATTCCGACTCAGTGCACTCCGCTGTCAGACCCCGCACATCATGGAGATCGTGTGAAAGCGCGGCCGGGAGCCAGGCGCGAGCGGCACTCTTTCACGCAGGTTGCGTGACGACAGCCGCGATCCGTCGGACCGACCATCGTGCGGTGCCCCTCGATGGGGCGACGCCCAACTACGTCATCGAGTTCGACGCCACCCAGTGGGGCTGGGTGCATCTGCTGCTCGGTCTGGTGGTGTTGTTCGCGGGCTTCGCGGTCCTGTCGGGCCAGACGTGGGGCAGGGTGGTCGCCATCGTCCTTGCCGTCCTCAGCGCGCTGGCGAACTTCGCCTTCATCCCGTACTACCCGTTCTGGGCGATCCTCATCATTGCGCTCAACGTGTTCATCATCCACTCGTTGGCAGTTCACGGCCGCGACTTCGCTCGCTGAGTCCGCGCCCTGAGTCCGCGCCGCGGGCGGGCGCACCCGGAGCGTTTCACCTTGGTTGTGTGACGACGTGACGACGACAGAGCGGTTCGATGGTCAAGGCGCACCCGCTCGACCCACCGCGGCAGCGGTAGGTCAAGAAGCAACCCAGACGCATTGTTCAGATCCAGAAACCCGACCCGCTCACGAAGGGTCGAGACAAGGCGGCACATCATGAAGTCAGACACCCCCATCACGCTGGCTGCGGCCAGGTACCCCGACCGCAGCCTGGCCGTCGAGGACTTCGACAGGGTATGGAGCGCCCGCGGGAGCGGGGAGTTCGACCACACGGCTGTGGCGGTCGTGGCCAAGGGCCCAGACGGCAAGCTCGACATCGACCGCCATGACAGCACGACCAAGCATCTCGCCTGGGCGGGTGCGGGCCTGGCGGTCGTCGCGCCCGGAGTCGGCGTCGCCGTCGGCGCCGGTGCCGGTGCCATCGTGGGGCACTTCCACCACAACATCCCGAAGGACAAGATCCGTGAGGCCGGCGACCTTCTCGTATCGGGTCAGGCAGGCCTGATCGTCGTTGCCGTCAACAAGCAGGGCACCGACATCGAACCGCTGCTCCCGAACGCCGAGAGGACGTCCGTCACGCAGACCACAGCTGGCAACCTGCAGGCGGAGATCGATCAGGAGCTGGCCGAAGCCCAGGCACGAAAGGCCGATACCTGAGCATCGTCGTTTCACCGCAGCCCGGCAGCGGTGCTGGGGCGCCGGTTCCCTTCGCCCACCAAGTCGGGCGTCACCTGCCCGCGCACCACGGCTACGCCGAATGCGCAGCCGTCGGTCAATCGACGCGCGGCAGCATCAGCGTGACCTCGGTGCGCGATGCGATACCCGGGTCTTACGTGCGACCGATCCCCGCACCAGGTGTGTGCCACTTCGTTTTCGCGGTCTTCTACCAAGCGACGGCCTCGGCGAGACGGCGGGATTTTCGCCTTCGGTCGACCCTACTGATCCTGCTGTTGCCAAAGTGTTGCCAATCAGGCAACAAGGAGCGGGTTGTCCAGGTTGCTCGAAGGCATCTCCGCAGGTCAAGACCCGTTCATGAGTGGCACCCCCAACGGGATTCGAACCCGTGCTACCGCCGTGAAAGGGCGGCGTCCTAGGCCGCTAGACGATGGGGGCCTGAAACCGCACCAGCATAGAGGGTGACGAGACGCCGTGCGAAACCGCATCGGGCAGGATGGACCCATGATCGAGATCGGTGAGGACCGCTTCGCGGAGCTGGTCGAGGCGGCGTTCGACCGTGTGCCCGCCGAGCTCGCGGCGCTGCTCGACAACGTCGTGCTGTTCATCGAGGACGACGCCCCGCCCGACGACCCGACGCTACTGGGGCTCTACGACGGCATTCCGCTGACGGAGCGGGACGGGACCTACGCCGGTGCCATGCCGGACCGGATCTACGTCTACCGCAACCCCACGCTCGAGATCTGCGACACCGAGCAGGACGTGGTCGAGGAGGTCGGCATCACCGTGGTGCACGAGATCGCCCACCACTTCGGCATCGAGGACGACCGACTCCACGAGCTGGGCTATGCCTGAGATCCGTCGCGCGAGGGAGCGCTTCCACACCGCGGGCGACGGGGTCGAGACGTGGCACAACTTCTCGTACGGCGTCCACTACGACCCCGACCGGATCGGCTTCGGCCCGCTGATGGCGATCAACACCGAGCGCATCGACGCCGCGCGTGGGTACGACGAGCACTGGCACGCCGACGTCGAGATCGTGACCTGGGTCCTGGAGGGGGTCCTGCTGCACGAGGACTCGACGGGGAAACCGGGCCGGATCCACCCCGGCACGGCGCAACGGCTCAGCGCCGGCACGGGAGTGCGGCACTCCGAGCGCAACGCCTCGGCGGACGAGCCGCTCGTGTTCGTCCAGATGATGCTGGCGTCCGAGCACGACGGCGAACCGGAGTACGACCAGGTGGACGTCGACCCCGCGCCCGGCGTCCTGACGCCCGCGGTGCCGGTCCACGCGCCCGCCGCACTGTTCGCCGTACGCCTCGACCCCGGGCAGAGCGTGACCGTCCCGGCGGCGCCCCGCAGCCTCGCGATCGTCACGGCGGGCACGATGACGTGCGGCGACACCGATCTGGCCGCCGGCGACGAGGCGAGGTTCACGGCCGCCGGTGAGTACGATCTGAGTGCGTCCAGCGCCGCCACCGCGCTGATCTGGCAACTGCAGAGGTGACCGCATGACCGTCCTCGTCCTCAACGGCCCCAACCTGGGCCGCCTCGGCGTGCGCGAGCCCGATGTCTACGGCACCGCGACGTACGCCGACCTGGTCGACCGCTGCGAGGCCGTCGCGAAGGAGTCCGGGGTCGAGATCGAGGTCCGCCAGACCGACGCCGAGGCCGAGATGATCGGCTGGCTGCACGACGCGGCCGACGCCGGGTCGCCGGTCATCCTCAACGCCGGCGCCTGGACCCACACCTCGGTCGCGGTCCGTGACGCCGCGAGCCAGCTCGCCGCACCGCTCGTCGAGGTGCACCTCAGCAACGTGCACGCCCGCGAGGCGTTCCGGCACACGTCCTACCTCAGCGACATCGCCGCAGCGGTCGTCGTCGGCATGGGCATCGAGGGCTACGCCGCCGCGATTCGCTTCCTCGCGACCCGCTGACGTCGGCGCGCCGAGTGGCGCAAACCGACCCCCGAGTGGCGCAGATCTGCACGACACACCGTCTCATTTTCTTCGTTCTGCGCCACTCGCGGAACCGGGTGCGGGGGCGGGTGGTTGCGGGGTGCAACCGACCCGGAAATCTGCCTGTCACTCATTGGTCTTAGTCTGGTGGGGTGAAAGGTTGGCTCACTCATGCCGTGGCTGTCGACGGGTTGCTGAAGTCCTACCGGGCGATCCCGCCGGGAGCTCTCGTACGCCTCGCCAAGAAGACCTCGAACCTGTTCCGCCCCCGCTCCGACCACGACACCCCGGGTCTCGACGTCAGCGGGCTCGACGGTGTCATCGCGATCGACACCGAGGCCCGCA
>NZ_JAOPXQ010000151.1 GCF_025965075.1 Aeromicrobium sp.
CGGTGCCGGGTCCCAGCGGTAGCCGCCGTCGTCGACCGTGACCAGGCGGCTCGGCATGGCCGGGTCGGCCTCGACGTGGTGACGCACTCGGTCGACGTGCACCGCGACGGTCGACCGGTCGCGGTAGTCCCAGCCCCACACCTGCGTCAGCAGGTCGTCGTCGCTGAAGACCCGGCGCGGGTGGCGCAGCAGGAAGTGGAGCAGGTCGAACTCCCGCGTCGTCAGCGGCAGCCGCGCGCCGTCCTGCAGGGCCTCGCGGGAGACCGGGTTGAGGGTCAGGTCGCCGTCCATCAGCAGCCCGGCGACGGGACGCGGACCGAGCGGGACGAGGCTGCGGCGGAGCACCGAGCCCACGCGCAGGGTCAGCTCCGCGGCGTTGAACGGCTTGGCGACGTAGTCGTCGGCGCCGCTGGCCGAGTGCGCGAGGTCGTGACCGTAGGCCGCGGCTGTCGTCAGCAGGATGATCGGGACCGCCGGCCCGTCGGTCTGCCGCAGCTGCTGGCAGACGTCGAGACCACTGACCCGGGGTAGCTCGGCGTCGAGCACGATCAGGTCCGGCTCGAGGTCACGGGCCGCGGAGAGCCCCGCCGGACCGTCCGCCACGACGGTGACGTCGTACGCGTCCTCCTCGAGATGGCGCTGCAGCACGTCGCAGATCGCGGGGTCGTCCTCGATCACGAGCACGTGGGGGCGGTCTCCGAGTGCCATGCTCCCCACCTTGTCAGGCACGCCCGGGGTTCGCAGCCCGCCGTCGACGGTTCACGTCGACGGGACGCCCGGTCATCGCACGACCCGGTAGTGCAGGTGGACGACGCCGCCCGCGAACCGGTCCACGGCGACGAGCTCCAGGTCGAGCCGTACGCCGTCGGGCAGCCACCGGGGTCCGCCACCGACGATGACGGGGTAGACGAAGGCATGGATCTCGTCGACGATCCCGGCCGCGAGCGCCTGCCCGGTCAGCTCGGCACCGCCGATGAGGACGTCCGTGTCCGACGCGTCGACGAAGGCGCGCACCGTCGCGGGGTCGAAGTCGTGCTCGATCCGGGTCCGCGAGCTGATCGGCTCCTCCAGGGTGCGGGAGTAGACGACCTTGTCGGTCGCGCGCCAGAGCTGCCCGAAGTCGCGCGTCTCGGGTGCGTCGTCGTCGAGCGTCTCCCACACGGCCATGAAGTCGTACAACCGGCGACCGTAGAGGTGGGTGCCCATCGGCCGGACGAGGTCGTTGATGGCCATGTGGACCGTCGGGTCGGGCTCCGACCAGTCGAAGCTGCCCTTCCGGTCGGCGATGCAGCCGTCCAGGGAGATGTTGGTGGAGTGCACGAGCCGTCCCATGGTGGGACCGTATCCCCGCGGATGCGTTAGTTTCTACATGTGCTCCTCTCAGACCGCGACATCCTTGCCGAGATCGACGCCGGACGCGTGGCCCTCGACCCGTTCGAGCCCAGCATGATCCAGCCCTCGAGCATCGACGTGCGGCTCGACAAATTCTTCCGGGTGTTCGACAACCACAAGTACCCGCACATCGACCCGGCGGCGGACCAGTCCGACCTGACCCGCGAGGTCGAGGTCGAGGGCGACGACGCGTTCATCCTGCACCCCGGCGAGTTCGTGCTCGGCTCGACGTACGAGCTCGTCACCCTCCCCGACGACATCGCCGCCCGCCTCGAGGGCAAGTCCTCGCTGGGCCGGCTCGGGCTGATGACGCACTCGACGGCGGGCTTCATCGACCCCGGTTTCTCGGGGCACGTGACGCTCGAGCTCGCAAATGTCGCGACGCTGCCAATCAAGCTCTACCCCGGCATGAAGATCGGCCAGGTCTGCTACTTCCGGCTGACGTCCCCGGCGGAGAACCCGTACGGATCGGCGAAGTACGGCTCCCGCTACCAGGGCCAGCGCGGCCCGACGGCGTCCCGCTCGCACGCCAACTTCCACCGCTCGGAGATCTGAGCCCCGACCCGGGATGTCGGCACCTTTGGGTCACTCTCGGGCGATGAATGACCCGGAAGTGCCGACATCCTGGCGCGGCGGGCCCGTCAGGGGGTGAGGTCGCGCGTGCGCGGCGGGTCCGCCCCGGGTCGTGAGCACGTGATCGCGGCGGCGCTGGAGGCGTACATCGCGAGGTCGGTCAGCTCGGTGCCGTCGAGCTCGTCGGCACCCGGCCAGTCGTACGTCGCGCACCACGCGAGCATCGCCGCCATGAACGAGTCGCCGGCGCCGATCGTGTCGACGACGCGGACGTCGGCCGGCGGGACGGAGGCGTGATGTCTGCCGGCCGCGATGTGCGCCCCGTCGCCGCCGCACGTGATCGCGACGATGCCGCGGTCCGCCGCGAGCCGGCGCACCAGGTCGGCCGGCGCCTCGCCGGGGAACAGGACGGCGGCGTCCTCGTCGCTCATCTTGAGGATCGACGCATACGGCGCGATCGCGGCGAAGACCCGCTGCCACACCGCCGGGTCCCGCTCGACCGCGAGACGGACGTTGGGGTCGTACGACACAGGGATCCCCAGCGCGTCGGCGCTGATCACGAGCTCCGCGACGAGCGACGCCCCGGGCTCGAGCGCCGTGCCGAGGGAGCCGACGTGGATCGCGTCGAACGCGGCCGGGTCGGGCAGCGCCGCGGGGTCCCAGGTCAGGTCGAAGACGTACGTCGCGCCGCCGTCCTCGGCGATCGTCGCCTCCGCCGTCGAGGTGTGCTCGGGCGTGGGGTCGAGCCGTTCGAGCACGACGTCGGAGCCGGCCAGGTGCGAGCAGAGCAGGTCGCCGTACGCATCGGGGCCCACCTGCGCGGCGAGCTCGGTCGCGACGTCGAGCCGGGCGAGCCCGACCGCGACGTTGAACGGTGAGCCGCCGGCGTGGGGCTCGGGCTCCCGGCCGGCCCGGCGGACGACGTCGACCAGCGCCTCGCCGATCACGAGGACCGTCACCGGGCGGCGCCGATGGTGAGGGGCGCGCTCGGCGCGAGCGGCAGATCGGGGAAGGTCAGGGCGTTGAACGCGTGATAGGCGTCGGGCTTGCCCCGCCACGTGCGGGTCGAGGGGCGCATCCCCACCGTGAGCTCGTGGTGCCACGACCCCGTCGTGTCGTCGACGAAGTGCTCCGCGATCTCGGACCACCACCGTCTCGCGAGCCCCGCATAGAGGGCGTGGCCCGTGGCGATGTGCAGTGCCTCGGCGGCCAGCACGGCCTCGGCGATGACCCAGTGGAACCGCTCTTGGACGGCGGGCTCGCCGAACCAGTTGGTCGTGTAGGGCAGTCCGGGGGTGTCGTCGTCGACGGTGTCGTCGACCGCGCGGGCGAACAAAGCCTCGGCGGCCTCCCGGATCCAGGGCCGGGGCTCCTCGAGGCTCGCCGCGAGCTGCTCCAGCAGGCGCGACCACTCGAACGCGTGCCCCGGCGTCGCGCCGTAGGGGCGGAACGGATCGGCCGGGCTCTCGTCGTTGTAGCTCAGGATCGGCGTCCAGTCGGCGTCGTAGTGCTCCGGGATGCGCCAGTCGTGCGCGCGGGCGTGGATGCCGATGATCCGCTCGCAGATCGCCAGGGCGCGCTGACGCCACACGGCGTCGCCCGTCACGTCGGCGGTCACGAGATAGGCCTCGACGGTGTGCATGTTGCTGTTGGCCCCGCGATAGAGGTCGATCTCGGACCAGTCGGCGCTGATCTCCTCGACGCACCGTCCGGCCTCCCCGTCCCAGAACCGGCGCCCGTGCACGTCCGCGGCCTCGTCGAGCAGCGCCTGGGCCCCCTGCGCACCGGCGGCCGTCGCCGTCGCGGCGGCGAGCAGCACGAAGGCGTGGCCATAACAGCCCTTCGTCGTGACCTCGGGGGTACCGTCCTCGTCGACCACGTCGAACCAGCCGCCGTGCTCGTCGTCGTGGAACAGCGTCCTGAGCGCCGTGACGCCGTGCTCCGCGAGTCGCAGGCTGTCCTCGGAGCCGCCGATGTGCGCGAGCGCGAAGACGTACGTCATCCGGGCGTTGATCCACAGCTCGAGCTTCTTGTCCGGGTCGCGCTCGCCCTCGTCGTCCAGCCAGACGAAGCCGCCCTCGGGTCGCACCGACCGGCGGGCGAACGCCAGGAGACGGGTGCGCACGGTGTGCCGCCAGCTCGCGCTGCCTGGCGCGTCGTCGCTCATGTGTCCACCGTACCCACGGGTCAGGGTGCACTCAGGGACGGTCAGGGGTGGTTCCCCGATGCCCCGGCCCCCGCACCGGCGCGACAGTGGGTGCATGACCACTTCACTCAACGACGGGCGGCGAGACGCATGATCCGCGCCCAGGGACTCACCAAGGCATTCGGCGACCGGACCGCGGTCAAGGGCGTCGACTTCACGGTCGAGCCGGGCCGGGTCACCGGCTTCCTCGGCCCCAACGGCGCCGGCAAGTCGACCACGATGCGGATGGCGCTGGGGCTCGACGCCCCCACGCAGGGATCGGTGACGGTCAACGGCCACCGGTACGCCGCCTCGCCCGCCCCGCTCCGCGAGGTCGGCGCGCTGCTCGAGGCGCACGCGATCCACCCCGGGCGCTCGGCGCGCGACCACCTCCGCTGGCTCGCCGCCAGCAACGGCATCCCGACGACCCGGGTCGGGGAGGTGCTGGAGCAGGTCGGCCTCGACTCCGTCGCGGGTCAGCGGGCCGGCCGGTTCTCCCTCGGCATGGGGCAGCGGCTCGGGATCGCCTCGGCGCTGATCGGCGACCCGCCGGTCGTGATCCTCGACGAGCCGGTCAACGGCCTGGATCCCGAGGGCATCCGCTGGGTCCGCGAGCTCGCCCGCGAGCTGGCGTCCGAGGGCCGCACGGTGTTCATCTCCAGCCACCTGATGTCGGAGATGGCGCTGATGGCCGACCACCTGATCGTCATCGGGGCCGGCTCGATCCTCGCCGACTGCTCGATGCAGCGGTTCATGGCCGATCACGCCGCGTCGTACGTCCGCGTGAAGGCGCCGCGGTCCACGGACGTCGAGGCGCTCCTCGTCGGCCGCGGGCTCGAGGTCGTCCGGGCCGGCGACGAGCTGCGGGTCCAGGGGCTCGACGCCCCCGCGATCGGTGAGCTGGTCGGCGGCCACGGGCTGCTGCTCCACGAGCTGACCCTCGTGCGCTCCTCGCTCGAGGACGCGTTCATGACCCTCACGGCCGACCGCGTGGAGTACCACGCCAAGGCCGCCGACGAGATCAAGGCAGGACGACGATGAGCACCGAGACCGTGACCACCTCGACCGGGCGCGACACCGTGGTGCCGCGGGCCGGCTTCGGCAAGGTCCTGCGCGCCGAGTGGATCAAGCTGTGGTCCGTGCGCTCGTCGTGGTGGACCATCGCCGGCCTCGTCGTCCTCGGCGCGGGTCTCACGACCCTCATCTGCTGGGGCAACGCCGAGTGGCTGGCCAGCAAGGACGCGGACGAGTCACCCGGCTCGTTCATCACCTGGGGCATGATGATCGCCCAGGTCTGCGCCGTCATCATCGGCGTGCTGACCGTGACCTCGGAGTACGGCACCGGGATGATCCGCACGACGCTCGCGGCGACTCCCGTCCGTGGCAGGGTGCTGGCCGCCAAGGCGCTCGTCGTCTCGGCCGTGATGTTCGTGACCGGCACCGCGACGGCCCTGCTCGGCTATGTCGGTGGCCACGCGTTCCTCGACCGTGAGGGCATCGGCCTGGCGATGGAGGGCGACGTCGCCCGTGCGATGTACGGCAGCGGGTTGTTCCTCGCCGGTCTCGCGATCTTCTCGATGGCGGTCGGCTTCCTGGTCCGGCACACGGCGGCGGCGATCTCGATCGTCCTGGCGGTCGTGTTCGTGCTCGGCAACATGGTGCTGCTGATCCCCGGCTCGTTCGGGGACTGGGTCACCAAGCTCATGCCCGGCAACGCCGGCGGCGAGGTCGCCACCCCGGTCTCGTTCAACCCCGACCTGCTCGGGGCGTGGACCGGCTTCGGGGTGTTCGCCCTGGAGACCGCGGTGCTGGTCGCCCTGGCGTACGCCTTGCT
>NZ_JAOPXQ010000181.1 GCF_025965075.1 Aeromicrobium sp.
CGACTTCGAGCTCGTCCGGGGCTAGCGGACCAGCCGCGGACGGCCGAACGCCGTTCGGACGCCGGTCGAGTGCAGCGTCGAGTCGGGCTCGAGGCCCGCGACCCCGGGCAGGCCGGCGGCGGCGACCAGGTCGTCGTCGAGCCGCTCGACGGTCGCCCGGCGCAGTGGCCACGGCTCGTGGTGGTTGGGGATCCACAGGGTCCGGCCGAGCCACCGCGTGTGCAGCCCGAAGCGTGCCGTGACGAACTCCTCGGCCGCGGTGGGCGCGACGATCGGTCCGCCGACCCGGACCCGCATCGTGCCGCCGGCACCGTGCGGACCGGGCCAGCGGCGGCGGGTCGAGTACGTGATGCGGTCGGCGTCACGGGTGATCCGCATGCGCGCCCACGTGTAGGGCGTCGCGAACGCGATGCGTGCACCCAGCGCGACGAGCAGCCGGGAGGTCTCGAGCGACCGGAACACGACGCCGTGGTTGCCCTCGGCGTCGACGGAGTAGAGCCGCACGTTGGTCTCGGCGAAGCCGCCGAGGAACGGGACCGCCGGCCCCCGGCCGAATCCGGCCCGCCGCATGTCGAACGGGATCAGCCCGACGTACGTCACTCCGTCCAGGACATCGGGCCTGGTGAGCGGCGGCAGCAGCGGCGCCACGAGCCCGGGGTCGACGGCCCAGTGCACGAACGTGATGTCGTTCCAGTCCTGGCGCATGATCCGCGCCCCCTCGAGGGCTGCGGGGAGTGGGCGGAACGTGGTCACCCTTCCAGTGTGGGTCCGGTCCGAGGGCCCGGCCGGCCGAGAAATGCCGCGCCCGCATCTCAAGGCGACGACCGTGACCCAGGTCACCTCTACCATCACGGCATGGACTCGGCTGCGACCACGATCGCCCTTCCCCTCGCGCTGGGGATCATCATGTTCGGCCTCGGGCTGTCGCTGACCGTCGACGACTTCCGCCGGGTGCGCCGGCACCCCCGAGCGGTCGTGATCGCGCTGGCGTGCCAGCTCTTGCTGCTCCCGCTGGTGTGCCTCGGGCTGGTGATCGTCCTCGACCTGCCGCCGCTGCTGGGCATCGGCATGCTGCTGCTCGCCGCCTCCCCGGGCGGGACCAGCGCCAACCTGTTCAGCCATCTGTTCCACGGCGACGTGGCCCTCAACGTCACCCTGACCGCGATCAACTCGGTCATCGCGATCTTCTCGCTGCCGATCATCACCAACCTCGCGATCGCCTATTACGACCGCGAGGACTCGGTGTCCCTGCAGCTCGGCAAGGTCGTCGAGGTGTTCGCGGTCGTCCTGGTGCCGGTCCTGCTGGGCATGCTGGTGCGGTCGCGGCGTGAGGCCTTCGCCGCCCGGATGGACAAGCCGGTGCGGATCGGCTCGGCGGTCATCCTCGCGGTCCTCGTGATCGGCATCATGGTCGACCAGAGCGACAAGATCGGCGACTACATCGCCGACGTGGGGCTCGCGACGGCGCTGTTCTGCGTCATCAGCCTGGTCGTGGGCTACGTCGTCCCCAAGGCGTTGGGCATCACCGAGTCCCAGGCCATCGCGTCCTCGATGGAGATCGGCGTGCACAACGGGACGCTGGCGATCTACGTCGCGGTCGAGGTCCTGGAGGTCACGGAGATCTCGGTGCCGGCGGCCGTCTACTCGGTCTTCATGTTCGTGCTCGCCGGGGCCTGGGGCTACCTGCTGTCACGCCGGGGATCGCTCGTCGCGACGTAGCCGCGCCGCTCACCGGGCTCAGGCGCGCCAGCCACGTGTCGGTCAGCTCGTTGCGGAACGTCCCGGCCGGGTCGAGCCGCTCGGCGAGGGCCCGGAGCTGCGGCAGACGCGGGTAGGCCGCGAGCAGCCGTTCGGGCGTCGTCGTGAAGACCTTCCCCCAGTGCGGCCGGGCGGCGAACGGGGCGAGGGCGTCGTCGAGCGACGGCAGGAACGCCTCGACCGCGGGCACGTCGAGCCGCCAGGTGAAGTGGAGGGCGACGCAGTCGACGGAGTGGCTGGGGCTCAGCCACAGGTCGTCGCGCGCGATCGTGCGGATCTCCGAGACCAGCAGGATCGGCGCGAGCTGCTCGCGGAGGCCCCGGACGGCACCGATCGCCTCGAGCGCGACGTCACGCGGCACGAGGTACTCGGTCTGCAGCTCGTTGCCGTCGCTCGGGGTGTACTCGAGCCGGAAGTGCGGGAGGCGGTCCCACCACGGGCCGGCGAGCCCGAGCTGGCGCGTCGTCGCGCCGGCATCGACGCCCGGCAGCGGATGCAGCTCCGCGGTCGCGAGACGCGCTCCGAACAGCTGGGTCACGGGAGCGACGTCCGCCCGCGACTTGGTCCAGACCTGATGCGGTCCGCCGTCGCTCCAGTCGGTGAACATGCTGACGCTGTAGGCGCTCGAGGTGATGGCGTCGAAGTGCTCGACGACGTCGGACCAGGGGAGGTGCTCGAACAGGTCCTGCCGCACCTCGAACGTCGGGACGATGTCGAGCGTGACCGCGGTGAGGATGCCGAGGACGCCGAGGCCGACGACCATCCCGTCGAAGTCGTCGTCCCCGCGTCGGGCGTGGCGCAGCTCCCCGTCGGCGGTCACGAACCGGAGCGCAGCCACCGCGCTCGCGAGGCTGCCGTTGCAGTCGCCCGAGCCGTGGGTGCCCGTCGAGATCGCGCCGCCGACCGAGATGTGGGGCAGGGAGGCGAGGTTGGGCAGCGCCCAGCCCTCACGGTCCAGCTGCTCCACCAGCTCGCCGTAGCGCAGACCGGCCGACACCGTGACCTCCCGCGCGGAGGCGTCGACATCGACGACGACCGGGAGCCGGGCCACCGACACCTGGGCGGCATCGGTGTCGGCGATGTGGTTGAACGAGTGCCGCGAGCCGAGGGCCCGCAGGTGCGGCGCGCCCCGGACGATGTCGACCAGCTCGTCGACGGTGCTCGGCTCGTGGAGCGTGGTCGCCGCGTACGTCAGGTTGCCTGCCCAGTTGGTCCCGGTCACCCGACCAGTGTGCGCCTCAGTCCTGCTCGCCGAGCGTGATGGTCCGGGTCAGCTCGAGCTGGTCGAGGAAGCGCTGGTCGTGGCTGACCACCAGCAGGGCCCCCTCGTACGCCCGCAGGGCCTCCACCAGGTGCCGGACGCTCGCCGCGTCGAGGTTGTTGGTGGGCTCGTCGAGCAGGAGCAGCTGTGGGGCCGGCTCGGACAGCAGGAGGCAGGCAAGGGTCGCCCGCAGCCGCTCGCCGCCCGAGAGGGTCGTCGCGGTCTGGTCGGCGGACCGCCCCCGGAAGAGGAAGCGGGCGAGCTGCGCGCGGCGCTCCGTCTCGGTCGCGTCGGGGGCGATGACGGCGACGTTCTCGGCGATCGTCAGTCCCGGGTCGAGGACGTCCATCCGCTGGGGCAGCAGGCGCGACGGCACCATGACCTCGACCGAGCCGGCGACGGGCGCCAGCTCCCCGGTCAGCGTCAGCAGCAGGGAGGTCTTGCCGGCGCCGTTGCGCCCCACCACGCCGATGCGCTCGGGCCCGCGGACCTCCAGGTCGACGACGTCCGGCCCGTACGGCGTACGGACGCCCTCGAGACGGAGCACGGTCCGGCTCGGTGGGACGGCCGTCGCGGGCAGGCCGACCCGGATCTCGCGGTCGTCGCGCAGGCGGGACTCGGCCGCGTCGAGCTGCTCGCCGGCGGCGGCGAGCCGATCCTGGTGGACGCCCGTCACCCGCCCTGCCGACTCCTGGGCGGCGCGCTGGCGGCGGCCCGCGAGGATCTTGGGCATCCCGTCCCGGCTCGCCCGTCCCTGCCGGGCCGACTGGGCGGCCCTCGCCCGGGTGGCCTCGAGCCCGCGGCGCTGGGCGCGGACGTCCGACTCGGCGGTTCGCACGGCCCGCTCGGCGGCCTCCTGCTCGACCCGGACCGCGGCCTCGTGGGCGGAGCAGCCCCCGCCGTACCAGCGGATCGTCGAGGCGCCTCCGAGCCGTGGGGCCCGCAGCTCGCCGATGTCGTCCATCGTCTCCAGCAGGTCGCGGTCGTGGCTGACGACCAGCAGCGTGCCGCGCCACGCCGCGATCACCTCGACGAGGCGGTCCCGGGCGTCCCGGTCGAGGTTGTTGGTGGGCTCGTCGAGCAGCAGCACCCCGGGCCTCGCCAGCAGGAGGGCAGTGAGCGACAGCAGGACGAGCTCGCCTCCCGACGCGGTGCCCACGGGGCGGTCGAGGTCGAGGTGCCCCAGCCCGAGCCGGCCCAGCTCGGCGGCGGACCGCTCGGCGACGTCCCAGTCGTCGCCGATCAGGTCGAGGTCGTCCGGACGGGCGTCACCGGCCTCCACCCGCTTGATCGCCGCGAGGGTCCGGGCGATGCCGAGGACCTCGGCGACGGTCCGGTCCGGGTCGGCGCCCGGGTCCTGGCGCAGACGAGCGAGGGTGCCGTCGGTCGAGACCGTCCCGGCCTGCGGGGCCAGGTCACCGGTGACGAGCCGGAGCAGGGTCGACTTGCCGCTGCCGTTGAGGCCGACGAGCCCGTGGCGGCCGGGGCCGGCGACCAGGTCGAGGCCGTCGAACACGACGGTGCCGTCGGGCCAGGCGAAGTGCAGGTCGTGGATCGTGAGAGAGGTACGCATGCGCGCTCCATGAGGTCGGGTGCTGTCGTGCGCGCGTCGTCATCGACTGGTGCGCGCGGGGGCTGACCTCAGAGCTTCAACGGACCGGTGACCTCGTCCTCGGGGATGGGGACGCCATCATACGATCTGGACATGGCACTGATCCATTTCGACTCCGACGAGGATGCGGCCGAGCTGATCGGCGCGCTCCAGGCCGAGGGCTACGCCACGACGCTGCGGCGCGAGGGCTTCGCCGGCGAGGACGACTCGGACGACCGCGCGTGGCTTCTGCTCGTGACTCCCTTCGACGACCGGGTCGTGGAGATGGTCGACGTCTACGGCGGCTGGCTGCCGGGCGACGACCGCGCTGTCCCCGCCCCGCTCGACCTGCCCGACGCGCCCAGGCGCCTCAAGGGCTGACCCGGGTCAGACGCCCAGCGAGGTCTTGAGGAAGTCGACCTGCAGGAGCTTGAGGTTCTCCGCCACGACCTCCTGCGGGGTCATGTGCGTGACCCCGGACAGCGGCAGCACGGTGTGCGGCCGGCCCGCCGCCAGCAGGGCCGACGACAGCCGCAGGGTGTGGGCCGCGACGACGTTGTCGTCCGCCAGTCCGTGGATGATCATGAGCGGCCGCTCGAGCCGCGGTGCCAACGGGATCAGGGAGTTGCGGTCGTAGACCTCGGGCTGGGTGTTGGGGTCGCCGAGGTAGCGCTCGGTGTAGCACGTGTCGTAGAGCCGCCACTCCGTCACGGGGGCGCCCGCGACCGCCGCGTGGAACACGTCGGGACGCATCAGCACCGCCAGCGCCGACAGGTAGCCGCCGTAGGACCAGCCGGTGATGCCGACCCGGCTCGTGTCCACGTCGTCGGGGTACGCCGCCGCGACGGCCGCGAGGGCGTCGACCTGGTCGTCGAGCGTCACGGTCGCGAGCTCGTCGCGGACCTCGCGCTCCCACGCGTGGCCGCGTCCCGGCGTGCCCCGCCCGTCGGCTATGACGACGCAGAAGCCCTGGTCGGCGAGCCACTGGGCCTCCAGGAACGCCCGCGCGGAGGCGAGGACCCGCTGGGCGTGGGGGCCGCCGTAGGGGTCCATCAGCACCGGCAGCCGCTCCGAGCCGGGCCGGTGGTCGCGGGGGAACAGCACCGCGGTGCGCATCCGGCGCTCGCCGGCCTCGATCAGGGTCACGACCGGCTCGTGCGGCGCCGGCTCGGCCAGGACGCGGATCGGGACGGGATCGGCATCCTCGCGGTGGACCACGACGGTCGTGCCGACGACCTCGAACCCCGACCGGACGATGACCGTCGTGGGCCCGCCGGTCACGGCGCCGTGGACCGCCTGGCCCTCCGTGATCGGCGTGACGGAGCCGTCGAAACCGAGGCGTACGACCTGGATCTCGGTCGGCTCCTGCGACGCCGTCGCGACGACGCAGTCCTCGAACGTGTCGACGATGCCGCGGACCTGCCAGCCGTCGGGCGAGATCGCGGTGCCGTCGACGGTGACCCGGCGCCAGCCGACGCTGTCCTCGACCGTGACGAGCCGGCCGCCGGGGGCGAAGCGGGGCGCCGCCGACAGCTCGACCCAGTCGTCGTCGTGCAGGTCGCGCACGACCTCGGTGCGGCCCGACGCCACGTCGACCGTGAGGACCTGGGAGGACCGCTGGTCGCGGCTCAGCACCTGCAGGAGGGGAGCACCGTGCGGGGTCCAGCTGACCCGCCCGAGGTACTCGAGAGCCTCGCGGTCCCACATGATCTCGGTGCGCCGGCCCTCCAGGTCGACGTGCCACAGGGTGACCTCGGCGTTGGGGGTCCCGGCAGCGGGATAGCGCTGGGCGACGGGCTCGCGCTCGGGGTGCTCGGGATCGGCGATGTGCCACGTCTGCACCGGGGCGTCGTCGTGCCGCTCGACCAGCAGGGAGCGGCCGTCCGGGGCCCACCAGAAGCCGCGGAACCGTTCCATCTCCTCGGCCGCGATGAACTCGGCCTGGCCCCACACCTGGGTCGGGGTCTCGGGCTCGGCCAGGGCCCGGTCGCCCGAGCCGTCGACGCCGATGACTCGCAGCGCGCCGCCCGAGGCATACGCGATGACCCGGCCGGTGGGGTCGAGGTGCGGGTCGATGACCGCGCCCGTGCTGGGCAGCGCCGTCACGGCCTTGGCGCCGAGGTGCACCGCCCAGAGCTGGCCCGACAGCGCGAAGCAGGCCCACCGGCCGGTCTCGTCGACGTCGTAGGCGACCAGGCCGGCCGCCGACTCGCGGCTGCGCTCACGGCGGGAACGCTCCTCCGCCGACAGCTGCTCGCCGTTCTCGCCGAGCAGCGCGACGGGGTCGACCAGGACCGACTCGGTGCCGGTGGCGACGTCGTGCTCCCACAGCTGACCGGTCCGGGTGACACCGTCGGGGGTGCGGATGAAGCGGACGGTCGCCCCGTCGGGGGAGACCGTGATGTTGCGGGGGATGCCGAGCGTGAAGCGCAGCGTGCGGGCGGCCAGACGGGGGTAGGACACGGTCATGCCATCGATCAAACCACCCGGGGTGGCGGCCAGTAGCCTTGGGCGCATGACGACTCCCGACCGCCGGATCATGCTGGTGCACGCCCACCCCGACGACGAGTCGATCAACAACGGGGTGACGATGGCCCGCTACGTCGCCGAGGGCGCCCAGGTGACCCTCGTGACGTGCACGCTCGGCGAGATGGGGGAGGTCCTCGTCCCCGAGCTCGCGCACCTGGCGGCCGACCAGGAGGACGGCCTCGGCCCCCACCGCGCGGCTGAGCTCACGCAGGCCATGGCCGAGCTCGGCGTGACGGACCACCGCCTGCTCGGGGGAGCGGGGCGCTACCGCGACTCCGGCATGAAGTGGGACGACAACGGCCACGCCACCGCCGCCGACGAGATCCACGACAACGCCTTCTGGCACGCCGATCTGACCGAGGCGGCGACGCAGCTCATCGAGATCATCCGCGAGGTGCGACCGCAGGTCCTGGTGACGTACGACCAGTTCGGCAACTACGGCCACCCCGACCACGTGCAGGCACACCGGGTCGCGCACTACGCCGCCGACCTGGCCGCGGCCCGGTCCTACCGGCCCGACCTCGGCGAGGCGTGGGACGTCGCCAAGATCTACTGGGTCGCGATGTCGGCGTCGCGGTTCCGTGACGGGCTCAAGGCGCTGCGCGACGCCGGCGACACCACGACGTTCGAGGGCATGGACCCCGACAACCTCCCGCCGTTCGCGATCGAGGACGACTTCCTCGACGCCGTGATCGAGGCGCCCGACCACGTCCAGGCCAAGATGGCCGCGATGAAGGCGCACCGGACCCAGATCACCGAGGACGGGCAGTTCTTCGCCGGCGGCATGGACGTGTCCGCCGTCGTGTGGGGCAGCGAGTTCTACCGCCTGGTCAAGGGTGCGCGCGGGCCGGTGGGGGACAGCGGGTTCGAGGAAGACCTGTTCGCGGGACTCTGAGGCCGGGTCCCGACTCCATGAAGCGTGCTGCCCTGCTGCTCCTCGGCGCGTACGTCTGCGTGCTGGGCGCGTTCGTGCACCGTCACGTCTGGTTCGCCGGTGGGACCGCCTGGCCGTGGGGGCTCGTGCTGGTGATCGGCGCGACGTTCCTCGTGGCGCGCGCGGCCGAGCAGACGCAGCGGGTCGGGGCCGCCTGGTTCGCCCTCGGCTGGGGTGCGGTCCTGATGGGTCTGCAGTACTCACCGGGCGGGAGCTACCTCGTCGCCTCGGACTGGGTGGGCTGGACTTTCACCGCGGGATGCCTGGGGGCCATCGTGGTCACGGTCCTCCGGCCTCCTAGGCTGGGGGCATGACGGTGACGGTTGACCAGGCCGCTTTTCGCGGCGCTCTCAGCCGTTTCGCGAGTGGGGTGACGGTCGTGACGACGGTCCTCGACGGTGTCGACCACGCGATGACCGCCAGCGCGTTCACCGCTGTCTCGCTCGACCCCCCGCTCGTGCTGGTGTGCTCGCACAAGGTCAACCGGTTCCACGACGCGGTGCTCGAGAGCGGGATCTGGGGCGTGTCGATCCTCGCCGAGGAGGGACTCTCGGCCTCGGCCTGGTTCGCCCACCGGGGCCGGCCGCTCGAGACCCAGTTCGACGACCACCCGCACCGCCGCGGCGAGTCCGGGGTCGTGCTGCTCGACAGCTCCCTGGCCTGGCTCGAGTGCACGACCGAGACGGTCGTGGACGGCGGCGACCACACGATCCTGATCGGCTCGGTGGTCGGCGCCGGGGTCCGGGACGACCTCGACGACCCCCTGCTCTACTACCGCTCGCACTACGGCACGATCGTCCGCCGCTCGGAGACCGAGGAGACGGTCTACGAGGGGGAGCAGGCGTGAGCGACGTGCGGGGGCGTCCGGGCGACGAGCCGCGTCCTGACGACGAGCCGGCCGGTGAGGACGAGGCGCTGACCGAGGCCGGTGTCGTCGTCGAGGACGATGAGCTGGACCTCGAGGAGGAGACCCCGGTCGAGGGCGATGAGCCGCCCGAGCCCGTGGCGGAGGTGCCGGAGGACTCGTTCCTGGCCGGCGTGTTCGCGGGCCGGACCGACGACGAGGCGTACGGCGAGGAGCCCCCCGCCGGGCCGCCCCCCGTCGAGGACTCCCCCCGACACCGGGGCCGGCTCGTGCTGCTGGGGCTGCTGCTCGTGCTCGGGGCGCTCTATCTCGCCGGTCACGTCCTGACCGGCACCCGGATGCCGGCCCAGGCCACGATCGGCGGCGTCGACGTCGGCGGGAAGTCACCCGCCGAGGCGCGACAGGCCGTGGATGCTGCGCTGTCACCCCGCGAGGACCGCGAGATCGTGCTGGTCCGCGGCAAGAAGGAGTTCCGGGTCTCTCCCCAGAGCGTCGGTCTGGCCCTCGACGTCGACCGCTCGGTCGAGCAGGCCGGTGGCGGGCGCAGCTGGGACCCGCGCGACATGATCGGGCTGTTCGTCGGCGAGCACGACCACGATCCCGCCCTCGACGTCGACGACGCCAAGCTGCAGAGCGCGATCGGCACGATCGGCGAGTCGGTCAACCGGGATGTCGTGGAGGCGCAGATCACCTTCCGCAAGACCAGGCCCGTCGCGCGGGAGCCCGAGCCGGGCCTTGTCGTGTCGCGGTCGGCGACCGCCGACGCGATCCAACAGGCGTACCTCGTGGACGACCAGCCGATCCGGGTCCCGACCGTCCCGGTCGAGCCCGTCGTCGACTCCGAGGGCCTGGCCGAGGCGATGAGGACCGTCGCGCGACCCGCCGTCAGTGGTCCGATCAGGCTCGAGGTCGGGGACAAGAGGATCTCGCTCCCGGTCACCGCCTACGCCGCCGCGCTCGTGATCCGGGTCGAGTCGGGCCGCCTCGTCCCGCACCTGGACGCCAAGAAGCTCGCCGAGCCGCTGATCGACTCCACGACCGGCATCGGCCGGAAGGCCGTCGACGCCACGGTGCGGATCACGAACGGCAAGCCGGTCGTCGTCCCGGGCAAGAAGGGTGTCGGCCTGCAGCCCCGCGAGATGGCGAAGAAGCTCATCCCCGCGTTGACCGAGAAGGGCCCGAAGCGGGCCGTCGCGGTCGAGGCCAAGGTCGTGGAGCCGGGCTTCACGACCAAGGACGCCAGGGCGCTGAGGATCACCGAGAAGATCAGCGGGTTCACGACCGAGTTCCCCTACGCCGAGTACCGCAACACCAACCAGGGGCGGGCCGCCGACCTGATCAACGGGACGATCATCAAGCCCGGCGAGACGTTCAGCTTCAACTCGGTCGTCGGTGAGCGCACCGAGGCCAACGGCTTCGTCACCGGCACCGTGATCAACGGCGGCGTGTTCCGCGAGGAGCTCGGCGGCGGCGTGTCCCAGGTCGCCACGACGATGTACAACGCGGGGTTCTTCGGTGGCATGGACGACACCGAGCACCACCCCCACGCGTTCTACATCAACCGCTACCCGGTGGGTCGCGAGGCGACGGTCTACTTCGGCAGCCTCGACCTGCGGTGGAAGAATCCCACCAAGTACGGCGTGCTGGTGCGCTCGTACGTCAAGCGGAGCACCCCGTCGTCGGCCGGTGAGATGCACGTCGAGCTGTGGAGCACCAAGGTGTGGGACCGGATCGATGCCGGCAAGTCCGCCCGGCGCAACGACCGCAAGCCCGGCACGCAGTACGACTCCACCGACCGCTGCGTCGCGCAGGCCCCCGTGGCCGGCTTCGACATCGACATCTACCGGACGTTCTTCCGCGGCGGCAAGAAGGCCAGGTCCGAGACCGACACCGCGACCTACCAGGCCGCCGACAAGGTCATCTGCGACAAGGACCCCAAGGACGACTGACGCTGCCGCGTGGTCAGACGGCGACGTTGAGCTTCAAGGTGTAGCCGTCCTCGACCGATCCGCTGACCTTGGCCAGCTGGAGCGAGTAGCCGTCGCTGAAGACCATGTCGGTGTCCAGGGACGTCCGGGCCAGGTTGGCGACGCTCGCCTCGTAGCCCGACGTCGCGTAGACGGCCTTCGCCGCGTCCTCGGGGATCGCCAGCTGGGTCGTGCGCAGCTTGTTCGACCCGGCCACGGCGGACGTGGTGTCCCGGTAGATCTCGACGTGCATGTGCGGCCACCGGCCGTCGTACGCCGCCGGGAAGATCGTCGTGAACGTGACCTTGCCGTCGCCGTCGGCGGCCTGGACGCCCCGGAGGTAGTTCTCGTCCGCGATGGCCTGGTCATACATCGAGTAGCGGCCCTGCCGGTCGCAGTGCCACAGGTAGACCGCGGCCCCCTCGTACGGCGCGATGTCGTCACCGTTCATGTCGATGACGGTCAGCTCGACGGTCGTGGGGATGCCGGCCGCGACGGCGCTGGCGGTCCCGATGCTCGTCGTGATGTCGCTGCGGACGATGCCGGTCTCGGTCAGCACGTTGGCGCCGTTGCTGCCGTCGCCGGGGAAGGGCCCGGCGGTCTCCTCGGGGATCTCCCCGTCGGCGGTTGCGGTGGTCGGCCCGCCGTCGCGGTCCGGGCGGGCGGACGGGGTCGTCGCCGTGGGCCCGGAGGAGTCGCTCGCCCCGCAGGCAGCCAGCGCCGCGACGAGGCCGGCGCCGCTCATGAGGCCGAGCGCACGCCTCCGGCCGAGCAGCCGAGGCAGGTCGTTCGACAGGCCGAGGTCGTGCTCGTGGGCGTCGTCGTGGTGGCTCATGACTTCACGGTACGAACCCGGGCTGGCCGTGCAACCTCCCGGCGCTGTGCGGATCCTGTGAATCCGGTCAGCGCTTGTAGGCCACGCCCGACATCACGTACGCCACGTTGTCGTCCTTCGGCTTGCCCTGGCAGGAGAACGTCGTGCTGTTCCAGCACGTGTAGCGGGAGCTGGCGTTGGTCGTCGTCAGCTCGACCCGGCTGACCTTGTCGACGTCGAACGGGACGCTGACCGCGCCCTGGGCCTTGGCGTCCAGTGCGACCGTCGTGGTCGTCACGCGGCCCGACCGGGTCGTCACGCTGACCAGCGCCGCGGCGCGGGACCTCGAGTCGAGGTCGACCTTGATCTTCAGCCGCCAGCGCGAGCTCGTCATGTTGCTCGCGGGGGTGAACCGGACCGTCGAGCTCGCCAGGTGGTCGACCGTGCGGGTGATGCGCCCGGAGGAGCGCTTGGCGGTCTTCAGGGCGATCGTCCGGGCGGGGTTGGCCACGGGATAGCGCAGGGCCGTCCCCTCGCCGTACGTCGTCCCGGGTCGCCGGTTGGCGTCGGCGAACCGGGCGTACGTCGCGCGGAGGCTGGTGCCGTGAGCCGCGAGGACGTTCGACACCGCCAGCATCGAGTGGTCGTCGGTGGCGCCGGCGCGACCATCGGCCCGCTCCCAGATCTCGCGGACTATCGTCGGCAGCGTGCCCTGGGCGGCGGGCGCGACCTTCTCGCTGAGGTAGCGGAAGAAGATCCACGCGCCGTACTGGTAGACGCCGTCGGTCTCGAACGTGTCGAGCGACACGCTCGGTCGACCCAGGGGCCCGCGCGCGAGGTATTGCCGGTTGTCGTCGACGTCCGGGTAGAGCTCGTCCTCGGCCCACGTCGCGGTCGCCTCGAGCAGCCACCGGTCCTCACCGACGTCGTAGCTGAACTGGACCGCGTGGAAGTACTCGTGCGCCGCCGTGACCTGCAGGTTCTCCAGCGGCGTGTTCTCCGGGAACTGGCGGGAGCTGAAGTCGTCGTCGAGCACGCAGTAGGCGGCCATGTCGTAGCCCGAGGTCGGCTGCTCGCCGGTGGGGACGCAGTAGCCGTACTCACGGTCGGCGCCGGTGTCCTCGAGATACACGTCGAGCCGGCCGTCGCCGCCCACCGTGCCGTCGGACTTGGGCGCCCGGTAGCCGCCGGCCAGGTAGTCGTCGCGGACGTCCTGCATCGTGCCGAGCACCAGGTCGGGATAGCCGGGCGCCACGGTTGCGGGGTCGTAGTGCACGCACAGCGCCGCGGTGCAGGCCTTCTCGGTCGCGGCGGGCCGTGCCAGCAGGGCCTTCGCGGCCCGGCGGTCGCTGCCCTTCAGCACCGGGAGCGCCAGGCTGAGGTCACGCAGGGCGAGGGTCGCGTCGCGGCCGGGCGTGGCCGCGTCGCCGTCGAGCACGTCCTGCGCGGTCGTCAGGGCCTCCTCGGCCTCGGCGGGACTGACGGGAGGGGTCGACACGACTGGGGTGGTGGCGGCCACGGGGGCGGACGAGACGCCACCGACGAGGCAGACCGCCAGGGCCAGGACGGCGAGCGGACGAGATGGCAGGCGGGGGCGACTCACGACCTGACGCTAGCAGTGCTCGGCGGTCGGGTCCGCCGGTTGGAGGTACCGGTAGTCGTGGTGGTCGACGAACCCGTACGGCTCGTACAACGCCAGCGCCGCCTCGTTGGAGCGCATGGTCTGCAGGTACGCCTTGTCGGCCCCGCGCCCGACGGCCCAGGCCAGGGAGGTCTCGACGACACGGCGGGCCAGTCCCTGCCGCCGGACGGACGGGACGACCTCGACCGCCGACAGCCCGGCCCACTCCCCGGTCACCACGACCCGGCCGATCGCCTCGACCGGCGTGCCGATCGCCACGAAGCCGACCGTGGTGGGACCCTCCATCACGGCACGGGCGTGCGCGGGATCGTCGACCCGGCCGTAGTGGGACAGCCACTCGTCGTCCGCGGTGGGGGCGACCAGCGCCGTCGGATCGGCGTCGTAGGCGGGATCGAGATCCGCGACCTGCACGATCGCGCCGCCGCGGTAGCCGGTCATCGGCACCCAGCCGGCGCGGGCGAAGGCGCGGTCGTGCTCCGAGCCCACGACGACCTGCGCGAGGGCCGGCATCGACCGCTCGGCGTAGAACTCCCGGACCCGGGCGAGCGCCTTCTCGAGCGGGACACCGGGGGAGCCCGTGACGGCGACCGAGTTGGCCCGCCCGGTGAACCGGCCCGCGGCCCGCAGCTCCCACTCGCCGAGCGGGACGGACTCGATCGCCGGCCAGCCCCGCGACGTGATCCGGGTCAGCTCCTCGGCGTCGACGTCGCGCGCCCGCCGCCGCCGCAGGGGCCGGTCGGGGACGGCCTTCCAGGTGACGATCCGGGCCAGCGGGACGACCTGCGTGCGACCGTCCCGGGTCTCGAGCGTGGCCGACTCCGTGTCCACGGACAGCAGCCGGCCGATGACATCGCTCATCGCCGGTCCGCCCGAGGGCCCGACCCCGCCGATCTCATGCCTGACGACGATGCGCCGGCCGACGGTGTGAGCGTCTAGAGTCATGACTCAAGACTTCCATGCGCTTTAGGTGCACCTCACCTGCGGTGCAGTCCCGGTGGTGGGGATACTGGTCTCAGTCCCTCGAAGGAGAAACGCTCGTGACGTACGTGATCGCCCAGCCGTGTGTGGACCTCAAGGACCGCGCGTGTGTGGACGAATGTCCCGTGGACTGCATCTACGAGGGCAAGCGCATGCTCTACATCCATCCCGACGAGTGCGTCGACTGCGGTGCGTGTGAGCCGGTCTGCCCCGTCGAGGCGATCTTCTACGAGGACGACACCCCGCCGGAGTGGAAGGACTACTACGCGGCCAACGTCGACTTCTTCGACGACCTGGGCTCGCCCGGTGGCGCCGCGAAGCTCGGGGAGATCGACAAGGATCACCCCATGATCGCTGCACTGCCCCCGCAGAACCAGGAGTAGTCGCCCGCGATGGCACGCGTGTCGGACCGCTTCCCCGACTTCCCCTGGGACACCATCGCGGCGGCCAAGTCGCGGGCCGCCGAGCATCCCGGCGGGATCGTCGACCTGTCGATCGGCACCCCGGTCGACCCGACCCCCGACGTCGCGCGTGAGGCGCTGGTCGCGGCGGCGGACGCCCCGGGCTACCCGACGGTCTTCGGCCCGGAGTCGCTGCGCCAGGCCGCCGTCGACTGGATCGAGCGACGCTTCGGCGTCACGGGCCTCGGCCCCGCCCAGGTCCTGCCGACGGTGGGCTCCAAGGAGCTCATCGCCAACCTCCCTATGCAGCTGGGCCTCGGCCCCGACGACCTCGTCGTCCTCCCGGAGCTGGCCTATCCGACGTACGAGGTGGGAGCCCGCTACGCCGGCTGCCAGGTCCTCGCGGCCGACTCGACGATCGCGATCGGCCCGCGCCGGCCCGCCCTGATCTACGTCAACTCCCCGGCCAACCCGCACGGCGCGATCCTCGGCAAGGACCACCCGCTCGTCGCGGCGCTGTCCTACCCGCAGAACGAGGCCTGACGAACGGCCCCGCTCATGACTGAGAGCGCGCCGGCCACCGCACCGCGGTGGGCGGCGCGTTCGGTCTCCGCGTCCCTGCCGGACTTTCCCTGGGACCACCTCACCGTGTACGGCGAGCGGGCATGCTCGCACCCCGACGGGGTGGTGGACCTCTCGATCGGCACCCCGGTCGACCCGACCCCCGAGGTCGTGCAGCAGGCTCTTCGTG
>NZ_JAOPXQ010000185.1 GCF_025965075.1 Aeromicrobium sp.
GGGTCGCCGGGACGATGACCTCGACGACCGGGACGTCGTAGCGCTCCCGCGCATCGCGCAGGACCGCAGCGCTGGCGGAGTTGCAGGCGATGACGAGGACCTTGACGCCCTGCGCGACGAGGTGGTCCAGGCACTCCAGCGCGTACTCCCGGACCTCCGAGATCGGCTTCGGGCCGTACGGCTGACGGGCCGTGTCGCCCAGGTAGAGGACGGGCTCGTGCGGCAGCTGGTCGAGAACGGCGCGGGCCACCGTCAGGCCGCCGAAGCCGGAGTCGAAGATGCCGATCGGAGAGTCACTCACAACGCGAAAGCGTACGTGGACAGGGTGTTACGGGAAAGTGAACGGGCCCGAGGTCACATGTGACGCATCGCTCGCCGAGGCCCGAGCGGGCTCAGAGCGGGAGCTTGGGCTGCGGCGGCGCGTGCGCGGGATCGACCCCGTCGAACAACGACGACACCGACTCACCGGCGTGGATCCGGGCGATCGCCTCGGCGAACAGCCCGGCGACCGAGCGCACCTGCAGCTCGGGCCAGTCCTCCGGCGGCGGGACGGTGTCGGTCGTGACGACCTCGGTGATCGAGGGGTGGTTGCGCAGGCGCTCGACGGCCTTGCCGGTGAACAGGCCGTGGGTGCAGGCGACCGAGGCCTCGGTGCAACCCTCCTCCTCGAGCTTGTTCATGAGCTCGATGATCGAGCCGCCCGTCGCGATCTCGTCGTCGAGGACGATCGCGGTCCGACCCGCGACGTCGCCGACGATCGCGTCGATGACGACCTTGTCGTCGGCCTGACGCTGCTTGCTGCCGGCGGCGACCGGGACGCCCAGCAGCCGGGCGAGCAGCGAGGCGGTCTTGGCGTTGCCGAGGTCCGGCGAGACCACGACGGCGTTGGTCAGGTCGCGGTTGCGGTAGTAGTCCGCGAGCTCACCGATCGCGGTCAGGTGGTCGACCGGGACGCTGAAGAAGCCGTGGACCTGGGGCGCGTGCAGGGTCATCGTGACGACCCGGTCGGCACCGGCGGTCGTCAGCATGTCGGCGACCAGCCGGCCGCCGATCGAGATGCGGGACGCGTCCTTCTTGTCCGAGCGGGCGTACGCGTAGTGCGGGATGACGGCGGTGACCGAGGCGGCGCTGGCGCCCCGGGCGGCATCGATCATCAGCAGCAGCTCCATCAGGTGGTCCTGCGTCGGCGGGACCAGCGGCTGGATGATGAAGACGTCCTTCTTGCGGCAGTTCGCGAGCAGCTGCACCTGGAGGCAGTCGTTGCTGAACCGCAGCGTGTCGGACGCCGACAAGGGCTGGCCGAGCTCGGAACAGATCTTCTCGGCGAGGGGTCGATGGGCGCTGCCGGAGAAGACCACGATCTGACTCACGTGGACGAGGGTAGTCGACCCCGTCCGGCCGCGACACCGCCCGAGCCGGGCCTACGCCCAGAGCTGGCCGTCGAGCTTGTCCTCGGCCTCGTCCAACGTGCCCTCGTAGGCGCCGGTCGAGAGATACTTCCAGCCGCCGTCGCAGACGATGAACACGATGTCGGCGGCCTCGCCGGCGTCGGCGCACTTCTTGGCCTGGGCCAGCGCGGCGTGCAGGATCGCGCCGGTCGAGATGCCGGCGAAGATGCCCTCGGTCGCGATGAGCTCGCGGACGCGGCGGACGGCGTCGCGCGGACCCACCGAGAAGCGCGAGTCGATCAGCGATGCGTCGTACAGCTCGGGGACGAAGCCCTCGTCGAGGTTGCGCAGGCCGTAGACGAGCTCGCCGTAGCGCGGCTCCGCGGCCACGATGCGCACGCCGGGCTTGTTCTCCCGGAAGAACCGGCCGACGCCCATCAGGGTGCCGGTCGTGCCGAGCCCGCCGACGAAGTGGGTGACCTCGGGCAGGTCGGCGAGGATCTCCGGGCCGGTGCCCTTGTAGTGCGCCTCGGCGTTGGCCGGGTTGCCGTACTGGTAGAGCATGACCCAGTCGGGGTGCTCGGCGGCGATGCCCCTCGCGACCCGGACGGCCTCGTTGGAGCCGCCGGCGGCCGGAGAGGGGATGATCTCGGCACCCCACATCGTGAGCAGCTGCGTGCGCTCGATCGAGGTGTTCTCCGGCATGACGCAGACCAGGCGGTAGCCGCGCTGGCTGGCGACCATCGCCAGGGAGATGCCGGTGTTGCCGGAGGTCGGCTCGAGGATCGTCGCGCCGGGCTCGAGGAGGCCCTCCTTCTCGGCGCGCAGGATCATCGCGAGCGCGGCCCGGTCCTTGATCGACCCGGTCGGGTTCTGGTCCTCGAGCTTGGCCCACAGCCGCACGTCCGGGCTCGGCGACAGCGTCGGCAGGCCCACCAGCGGCGTGCCGCCGACCGAGTCGATCAGGGAGTTGAAGCGCATGTCAGCGGGCGCCGCCGGCGACCGCCGGCAGGATCACCACGGTGTCGCCGTCGGCGACCGCGGTGTCGAGGCCACCGGTGAACCGGATGTCCTCGTCGTTGACGTAGATGTTGACGAACCGCCGCGCCTCGCCGTCCTCGATCAGGCGCTCCTTGATGCCCTCGTGGTCGAGCTCGAGCTGGTCGATCAGCTCGGTGACGGTCGAGCCCTTGCCCTCGACGGCGCGCTCGCCGTCGGTGTAGGTGCGCAGGATCGTGGGGATGCGGACCTCGATGGCCATCAGTCTTCTGCCTTCTGTTGAGTGACGCTTGCCTCTGTATAAGCCGCGACGACGCGAACTTCTTCCTCGGTGACCTCGCCGTCCACGATGCGGTACGACCGGAAGTCGACCGGACCCGCCTCGTGCGCACCGTCGCGGGTCGACACGAGCACGTAGTGCGCGCCCGGCTCGCCGGCCAGGTTGACGTCGGTGCGGGACGGATAGGCCTCGGTCGCGGTGTGCGAGTGGTAGATCACGACGGGCTCCTCGTCGCGGTCGTCCATCTCGCGGTAGAGCTTCAGCAGGTCGCCGGAGTCGAACTCGTAGAACGTCGGCGACATCGCGGCGTTGAGCATCGGGATGAACCGGGCCGGCCGGTCGGAGCCGATCGGGCCGGCGACCACGCCGCACGCCTCGTCGGGGTGGTCACGGCGCGCGTGGTCCACGATCGCGTCGTGGGTCGCCTGGTCGATGGTCAGCACCGGTCGAGTTTATCGGCTGCGTGGCACGGCGCTGCTCGACGGTGTCGGTCGTGAGACGACCGGGTCAGTCGAGCGCTCCGATGAGAGTCTCCTGGACGTAGCCCAGCCAGTCGTAGATGTCCGACATCGCGGCCACCGCGTCGTCGTCGGACTCGGCGACCAGCATCGTGTCCTCGTCGTTCTCGATGCCGAGGCGCACCGCGAGCGACAGGCGTACGTCCGTGAGGGCCCGCAGCCAGGCCTGCACCTCGGCGTCGTCGAGCTCGACCTCGATCGGGTCGCCGTCCTCCTCGGGAGGCGCGCCGAAGGTCAGCCCGCCGTCGATGAGGGAGCCGATCAGCGCCTCGGCGTTGGCGACCTTGGCCGAGGTCAGGGAGCGCTCGGTGAACCGGCGGAACTCCCCGGCGTCGTCGGGGTCGTCGCGATAGGCGTCGGGCAGCAGCCGCTGCAGGACCGGGTCCTCCGGCGGGGTCGACGGTCCGCCCATCCCCAGCTGGGCGGCCAGCGGGTCGGCGCTGGACTCGGCGGCACCGTTGCGGTCGCGCAGCAGCTCGACGACCTGGCTCGACAGGCTCGCCAGCAGGTGCGCCTCGCCCAGCTCGAACGTCGCGGTGATGCCGCCGCGACGGCGGCGCTTGAACGGCTTCATGCGTCCTGCCGCTCGAGCGTGGCCCACAGGCCGTACTCATGCATCGCCTGCACGTGTCGCTCCATCTGCTCGCGTCGGCCGCTGGAGACGACCGCCCTGCCGTCGTGGTGCACCTTGAGCATCAGCTCGTGCGCCTTCTCCTCGGTGTAGCCGAAGTAGTTGCGGAAGACGTACGCGACGTACGACATCAAGTTGACGGGATCGTTCCAGACAATCGTGACCCACGGATCCTCGAGCTCGACGATGTCGTCGACCTCGGGCTCCGCGATCTCGACGGGGGTCGGGGTGGTCACGCCTCCATTGTGTCTCAGGCGCAAGACAGCGCGACACCGGCCGAACGGCTCACGCTGATCGGGATGATCTGGACCGGGAGGTCAGGCCCTCAGGCGCTCCACGGCCGCGGCGACCCGCTCGTCGGTCGCGGTGAAGGCGACCCGGACGTGCTGCGCGCCGGCCGCGCCGTAGAAGTCGCCGGGCGCCGCCAGGATGCCCAGCTCGGCCAACCAGTCGATCGTGTCGCGGCAGGGCTCACCCCGGGTCGCCCACAGGTAGAGGGCCCCCTGCGAGTGCTCGACCGTGAGGCCCGCCGACTCGAGCGCGGCCCGCAGGTCGGCGCGCCGGGCGGCGTACGTCGCGCGCTGCGCCGTGACGTGGGTGTCGTCGGCCAGCGCGGCGGCCATGGCGGCCTGCACCGGCGTCGGGAGCATGAAGCCGAGGTGCTTGCGGACCGCGAGCAGCTCGGAGACGACGGACTGGTCGCCGACCACGAACGCATCGCGGTAGCCCGCGAGGTTGGACCGCTTGGACAGCGAGTGGACGGCGAGGATGCCCTCGGCGCTGCCACCACAGATGTCGGGGTGCAGCACCGACCACGGCTCGCCGTCCCACGCGAACTCCAGGTAGCACTCGTCCGAGACCAGCAGCGCGCCCCGGTCCCGTGCGAACTCGACGACCTTGCGCAGGTGGTCCTTGCCGAGGATCGCGCCGTGGGGGTTGGCCGGGGAGTTGACGTAAATCAGTGCCGGCCGGCGCGGGCCGATCGCGATCGTCGAGTCGGCCGCGAGGACCTCGCAGCCCGCGTAGCGGGCCCCGACCTCGTA
Organism: Aeromicrobium sp.; assembly: GCF_025965075.1. Lineage (GTDB taxonomy): Bacteria > Actinomycetota > Actinomycetes > Propionibacteriales > Nocardioidaceae > Aeromicrobium. The sequence goes on from NZ_JAOPXQ010000185.1 coordinate 4,860, forward strand.
CGTCGGATAGGCCAGCTCCGGGATCACGACGAGGTCGTCGGGGCCCAGACCGAGCTGCATCGGCAGGTTGGCGATGAGCTCCTTGGAGCCCACCGTGGGCAGCACCTGGGACGGGCTCAGCCCGCCGATGCCGAAGCGTCGGTCGAGCCAGTCGACGGCGGCCCGGCGCAGCGGCTCGGGACCGAGCACCGTCGGGTAGCCGGGCGCGTCGGCGGCGGCCACCAGGGCCTCGCGCGCCACCACCGGCGTCGGGTCGACCGGCGTGCCGATCGAGAGGTCGACGATGCCGCCCGGGTGCTCGGCGGCGCGCGCCTTCGCGGCCGCGATCGTGTCCCAGGGGAAGTCGGGGAACCGTGCCGAGACGCGGCCCATCGCGGGACCTACTCCTGGTTCTGCGGGGGCAGTGCGGCGATCATCGGGTGGTCCTTGTCGATCTCACCGAGCTTGGCGGCGCCACCGGGCGAGCCGAGGTCGTCGAAGAAGTCGACGTTGGCCGCGTAGTTGTC
>NZ_JAOPXQ010000190.1 GCF_025965075.1 Aeromicrobium sp.
CAGGACATCGCGGTCAGCCACGACGACGAGGTCCACAAGCAGGCCCGCGTGCTCGAGCTGATCCACGCGTTCCGCGTGCGGGGTCACCTGATGGCCGACACCAACCCGCTCGACAACAAGCCGCGCAGCCACTCCGACCTCGACACCGCCTCGCACGGCCTGACGCTGTGGGACCTGGACCGCGAGTTCGCGACCGGGTCGTTCAAGAGCGAGAAGCGCTTCATGAAGCTGCGCGAGATCCTCGGGATCCTGCGCGACTCGTACGCCCGCACGATCGGCATCGAGTACATGCACATCCAGGAGCCGGACGAGCGCGAGTGGTTCCAGGACCGCATCGAGCGCCCGCACACCAAGCCGCCCCGCGAGGAGCAGCTGCGGATCCTGCAGAAGCTCAACCAGGCCGAGGCCTTCGAGACGTTCCTGCAGACCAAGTTCGTCGGCCAGAAGCGGTTCAGCCTCGAGGGCGGCGAGACCACGATCCCGTTCCTCGACGAGATCTGCGAGGCCGCCGCGGCCGACAAGCTCGAAGAGGTCTGCATCGGCATGGCCCACCGTGGCCGCCTCAACGCGCTGGTCAACATCGCCGGCAAGCGTCCCAGCCAGGTGTTCCGTGAGTTCGAGGGCAACATCGACCCGCGGACGGTCCAGGGCTCGGGCGACGTCAAGTACCACCTCGGCGTCGAGGGTGAGTTCACCTCCGGCAACGGCGACACCGTCAAGGTCTCGATCGCGGCCAACCCCTCGCACCTCGAGGTCGTCGACCCCGTGCTCGAGGGCATCACCCGCGCCAAGCAGGACCGTCTCAACCGCGGCGAGGAGTTCCCGGTCCTGCCGGTCCTCGTCCACGGTGACGCGGCCTTCGCCGGCCAGGGCGTCGTCGCCGAGACGCTCAACCTGTCCCAGCTGCGCGGCTACCGCACCGGCGGCACGATCCACCTGATCGTCAACAACCAGGTCGGCTTCACGACCTCGCCGGCCTCGTCGCGCTCCTCGACGTACTGCACCGACGTCGCCCGGATGATCCAGGCACCGGTGTTCCACGTCAACGGCGACGATCCCGAGGCGTGCATCCGTGTGGCGCAGCTGGCGTACGAGTACCGCCGCACGTTCCACAAGGACATCGTCATCGACCTGGTCTGCTACCGCCGTCGCGGCCACAACGAGGGCGACGACCCGAGCTTCACCCAGCCGCTGATGTACGACACGATCAACGCCAAGAAGTCGGTGCGCAAGCTCTACACCGAGGCCCTGGTCGGACGTGGCGACATCACGCTGGAGGAGGCCGAGGCCGCCCTGAGCGACTACCAGGCCCAGCTCGAGCGCAACTTCGCCGAGGTCAAGGAGGCCAACACGACCGACCTCGACTACATGCGCACGCCGGACTACCCGGAGAAGCCCGAGCACGAGGGCAGGCTGACGACCGCGATCACGCCCGAGACCATGAAGGCGATCGCGGACTCGTACACCAACGTCCCCGAGGGCTTCACGGTCCACCCCAAGGTGCTGCCGCAGCTCCAGCGTCGCGCGCAGTCCATCTCGGCCGGTCCGATCGACTGGGGCACGGGCGAGATCCTCGCGCTCGGCTCGCTGCTGCTCGACGGGCGTCCCGTACGCCTGGCGGGCCAGGACTCGCGCCGCGGCACGTTCTCCTCCCGCTTCGCGACGATCATCGACCGCAACAACGCGGACGAGTGGACGCCGCTGTCGCACGTCGGCGACGAGCAGGCCACGTTCTACATCTACGACTCGCTGCTGAGCGAGTACGCCACCCTCGGCTTCGAGTACGGCTACTCCGTCGCACGGCCCGAGGCGCTCACGGTGTGGGAGGCGCAGTTCGGTGACTTCGTCAACGGCGCGCAGTCCGTCATCGACGAGTACATCTCGGCCGGTGAGACCAAGTGGGGACAGAAGTCGGGCGTCGTCCTGCTCCTCCCCCACGGCTACGAGGGTCAGGGACCCGACCACTCGTCGGCCCGCATCGAGCGCTTCCTGACCCTGTGCGCCGATGACGCGATGACGGTCGCCCAGCCCTCGTCGCCCGCGTCGTACTTCCACCTGCTGCGCCGTCAGAACCTCGAGAGCAACCACCGCCCGCTCATCGTCTTCACCCCGAAGTCGATGCTGCGCAGCAAGGCCGCGGCGTCCCAGCCCGACGACTTCACGACGGGCTCGTTCCGTCCGGTCATCACCGATGACACCGTCGACCCGGCCGCCGTCGAGCGCGTGCTGCTCTGCTCGGGCCGGATCACGTGGGACCTGATGGCCGAGCGCGAGAAGCGCGAGTCGGGCCAGTCCCGCACCGCGATCGTGCGGGTCGAGCAGCTCTACCCCCGCCCGGTGGACGAGCTCAACGCCGAGATCGCCCGCTTCCCCCACGCCCGCGAGGTGCGCTGGGTGCAGGACGAGCCGGCCAACCAGGGTCCGTGGCCGCACATGGGGCTGCACCTCAGCGGCGAGTTCGGTGGGCTCCCGCTGCTGCGGGTCTCCCGCCCGGAGTCGTCCGCACCGTCGGTCGGTTCGCACAACCGGCACGTCGAGGAGCAGGCCACGCTGATGCAGCAGGCCTTCAGCTGATCGGATGTACTTCACCGATCGCGGCATCGAGGAGCTGCAGACCAGGCGGGGTGACGAAGAGGTCACCTTCGCCTGGCTCGCGGAGCAGCTCAGCACGTTCGTCGACCTGAACCCGGACTTCGAGATCCCGGTCGAACGGCTGGCGACATGGCTGGCGCGCCTCGACGACGAGGACGAGTAGCCTTCTGTCGGTGGCATCCGACCCATCCCGACCTGAGGAGCAGATCATGGCCCTGGAGCTCATGTGTCCGTGCGGCGAGAACATCACCGCGCTGGAGCAGCCCGCGTTCGTCGATGCCGTGACGGCACACCTCGCGTCGGCCCACGAGGGACGCTCCTACCCCGCCGACATGATCATGGCGATGGCCAACACCGTGCCGGACAGCCGCGTCACCGGCTGAACCACTGCCGGCTCGCTACAGCGTCAGGACGATCTTGCCGAAGACGCTGCCGTCGATGACCGACTCCAGGCCCGCGGCCGCGTCGGCCATCGGGATCTCCCGGTCGATCAGCGGCCGGGTGCCGGTGACGTCCATGAACTGAGCCAGCGCGTGCAGCTCGTCGCGGGTGCCCATCGTGGAGCCGTGGACGCGCATCTGCTGGAAGAAGATCCGGGTCAGCTCGGCGTGGCTGGGCGCGTCGCCGGACGTGGCACCCGCGATGACGATCGTGCCGCCGGGACGCATCGACTTGACCGAGTGCGACCACGTGGCGGCGCCGACCGTCTCGATGACGGCGTCGACCTTGGCCGGCAGCCGCGCCCCGGACTCGAACGCCTCGTGCGCGCCGATCTCGACGGCGCGGGCGCGCTTGTCCTCGTCCCGGCTCGTCGCGTAGACGCGGAACCCGGCGGCGCGCGCCAACGTGATGGCGGCCGTCGCGACCCCTCCGCCGGCGCCCTGGATCAGCACCGTGTCGCCCTGCTTGAGGCCCGACTGGGTGAACAGCATGCGGTACGCCGTCAGCCACGCCGTCGGCAGGCACGCCGCTTCGGCGAACGACAGCCCGGCGGGCTTGGCGACGACGTTGCGGCTCGGGACCGCGACCTTCTCCGCGAAGGTGCCCTGGTGGCGCTCCGACAGCAGCGACCGCCGCGGGTCGAGGGTCTCGTCGCCGCGCCACGACGGGTCACTGATGACGGCGTGCACCACGACCTCGTTGCCGTCCTCGTCGATCCCGGCGGCGTCGCAGCCGAGGATCATCGGCAGGGACTTCTCGCCCAGGCCGACGCCGCGCAGGCTCCACACGTCATGGTGATTGATCGAGGCAGCCTTCACCGTGACGGTCGTCCAGCCGTCCGGGACCTCGGGCTCAGGACGCTCTCCGACGACCAATCCGGCCAACGGGTCGTTCGGGTTGATCTGGCCGGCGTAGACGGCGAACATACGAGCTCCTCGAGGTGGGTCCAGCAGGTCAGTACGGTCGGCGGGCGAGACCCTCACGGCGTGCCGTGTCGGTCACCGCCCGGGCCACGGCGGTGGCGACGCGGGGGTCGAACGGTGAGGGGATGACGTACGTCTCGGAGAGGTCGTCGCCGACGAGGTCCGCGATCGCGTGGGCGGCGGCGATCTTCATGCCCTCGGAGATGCGGGTCGCCCGGACGTCGAGCGCGCCGCGGAAGATCCCCGGGAACACCAGGACGTTGTTGATCTGGTTGGGGAAGTCCGAGCGGCCCGTCGCCACGATCCGCGCGTGGCGGTTGGCGACGTCGGGGTGGACCTCGGGATGCGGGTTGGCCATCGCGAAGATGATCGAGTCGGGCGCCATCTTGGCCACGGCCTCCTCGGGGACCGTGCCGCCCGAGACGCCGATGAAGACGTCGGCGTCGTCGAGCGCGTCCGAGATCGATCCCGGCTTGGCCCAGTGGCCGGTCTGCTCGGCGAGCCACCCCTTGACCTCGTTGAGGTCGGCGCGGCCCGGGTGGATCACGCCGGCGCGGTCGACGACGGCGATCTTGTGCACGCCGGCGCCCTGCAGGATCTTCGTGATCGCGACACCCGCGGCTCCGGCCCCGGAGATGACGACCTTGAGGTCCTCGATGAACCGGTCGGTCAGGCGGGCGGCGTTGATCAGGGCCGCGAGGGTCACGACGGCCGTGCCGTGCTGGTCGTCGTGGAAGACGGGGATGTCGAGGCGCTCGATCAGCTGCCGCTCGATCTCGAAGCACCGCGGGCTCGAGATGTCCTCGAGGTTGATGCCGCCGAACGTCGGCGCGAGGCGCACGATCGTCTCCACGATCTCGTCGACGTCGGTCGTCGCGAGCGCGACCGGGATCGCGTCGACCCCGCCGAACTGCTTGAACAGGACGGCCTTGCCCTCCATGACCGGCATCGCCGCGGAGGGACCGATGTCGCCCAGGCCCAGCACCGCGGTGCCGTCGGTGACGACCGCGACAGTGTTGGAGACCCACGTGTAGTCGTGGACGGCCTCGGGATCGGCGGCGATCGCCTCGCACACCCGCGCGACCCCGGGCGTGTAGGACATCGCGAGATCAGCGGCGTCCCGCAGCGGTACCGTCGCCGCGATTTCCATCTTGCCACCGCGGTGCAGGGCGAAGACGGGATCCTCGGGGTCGGTGCTGTCGGTGTGCAAGTCGATGTCTGTCGCAACCATGGGTGGGGAATCCTCGGAGACGTGATCCGTCGGTGGTCATCGGGACCGATCAGGTCGCCGGTGCGGCGCGAGTGGCCGCAAGATTGCCTCCCGCCGGAGCGGGTTCGCACGGGTTGTGCCCGGCCGCCAGTGTCTCACACGCCGTTGTCGTCGCTCAGCGCCCGGGTCACCGGCGGAGCCAGCAGGGCCGCGAGCACGGCCACTGCGGGGAGGGCGATCGCCGGCGTCAGCCAGGGCGGGTCCCCACGGAAGTTCCACGCCAGGCCGAGCTGGATCAGCTGCGCGAAGACCAGCGGGCTCCTGGCCCACGCGTCTCCCCGTGTGACCCGCCACGCCGCCCACAGCAGGCCCGCGCCGATCACGGCGAGGAACACCGCGGTCCCGAGCCCGAGCCCGGCCCGCGACGACGTCAGGTCCAGCAGCTCCGCGACGGCCAGGGCGAGGAACACGAGCGCCTCGACCAGGACGACGCCGGCGGCCCCCAGGAGGAGCTTTCGGGCGGTACCGGAGGGCCTTTGTGGACTCGTCACGGCGTCAGCGTAGGCACCATGTGACCGATGCGACAATTCGCGTTGCGCGTCAGCCCTTGTCAACGGCTGGGAATGTTGAAAACATGGAACCAAGCCACGGATCGGGTCAAACAGGCCTGCCTCCGTGGGAACGCAAAACCGAACGGGAAGGAGTGTCCCCATGGATTGGCGCCACAAATCGGCATGCCTCGATGAGGATCCTGAGCTCTTCTTCCCCATCGGCAACACGGGTCCTGCCATCTTGCAGATCGAAGAGGCCAAGGTCGTATGCCGCCGCTGTGATGTCCGGGAGCAGTGCCTGCAATGGGCGCTCGAGTCCGGACAGGATCATGGTGTGTGGGGAGGCTTGAGCGAAGACGAACGTCGTACGCTGAAGCGCCGCAATGCTCGGGCACGTATTCGTACTGCCTGAACGTACGCACGTATCGGTGAACCCCGTGGCCTCCTGGCCGCGGGGTTCTTTGTATCCGGGCTCAGACCGTGAACGAGATGGCCACGGTCGTGCCGCCGCCGACCCGCTCCTCGAAGGCGAGGGTGCCACCGAGCTCCCCCTCGAGCAGCGTCGTGACGATCGACAGGCCCAGGCTGCCCGTCCGGTCGAAGTCCGCCGGCAGACCGGTGCCGTCGTCGCTGACCCGGAGTCGCACCTTGTCCCGGATGCGGTTGACCGCGAGCGTCAGCGTCCCGCCCCGGTCGCCGTACGCGTGCTGGGCCGCGTTCTGGATCAGCTCGGTCAGCACCATCGCGAGTGGGGTCGCGACCTCCCCGGGCAGGAGCCCGAACGAGCCGAACCGCTCCGCCGTGATGCGGTTGGCGGCGCCCTCGCCGTTCGAGACGTCGAGCACCGTGTGGAGCAGCCGGTCGGCGATCTCGTCGAACTCCACGAAGTCCGTGAACGACTGGCTCAGCGTCTCGTGCACCAGCGCGATCGAGCCGACCCGGCGGACGGCCTCCTCCAGGGCGGCCCTCGCCTCGGGCAGCTCCATCCGGCGGCCCTGGAGGCGCAGCAGGGCCGCGACGGTCTGCAGGTTGTTCTTGACCCGGTGGTGGATCTCGCGGATCGTCGCCTCCTTCGACACGAGCTCCCGCTCGCGCAGCCGCAGCTCGGTGACGTCACGCAGCAGGATCAGCGAGCCGCTGCGTCGGCCGCTCGACCGCAGCGGGATGACCCGTAGGAGCAGGGAGGCCAGCGAGTTCTCCAGCTCGGCCTCGACGCTCTCGGAGCTGCCGATCAGCGCCCTGGGGCCCCGATCGGTGGCCCGGCGGTCGACCAGCCGCGTCGTGACGTCGCCGAGGTGCGTCCCGACCAGGTCACCGGTCAGGCCCAGCCGGCGGTAGGCCGACATCGCGTTGGGGCTGGCGTAGCGGACCGAGCCCGCCGGGTCGGTCCGGATGAACCCGTCACCCACGCGCAACGAGTCGGACAGGTCCGTCCGGGTGCCCGGCACGGGGAACTCGCCCCGCCGGATCATGCCGGCGAGCTCCGCGGCGGCGTCGAAGTAGGCGTTCTCCAGCGTGCTCGTCGTGCGCACGACGCTCTCGGCGCTGCGCCGCGCGACGACCGCGATCGTCCGGCGGTCGCGGTTGACCGGGATCACCTCGACCCGGACCCGGGTGCCGTCGCGCTGCTCCTCGAGGTGCTCGGCCACGGGCTCACCCGTCGCCAGGGCGATCTCGAGCCGGTCCGTGCGTCCCGTCGGCACGAACGTCCCCGCGACGTCCTCGAACAGCGTCGTCGGACCCGTCGTCGGGCGGATCTGGGCGCCGGCCCACATGCCCTTGGCCTCGGCGTCCGGGACCCACAGCACCAGGTCGGAGAACGACAGGTCCGCGATGATCTGCCAGTCCGCGACCAGGGCGTGCAGCCAGGCGACATCGTCGGCGGACAGCGAGGTCTGGAATCGGGCGATGTCGTCCAGCGAGGGCACGCAGTCAGCGTAGTGCTCACACCGTGACACGATGGAGGGATGTCTGAGGCGTACTGGCAAGCGGTCATGCAGAACGGGATGGACGTCCCAGCCGACCGGGGCCTGGACGAGTGCACGGTCGAGCTGGTCGAGATGCTGGGACACCCCAATCCCCGCACCCGCGAGGACCTGGCCTATCCCCTGCTGACGACGTGGATCACCCGCGGCGTCTACGACACGCTCCTCGCCGGGCTGGGCGACGGGATCGCGCCGGGGCTGCGCTACGGGCTGGGGCACGACGGCGACGTGTCGGTCATGCGGCGCTCCTACAGCGCGCTGATGCTGGCCGAGATCATCGGCCGCGACAACAACGAGCACCTGATGTCCGCGGCGTCCGTGCTCGACTGGGGCGACCGGGCCACGGCCTGGTACGTCCGCGAGCAGGACCACCGGGGCTGGATCCCGGAGCAGGGCTGGGCCAACTCGATCGCGCACGGCGCCGACCTGCTGGCCGCGCTCGCCCGGTCCCGCCACTTCGGCCGGCTCGAGCTGACGGTGCTCCTCGACGTCATCGCCGACCGGGTCCTGACCCCCACGGCCTACATCTGGCGGCACGGTGAGGAGGACCGCCTCGCGTACGCCGTCATGACGCTGCTGCACCGCAACGAGCTGGACCCCAGCATCGTCGAGCCGTGGCTCGCCCGCCTCGGCGAGGGCATCAAGCCGCCGCGCACCCGCGGGCACCTCGAGGCCGAGTGGCCCGCGCCCGCCGTGCGCAACACGTCGTCGTTCCTGCGGGCGCTGCACCTGCAGCTCGCGCTGGGCGTGCAGGGCCGGGACGACCTGCGGGCCGACGCGGCGCTGTTCGCGGAGCAGCCGGCGCACCGGGCTGACCTGCTGCTCGCGGTCCTGGACCAGATCCGGGCCGAGCAGCCGTGGCTGTACCGGCCCACCAGCCGAGCCCGACCTCTCGCCTGAGGTGCCCCTCCCGTCACGTAACCTGCGTCACATGACGACTGAGTCCCAGACCGAGATCATCGCGTCCCACGGCGGCATCCACGCACTCGACGTGGCCCGCGCGCACGGGGTCGAGACGATGTTCACCCTCTCCGGCGCCCACGTGGTCCCGATGTACGACGCGGCGGTCACGACCGAGCCGAAGATGCCCATCATCGACGTGCGCCACGAGCCGACCGCGGTGTTCGCCGCCGAGGCGATCGGCAAGCTGACCCGCACACCGGGACTCGCGGTCCTGACCGCCGGCCCGGGCGTGACCAACGGGGTCAGCCCCGTCGCGCAGGCGAGCTTCGCGGGCTCCCCGCTGGTCGTGATCGGCGGCCGCGCGCCCAACAACCGCTGGGGCACCGGCAGCCTCCAGGAGATCGACCACCCGCCGATCTTCGAGTCGATCTCGAAGTCCGCGGTGACGGCGCGCACCGTCGACGAGATCGCGCCGACGCTCGACACCGCCTTCTCGCTGGCCGGGTCCTCGCACCGCGGGCCCACGTTCGTCGACGTCCCGATGGACGAGTTCTTCAACAGCACGACCACGACGATCTCGTCGGCCGGCGGCTCGCCGGCGCCGATCGAGCCCGACGCCGGCGCGCTCGCCACGATCGCCGGGCTCCTGCGCGACTCGGCCCGCCCCGTCCTGGTGCTCGGCACCGACGTCTGGGCCGACCGGGCCGAGCAGGCCGCGCTCCACCTCGTGCAGGAGACCGGGATCCCCGTGATCGCCAACGGCATGGGCCGCGGCATCATCCCGGGGGGCCACCCCCAGCTCGTCACGAAGGCCCGCTCCACGGCGTTCAACCAGGCCGATCTCGTGATCGTCGTCGGCACGCCCCTGGACTTCCGGCTCGGCTACGGCGTCTTCGGCGGCAAGGACGGCGCGACCCCCGCCCGGACCGTCCACCTCGCCGACTCCCCCGGCCAGGTCTCGGCGCACGCCGACCTCGCCGCGTCCGCGAGCGGCGACCTGACGTCGGTCTTCACCGGGCTGCTGTCCTCCCTGCAGTCCCAGCACGGCAGCCGTCCCGACTGGTCCCCGTGGCTGTCGACGCTGCAGACCGAGGTCGCCGCGGCCACCGAGCGGGACTCGGTCCTGCTGAGCGCCGAGGCCGACCCGATCCACCCCGCCCGCATCTACGGTGAGCTGCTCCCCCGCCTGGCCGACGACGCCGTCGTGATCGGCGACGGCGGCGACTTCGTGTCGTTCGCGGGCAAGTTCGTCGAGCCGAAGCGGCCCGGCGGCTGGCTCGACCCGGGTCCGTACGGCTGCCTCGGCGCCGGCATGGGTGCGGCGATGGCGGCCCGCATCGCGCGCCCGTCCAGCCAGGTCGTCCTGCTCTACGGCGACGGCGCCGCCGGCATGTCGCTGATGGACGTCGACACCCTCGTCCGGCACAACCTGCCGATCGTCATGATCGTCGGCAACAACTCGGCGTGGGGCCTGGAGAAGGGGCCCATGCAGTGGCTCTACGGCTACGACGTCGCGGCCGACCTCGCCCCGCAGACGCGCTACGACCAGGTCGTGACGGCGCTGGGCGGTGGCGGCGAGATGGTCACCGACCCGAAGCAGATCGGGCCCGCGATCGACCGCGCATTCGCCTCGGGCGTCCCCTACCTCGTCAACGTCATGACCGACGTCGACGCGGCCTACCCGCGTGCCACGACCGGCATCTGACGTCGACGTCCGGGTCGCGCGGGAGGACGAGCTCGCCGCGGTCGGTGCGCTGACCGTGGCCGGCTACGACGCCGACGACTACCTGCGCCTGCCCGACGGCTCGTACGACCACGAGTACGCCGCGTGGCTCGTCGACGCGGCGGCCCGGGCCGAGGACGCCGTGCTGCTCGTGGCGACGCTCGGCGACGAGCTGGTCGGCACCGTCACGTGGTGCCCGTACGGCTCCTCGTCCGCCCAGCTGGCCCGCGACCCGCACCAGGGCGAGATCCGCACGTTGTCGGTCGCACCGACCGCCCGGCGGCGGGGGGTCGCGCGGGCCCTCGTCGCGGAGTGCCTGCGCCGTGCGCGGGCCGCGGGACTCGACGAGATCGTGCTGAGCTCGCGCGACGAGCTGCGCCCAGCGCACCGGTTGTACGCGTCGCTGGGCTTCGTCCGGCGACCCGAGCTGGACTGGGACCCCGTGCCGGCGGTGCACCTGTGGGCGTTCTCCCTGGCGCTGTGAGCGCGGGATCCGGGGCTCGGGAGCCGGTGACGTGACGAACCGCTGGTGAGGCTAACCTAACTTGGTGAGCTCACCAGCGGCCGGGTGCCCACGGTCGTCCCGGTCAGGCATGCCTGACCGCGCGCACCCGAGGACCGGGACGCGGCTCCTCGGACGCTCGTTGTCGCGCCACCGCCGACGGCTGTGCCTGGGCTTCCCCCTCATCGCGCTGTGGCAGCTGTGCGAGACGCTCGTCCCGGTCGTGATCGGCGTCATCATCGATCGCGGCGTCGCCACCGGCGACACCGAGGCGTTCGCCCTGTCCCTGCTCCTGCTCGCGGCCGTGTTCGCGGTCCTGAGCAACTCCTACCGCTACGGGGCCCGGCTGGTCATCCGCAGCCTGCAGGAGGAGGCGCACCTGCTCCGCACCGAGATCGCCGAGCACGTGCTCCACCCCCGCGGCGCGCGCACCACGACCTTGCCGGGCGAGACCCTGTCGTTGGCCACGTCGGACGCCGAGATGGTGTCGGCCGTGCTGCACCAGCTCGGCTTCGCGTTGGCCGCGCTGATCAGCATGCTGGTCGTCGCCGGCTACGTGCTGCAGGTCGACCTCGGCCTGGGCCTGCTGATCCTCGTCGGGGTCCCGGCGGTCGTGCTGCTGATCCAGGCGGTCACCCCTCTCGTCGCCCACCGGAGCGGCCGGCAGCAGCAGAGCACCGCCTCGGCCAGCGGTCTGGCCGGCGACCTCGTGCAGGGACTGCGGCCGTTGAAGGGCATCGGCGGCGAGGACGTCGCACTGGGGCGCTACCGGGTCGCGAGCCGGCAGGCTCGTGACGACACGATCGCCGTCGCCCGCTCGTGGGGCTACCTGACCGGGCTGACGACGGGCCTCAGCGGCCTGCTGCTCGCGGCGGTCACGGCGGTCGCCGGTCTGCGCGCGCTCGACGGCGACCTCACGGTCGGTCAGCTCATCGCCCTGGTGGGGCTCACGCAGTTCCTCGCCGAGCCGATCACGGGTCTCGGCGAGCTGAGTGCCCAGTTCGCTGCCTCCCGCGCCTCCGCCGCCCGCATCGCCGCCTTCCTGGCGACGCCGTCCCTGCTGTCCGACGGTGACGCCTCGCCGAGCGGCTCGCGTCCCCAGGTGTCCTTCGACCGGATCTCCAGCGGTCCCCTCGAGGATGTCTCGCTCGAGACCCGCGACGGGGAGATGCTGGCCCTCGTCATCGACGACCCGGCCTCGTCCGATGCCGTGGTGGACCTGCTGGCCGGCACCCGCCTCCCCGACCGGGGTCACGTCCGCATCGGCGACGTCGCCCTCCACGAGCTGTCGATCACGTCCCGCCGCGCCCACCTGCTCGTCAACGCGCACCACACCGAGATCTTCGAGGGGACGCTGCGGTCGGCGGTCGACCCGGACGGTCGGCTCGCCGCGGACGACCTGGCCGCCGTGCTGGGAGCATCGGCCGCCGACGACGTCGCGGCCCTGCATCCGGACGGGCTGGACCGGCCGGTGCGGGCCGGCGGCTCGAGCCTGTCGGGGGGCCAGCGTCAGCGGATCGCCCTCGCCCGCGCCCTCGCCGCCCGCACCCCGGTGCTGGTGCTCCAGGACCCGACCAGCGCCGTCGACGCGGTGACGGAGCACGCAATCGCGAACCAGCTGCACGCCCTGCGCGCGACCCACGGGTCGACGATCCTCATCACCTCGAGTCCCGCCCTCCTCCAGCGCGCCGACCGCGTCCTGGTCATCCACGAGGGTCGGGTGCTGCGGTCCGGCACCCACGCGGAGCTCACCGCGGACCCCGCCTATCGTGCGGCGGTGCTGCGATGACGTCGACGTCGTCCGGTGCGGCGGACCAGCTGTTGCCGATCGCCTCGGCACGGGCGACGACGGCGCTGGCGTGGCGGCTGGTCGCCGCCCGCCGCAGCAGTCTCGCGCTGACCGTCGCCTCCTTCCTGGCCTCCGGCCTGGCCGGCGTCGTGCCGGTGTGGATGATCGGTCACGTCGTGGACGCGGTGCGTGACGGGGCTGGCGCTGGGGAGGTGCGGAAGGCCGTACTGGTCATGGTCGTGGCGGCGCTGGCCGGCGGAGCGCTCACCGCCCTGTCGTCCGCCGCCCTGGCGCACTCCGTGGCTCCCGCGCTCGCGGTCCTGCGTGAGGATGTCCTCGACCGCGCCCTCCACCTCGAGACCGAGCGCATCGAGGCGGCCGGCGTCGGGGACGTGGTGAGTCGGGTCGGGGACGACGTCCGAGCGTTGACCACATCGCTCGACGAGGCGATCCCGCTGCTGATCGGCTCGGCCTCGGCGATCCTGTTCACCGCCGGCGGCCTGTTCGCCCTCGACTGGCGGCTCGGCGTCGCCGGTCTCGGTGCCGCGCCCTGCTACGTCTGGGCGCTGCGCTGGTACCTCCCTCGGTCGGCTCCCTTCTACCGCCGGGAGCGCACCGCCGAAGGTGCCCGCGCGGGAGCGCTCGTGACGGGGGTCCTCGGGGCACCGACCCTGCGAGCGTTCGGTCGCCAGGGGGACGCCCTCCGCGAGATCGACCGGACGTCGCGCCATGCCGTCGAGATCGCGGTGTCGGTGTTCCGGCTCTACACCCGGTTCGGGTCCCGCATGAACAGCTCCGAGCTCGTCGGGCTGATGCTCGTGCTGACGGCCGGATTCCTCGTCGTGCGCTCGGGGATCGGCTCGGTCGGCGAGGCCACCACCGCTGCGCTGTTGTTTCACCGCCTGTTCAACCCCATCGGTGCGTTGCTGTTCGTCTTCGACTCCGTGCAGTCCAGCGGCGCCGCCCTCGCGCGTCTCGCCGGAGTGGCGCTGATCCCCGCCCAGCGACAGGACGCCCGGCAGCCCGGCCCCGGCGCCGCGCTGCGCCTCCACGGCGTGCACCACGCGTACGAGCCCGGACATGAGGTGCTGACGGGGGTGGATCTCGTGCTCGCCCCCGGCGAGCGGGTCGCGATCGTCGGCGCCACGGGCGCCGGCAAGACCACGTTGGGCGGCATCGCCGCTGGCACGATCGTCCCCAGCTCGGGCACGGTGCGCCTCGGCGGGCTCGATCTCACCACGGCGCACGAGTCGGTCGTCCGGCGGCACGTCGCCCTGGTGTCGCAGGAGGTGCACGTGTTCGCCGGGACGGTGCGCGACAACCTGCTGCTCGCCGACGGCGCTGCCGACGACGACGACTTGTGGGCCGCGTTGGCGGTCACGGGGTCGGTCCCCTGGGTGCGCGCCCTCCCGCACGGACTCGACACCCGCGTGGGTGACCTGGGCACCCGGCTCACGCCCTCGCAGTCGCAACAGGTCGCCCTGGCCAGGGTGGTGCTCCTCGACCCGGCGGTCGTGGTGCTCGACGAGGCGACGGCAGAAGCGGGCTCGTCGGGCGCTCGCGACCTCGAGCAGGCGGCCCTGGCGGTCACGGCCGGACGCAGCGCGATCGTCGTGGCACATCGCCTGACCCAGTCCCGAGCCGCGGACCGGGTCCTCGTGATGCACGGGGGCAGCGTGGTCGAGGACGGCAGCCACGACGAGCTCGTCGCCGCCGGCGGCCTCTACGCCGAGCTCTGGGCCGCCTGGTCGGCCTGACCGCTACGTTGGGCGCCATGGACACCGCGAACGTCACCCACACCGTCACGGCCGCCGACACGGCTCGTGCGCTGGGCAGCGGCGACCTCGAGGTCCTCGCCACGCCACGGGTCCTCGCCTGGTGCGAGGAGGCCACCTGCGCGGCGCTCGACCTGACGGCGCAGCAGACCAGCGTCGGGACCCGGGTCGAGCTCGAGCACCTGGCCGCCAGCCCCGTCGGCGCGGTCGTCACCGCGACCGCGACCGTGGTCTACTCCGACGGTCGGCTGGTCCGCTTCCAGGTCAGCATGCAGGACTCCTCCGGCACGCTGCTCGCCAGTGGCGAGGTGCGCCGGGTCGTGGTGGACCGGGAGCGATTCCTGTCGCGGATCAGGCCTGTGGGAGACTGATACCTCGTCTTCTGAGGAGGAACACCATGGGCAAGACCGGCCGCAAGCGTCGCGCGCGTCGCAAGAAGGGCGCCAACCACGGAAAGCGTCCCAACGCGTGAGCTGACGCACCAGATGAAAAAATCCCCGCCCACCCGGACGGGGATTTCTTCATGTCGGGGTCGGGCGTCAGCCGGACCGCTGCTCGGTGATCGTGACCTGCACCGTGCGGATCGACATCAGGACCTTCTCGCGCAGCGGCTGCGGCGCCACCTCGGAGCAGGACCGTGACACGAGCGACTTCACGACCCGCTCCAGGTCGTACTCGCTGAGACACGAGGTGCACTCGTCGATATGCGTCTGGATCTCGGCACAGCTCGCGGTGTCCATCTCCTGGTCGAGGAACAGGTAGAGGTTCTCGAGAGCCTTCTCGCAGTCCGGGCCCGAGCACGGGCTGCCGTTGCTGAGGTTGTCGGTCATTTCTTGTCACCTGCTCCCGTGCCGGCCATGCCGCGGTCGCGGGCGTAGTCGGCGAGCATCTCCCGCAGCTGTCGGCGGCCGCGGTGCAGCCGCGACATGACCGTGCCGATCGGCGTGTCCATGATCTCGGCGATCTCCTTGTAGGGGAAACCCTCGACGTCGGCGAGGTAGACCGCGTAGCGGAAGTCGTCGGGCAGCGCCTGCAGCGCGTTCTTGACGTCGCTGTCGGGGAGGTGCTCCAGCGCCTCCATCTCGGCGGACTTCAGGCCCGACGAGCCGTGCGACTCCGCGCGGGCGATCTGCCAGTCCTCGATCTCGTCCGTGACCTGCTGCGGCTGGCGCTGCTTCTTGCGGTAGGAGTTGATGTAGGTGTTGGTCAGGATGCGGTAGAGCCAAGCCTTGAGGTTGGTGCCGGGCTTGAACTGGTGGAAGGCACTGAACGCCTTCGAGAAGGTCTCCTGGACCAGGTCCTCGGCGTCGTGCGGGTTGCGCGTCATGCGCAGCGCCGCCGAGTAGAGCTGGTCGAGGAACGGCAGGGCGTCGGCCTCGAAGCGGGCCTGCTGCTGCTCCGGGGTCTCGGTCGCCCTCTCGTCAGGGCTGTCAGGGGTCTCAGCGGTCACGGTCATTGCGTCCCAGCCTACTCCCGGCATGGGTGGCCTGCTGAGCGGTGTGATCGACGCGTCACCCGGTCGTACGACTGATGTCAGCATGTGTCCTCCTGGCTGGTGCAACCGTCCGGAGGGGCCGGCTATTCCGCGGGGATCGGCACGATCAGCTCGGGTCCGTTGTTGCGGACGTTGTTGACCGCGGTGGAGACCGGGACCGCGTCGAGGCGGCCCGGGGCGGCCGGGATGAGCAGGCCCAGGAGCTCGTCGGTGGCGCGCGGCGCCGGGTCGAGCCACGCGTCGTACGCATCGGGCTCGAGGAACAGCGGCATGCGTTCGTGGATGTGGCCGAGGTCGTCCTCGGCGGTCGTCGTCAGGATCGTGTAGCTGACGACCCACTCGTCGGCCTCCCGGTCCTTCCAGAACTCGTAGAGACCGGCCATCGCGAGGACCGAGCCGTCCTTGGGGGTGATGTAGAACGGCTGCTTGGCCGGCTTCTTCTCCCCCTCGCGGGCCGCGCCGGCGTACCACTCGTAGTAGCCGTCGGCCGGCACGAGCGCCCGGCGCCGGGCGAACGCCTTCTTGAACGACGGTTTGTCGGCGGCGGTCTCGGAGCGGGCGTTGATCAGGCGGCTGCCGATCGAGGGGTCCTTGGCCCAGCTCGGGATCAGGCCCCACCGGGCCGTCAGCAGCTCGCGCCGCGCGGGGCGGTCGGGCGGGGACTCCTCGTCCCGGCGTCCGATCACGACCGGGGCGAGCTTGGTCGGCGCCATGTTGTAGTCGGCCTCGAGCTCGACGAACGAGCCGGCGAGGTCGATCTCGAAGGAGCGGTTGAGTGTCGCCGCCGTCTGGGTCGTCGCGTAGCGCCCGCACATGCGACCAGCCTGCCACAGGGCACCGACAGCGGAGGCTACTCGCCGAGCGCCGCGAGGACCGGTGCGATGCCGTCGGCCGACCCCGGCAGGTGCTCGACCCACAGCCGGGCCCGGTCCCGCTCCGCGAGCGTGCGGTCGAGCAGCAGGCCCAGCAGCGTGAGCGTCACGTCGTCGGCCCGGGCCCGGGCGACCAGGGCCCCGAACCGGCGCGGGGAGAGCTGGGCGATGGTCTCGTCGCCCGTGAAGACCGTGTGCAGGACCTGGGCCACGTCGAGGGCCCGCACGGCCTGCTCCAGCCCGTGACCGCGCCCGGCGCGGGACAGCTCCACGACGACCAACGCATGCGTGTCGGTGGCGCGGCGTCCGTCGCGGTCGGCGCCGCGATAGATCTCGGCGAGCCTCGACCGGACGTACGGCACCGAGGCCAGCGACGTCAGGGGGTCCTCGCACGCGATGTCGGCCGAGTCGACCAGGATCCGCTCGGCCCAGGCGACCGCGGTCGCCCGGGTCACCGCGGACGGCGGCTCGGCCGGGGCGTAGGCCCGCTCCACGTGGTCCAGGACCTCGTGGAGCGGGACACCCAGCTGCGCTGCACTCGCTCCCACCTCGTGTGCAACGACGTTGACGTCCGACCGACCGCCGCGGACGGCGTCGACAAGGGGCTCCACGTTCAATCCCGAGCTGAACACGGTGCTCCTTCCCCGGTCGGACAGGTATGAGACGGGCGACCCCACGGGACATGACGCGGGTTCGGGGAATTCTTTTCTCGGCCCGGTCCACGGCTCGTGACCGGAGCGCCCCCGGGTCGTTGGTTCGTCTGGGAATTCGACTGGAGCTCGACCGGAGGGAGGACACGTGCCGGAGATGGTCAGCACACGAGCAGGCTCGAGCGATGCCGAGCTCATCCTCGCGGTCCGCTCGGGCGACACCGAGGCGTACGGCGATCTGTTCGACCGCCACCGCGACGCCGCGCTGCGCATGGCGCGCCAGCTCGTCCGCGGCCCCGATGCCGACGACCTCGTGGCCGAGTCGTTCTACCGCGTCCTGACGGCGTTGCAGGCCGGCAAGGGTCCCGACGAGTCGTTCCGGGCCTACCTGCTGACCTCGATCCGCCGGCTCCACATCGACCGCATCCGGGCCGGGAGCAGGATCACGACGACCGACGACGAGTCCGCGCTCGACCGTGCCGTCGAGTTCGTCGACCCCGCCGAGATGCGGTTCGAGCAGGGTGCGGCCGCGGCGGCGTTCGCCTCCCTGCCGGAGCGGTGGCAGCTCGTCCTGTGGCACCTCGACGTCGAGGGGCAGAAGCCGGCCCAGATCGCGCCGCTGCTCGGCATGAGCGCCAACAGCGTCTCGGCGCTCGCCTACCGGGCGCGTGAGGGGCTCCGCCAGGCGTACCTCCAGGGACACCTCGCCCCCTCGCTGCACGCGAGCTGCCGGACGACGACCGGGCTGCTCGGGGCGTACGTCCGCAAGGGCCTGTCCGCGCGCGACCGCGGCCGCGTCGACGCGCACCTCGACGGCTGCAGCCGGTGCACGGGCCTCCTCCTCGAGCTCACGGAGGTCAACTCCGACCTGTCGGGCGTCCTCGGGCCCGCGCTGCTGGGTCCGGCGTTCGGCGGGTACGTCGCCGCGATGGCGACCGCCGGGGTCGTGTCCGCCGGTGCGGCGACCGGCGCCGCGCTGGGCGTCAAGCTCATCGCCGGCCAGGCCGCCAAGCTCGTGCTCGAGCCGGTCAAGATCCTGGGCTCGGCCGTCGCCGGTGCCGGGACGCAGGGGGTCGTCGCCGCGGCGGTCGTCACCGGTGTCGCCACCGCGGGGACCGTCGCCGTCACGACGGACTTCGGGACGACCGCCCGGGACGAGCCCTCCGTGTCGGCGCCGCGCGTGCCGATGGCGACGCCGACACCGGGTCCCGCGACCTCCGCCGAGCCCAGCATCTCCACGCCGACGCCCGACACGACCCAGCCGACCCCGACGGTGGAGCCCGAGGCGGTGCCCACCGTCGCGCCGGAACCCACCCAGCCGACCGAGCCGTCGGCGCCGGTCGAGGCCGACCCCGAGCCGAGCCCGACGCCCGAGCCCGAGCCCGAGCCGATCGTCCCGACCGACTACGGCGTCGGGGCCGTGACGATCACGAACGACGACACGCTGCTCCAGCGCCGGTTCTCGATCCCGGTCACCGCGACCAACCCGGGCCGCGCTGCCGATCAGGTCGTGACGGTGACGATGGCCTTCTCCCGCACGGTCACGTTCCGAGGAGTCGTCAGCCCCGGGTGGGACTGTGGCAGCGCGGTCCGCAACCAGCGCCTCGCGACCCTGACCTGCAGCACGACCCTGGCCGCGGGGCAGGGCACGACATTCGTCACGAAGGCCCGGGCCCTCCTGCCACCGGCAGGCTCCATCAGGGTGACCGCCGCGGACGATCCGGCGCCGGGCAACAACACGGCGTCGTTCCGGGCGAGGCCCTACCTGCTGGTGCTGTGAGGCCCGTGCGACTTGCCCCGCGCGAGGTGTCGGGTATGAATGAGGCATGACCCTTCTGCGTACGGTGGCCCGCCCGTTGCTCGCCTCGATGTTCGTCGTCGGAGGTGCCCAGGCGCTCAAGTCGCCCGGTCCCCGCGCGGCGAAGGCCCAGCCCGCCGCCGACCTGCTCAAGAAGCTGGCGCCGAGCTCACCGCTCGACGGCGCCCAGCTGGCCCGGCTCAACGGCGCCGTCCAGCTCGCGGCCGGGCTCGCGCTGGCCACGGGCCACGTGCCCCGCATCGCGGCCTTCACGCTCGCCGCGACGGTCCCCCCGACGACGTTCGCCGGGCACCCCTACTGGAACGAGACGGATCCGGCCGCCCGCGCCAACCAGCGGATCCACTTCCTCAAGAACCTGTCGATGACCGGCGGCCTCCTGATGGCGACGCTCGACCCCGACCCGCACAAGAAGTTCATCGCGCGCCGCGCCAAGGACAAGGTCACCGACGCCGCCTCGTCGGTGGCCGACCAGATCGACCACCTCCGGGGCTGACGCAGCACGGTAAGCGTGCGGGGCCGATAGGCTGCAGGCGATGACTGCTCCGCTGCCCTGGCTCGCTCCCCACCGTGACACGCCGTTCGTCGGCGAGGTGCTGGTCCCCGGATCGAAGTCGCTGACCAACCGCGTCCTGATCCTGGCCGCCCTGGGCGACGGCCCGTCCGTGATCACCCGTCCGCTGGCGTCCCGCGACACCAACCTCATGGCGGCGGCGCTGACGGCGCTGGGCGCCACGATCCAGCGCGACGGCATGACCTGGACCGTGACCCCGCCGAAGTCGGTCGGCACCGAGCCGGCGACGGTCGACTGCGGCCTGGCCGGCACCGTGATGCGGTTCGTGCCGCTCCTGGCCGGGTTCGGCAGGGCACCCGTGACGTTCGACGGGGATGAGCACGCGCGCGTACGCCCCATGGGCACGACGATCGCGACCCTGCGCTCGCTCGGTGTCGAGGTCGACGACGGCGGGCGGAGCTCGCTGCCGTTCACCGTGCAGGGCACGGGACGCATCTCCGGCGGGAGGGTCGACGTCGACGCCTCCGCCTCGAGCCAGTTCGTCTCCGCGCTGCTGCTGGCCGGGGCGGCGTACGCCGAGGGCGTGACGGTCCAGCACGTCGGCCCCCCGGTGCCGTCGCTGCCGCACATCGAGATGACGCTGGCGTGCCTGCGCGAGCACGGCGTCGTGGTGCACGCGACCGCCGACACCTGGACCGTCGAGCCGTCGCCGATCGGCGCCACCGACGTCGTGATCGAGCCCGACCTCTCCAACGCCGCGCCGTTCCTGATGCTGGCGATGACCAGCGGGGGGCGGGTCCGGGTGCCGGGCTGGCCGGCGTCGACCACGCAGCCCGGCGACGAGCTGCGACACCTGCTGGCCTCGATGGGTGCCGAGGTGACGCTCGACGACGAGGGCCTGACGCTGCGCGGCACCGGCCGCATCGAGGGCCTCGACGCCGACCTGCACGACGTCGGCGAGCTGGCCCCGGCCCTGGCCGGGCTCTGCGCCGTCGCCTCGTCGCCCTCGCGCCTGCGCGGCATCGCCCACATCCGCGGCCACGAGACCGACCGGCTGACCGCCCTCGCGGTCGAGCTGAAGGGGCTGGGCGCCGGCGTGCAGGAGCACCACGACGGCCTCACGATCGTGCCGGCGCCGATGCACGGCGGCGAGTTCAAGACCTACGCCGACCACCGGATGGCCCACGCCGCGGTCATCGTCGGGTCGGCGGTCGACGGGGTGCTGGTGGAGAACGTCGCCACGACGGCCAAGACCTTCCCGGGGTTCGCCGAGGTCTGGGCCGGGTTGTTCTGAGTGTCGCGCTACGACCAGTACGACCCCGAGAGCTTCGAACGGCCCCGCCGCCACACCCGCCCCCGCACCAAGGACCGCCCGACGTACGCCGACGCGGTGCTCGGGGTGGTCGTCACCGTCGACCGGGGCCGCTACACCTGCCGGCTGCTGGAGAACGACCAGGTGATCACGGCGATGAAGTCGCGGGCCATCGGGCGCAAGGGGGTCGTGACCGGCGACCGGGTGCGGATCGTCGGCGACACCACGGGTGACGACGGCAGCCTGGCCCGCATCGTCACCGTCGACGAGCGGCGGACCGTGCTGCGGCGCACCGCCGACGACGACGACCCGGTCGAGCGGGTGATCGTCTCCAACGCCGACCAGCTGGTCATCGTCACCGCGCTGGCCGACCCCGAGCCCCGCGTCGGGCTGATCGACCGCGCGCTGGTGGCGGCGTACGACGCGGGGATGGAGCCGCTGCTCTGCCTGACCAAGAGCGACCTGGCCTCCCCCGGTGCCCTGCTCACGTCGTACGCGCCCCTCGGCGTGCCGCACGTCGTGACCCGGCGCGGCGGCGACATCAGCGAGCTGACCGAGCGCCTCAGTGGCCGCACCAGCGTCCTGCTGGGCCACAGCGGCGTCGGCAAGTCGACCCTGGTGAACGCGCTCGTGCCCGACGCC
>NZ_JAOPXQ010000202.1 GCF_025965075.1 Aeromicrobium sp.
CACCGCGTCGGCCTCAGGACCTCGCCCAGCAGCGGGTGCAGGGCCGCGGGCAGGCGCACCGAGCCGTCCTCCTGCTGACCGTTCTCGAGCAGCGCGACGATCGTGCGGGTCATGGCGCACAAGGTCCCGTTGAGGGTCGCCGCCGGCGTCGTGCCCTCGTCGCCGCGCACGCGGATGTCGAGGCGGCGGCTCTGGAACTGCGTGCAGTTGGACGCCGAGGAGACCTCGCGGTAGCGACCCTGCGTGGGGATCCACGCCTCGCAGTCGAACTTGCGGGTCGCGGAGAGCCCCAGGTCGCCCGACGCCACGTCGACCACGCGGTAGGGCAGCTCGAGGGCGTCGAGCCACGACTTCTCCCACCCCAGGATCCGCTCGTGCTCGGCCGCGGCCTCCTCGACCGTCGTGTAGACGAACATCTCGACCTTGTCGAACCAGTGGACCCGGAAGATCCCGCGGGTGTCCTTGCCGTACGAGCCGGCCTCCCGGCGGAAGCACGGGCTGAACGCGGCGTAGCGGCGCGGCAGCGATCCGGCGTCGAGGATCTCGTCGGAGTGATAGGCCGCCATCGGCACCTCGGACGTACCGACGAGGTAGAGGTTGTCCTTCTCCAGGTGGTAGACGTCGTCCGCGGCCTGGCCGAGGAAGCCGGTGCCCTCCATCGAGCGCTCGTTGACCAGCGCCGGCGGGATCATCGGGGTGAAGCCCCACTCGGCGGCCTTGCTCATCGCGAGCTGGGTCAGCGCGAGCTCGAGCTGCGCGCCGACGCCGGTGAGGAAGTAGAACCGGGCGCCGCTGACCTTGGCGCCGCGCTCGGTGTCGATCGCGCCGAGCAGCTGGCCGAGCTCGAGGTGGTCGCGCGGCTCGAAGCCCTCGGCGGCGAAGTCGCGAGGCGTGCCGACCGTGTCCAGCACGACGAAGTCCTCCTCGCCGCCCTGCGGGGCCTCCGGCGAGGCGAGGTTGGGCAGCGTCTTCATCAGGGTCTCGAACGTCTCGCCGGCCGCGGTCAGCGCGGCCTCGGCCTGCTTGACCTGGCCGCTGAGCTCCTTGGTGCGGGCCAGCAGCTGCTGCTTCTCCTCGCCCTGGGCCTTCGGGATGAGCTTGCCGAGGTTCTTCTGCTCGCCGCGCACCGCCTCGAACGCCGCGATCGACGATCGGCGCTGCTCGTCCGCGCTGATCAGCTCGTCCACCAGCTCGGTGGGGAGGCCGCGGCGCTGCTGCGCGGCACGGACGGAGTCGGGGTCGTCTCGCAGGATTCGGGCGTCGATCACCGCCTCAGCCTATCGCCCGGCCGCACTGCGCGATCCGGTCCATGAGCCGGGGGGCTCGGGGCGGCCGTGCCTTACGCTTGGGCGGTCCCTGAGGAGGAAAGAAGTGTCGTTCGACCTGCGCCGCGCCCAGCCCGACCGCCCCGCCGTCCTGGTGTGGTTGTTGAGCGTCCCGGTCGTGGTCTTCACGTTCCTCGCCATCGCGGTCGGCACCGAGACGTCGGCGATCATGCGGCTCGACCACGACGTCGCCCGGCGGGCGTACGACTTCTCGTCCCAGCACCCCGACTTCGTGTCATTCCTCGACGCCGTCGCGATCGTCTTCAGCAACGCCGCGTGCGGGATCATGCTGGCGCTCCTCGCGGCGTACGCCCTGTGGCGCCGCGAGCGGACCGTCGCGGTGTGGATCGTGCTGAGCGGCGCGATCGCGATCGGCGGCAACGCCCTGATCAAGCTGGCGTTCCAGCGCGAGCGGCCCTTCTTCACCGAGCCGCTGCACGAGATCGGCGGCCACTCGTTCCCCAGCGGGCACGCCGCCGGGTCGGGCATGTTCTTCACCGTCGCGATCCTGTTCACGATCATCCTGACCGGCCGCGGCTGGCGCCGGCGCATCCTCATCACGCTGTTCGTCCTCGCCGGGGTCGGGGTCGCGGCGAGCCGGGTCTACCTCGGCGTGCACTACCTCAGCGACGTCATGGCGGGGCTGATGTTCGGCATCGCCGTCGCCCTGGGCCTGTGGACCCTGGTCGCGACCAGCGCGACCCGGCTGCCGCACGAGCTCGCGGTGCTGACCGGCAGCGGTCGCAAGCGGGCCGCCGTCGTGCTCAACCCGTCCAAGATCGCGAACGTCGAGGAGTTCAAGTCCCGCGTGCGGCTCGTCGCCGACCGGGACGGCTGGAACGAGCCGATCTGGTTCGAGACCACGATCGAGGACCCGGGCCACGGCCAGGCCAACGCCGCCCTGCACGAGGGGGTCGACCTGATCGTCGCCGCCGGTGGGGACGGGACGGTCCGCGCGGTGTGCGAGGAGGTCGCCCGCACGGGTGTCGCGGTCGGGATCCTGCCGCACGGCACCGGCAACCTGCTGGCCCGCAACCTCGGCATCCCACTCAACACCCGCGACGCGCTCGACGTCGTGTTCGGCGGCCAGGACCGGGCGGTCGACCTGGCGACGCTCGAGACCGACACCGGCGCCAGCACGACGTTCCTGGTCATGGCCGGGCTGGGCATGGACGCCGCGATCATGACCGGCGTCAACGACCAGCTCAAGGCCAAGGTGGGCTGGCTCGCCTACTTCGTCAGCGGGGTCAAGGCCGCCCGGTTCCCGGCGATGAAGGTGCAGATCTGCGTCGACGACGGTGAGCCGAGGAAGTTCCGCGCCCGCACCGTCGTCGTCGGCAACGTCGGTTTCCTCCAGGGCGGCATCCCCCTGCTGCCGGACGCCCAGATCGACGACGGCATGCTCGACGTCGTCGTGATCGCGCCGAAACGGTTCATCGGCTGGCTCGCGATCATCGTGCGGGTCATCGGTCGGCAGAAGCGCACCAACGAGCGCCTCGACCGCCTGACGGGTCGCAAGGTGCACATCAAGGCCGAGAAGACCATGCCGATGCAGCTCGACGGCGACCCCGTCGGCGAGGGTCAGGAGATCACCGCGATCGTGCAGCCCGGCGTGCTCCTGATCCGCGTGCCCGTGGCACCGGCGCGCGCGGCCGCCATCTAACAGTCCGGCGACGCACGGCCCGTCCCCGCGCTCACACGATCCGGGAG
>NZ_JAOPXQ010000242.1 GCF_025965075.1 Aeromicrobium sp.
CGGGCCGGCAGGTCGGCGGCGTCGCCCACCTCGAACGTCACGCGGTCCGCCACGCCGGCCTCCTCGGCGCGGCGGCGAGCCACGACGATCGAGCCCTCGTGGTAGTCGATCCCGACGAACCGCGAGCGCGGGAAGTGCTGCGCCATGAGGATCGTCGAGGCGCCGTGCCCGCAGCCGACGTCGAGGACGTCGATGCCCTGGTCGAGCTTCTCGGTCATGCCCTCCATCGCCGGCAGCCAGCTGTCGACGAGGTTGGCGGCGTACCCCGGCCTGAAGAAGCGCTCCGTGCCCGTGAAGAGCAGTCCGTCGTGCTCGTGCCAGCCGAAGCCCTGCCCGGAGCGGAACCGGTCCTTGATCGTCGGTACGTCCCTGAGCGCCGCGAGCGCCAGCTGCATGCTGCCGGTGAAGAACGCCGGGCTGTCGGGATCGGCCAGAGCAGCCTCCTGCTCGGGGGTCATCGACCACAGGCCTGTCTCGCGGTCGTACTGGATGTAGCCGCCGGCGGCCTGGTTGGCCAGCCAGGGCGAGAGGTAGACCGGCGACGTGTCGGTGCGCTTCGCGAGCTCCTCGGTGCTGACCGGATCGCCGCCGCGCATCGCGGCATAGATGCCGAGCTCGTCGCCGATCACGACGAGGCCGGCGCTGATCGTGCCGCCCAGGTCACCGATGATGCGGCCGAGCAGCTCGTCGAGGCGATCAGGGTCGATCTCGCGGGCTTGCGTGCGGGGCTGATCGGTGGGGGACGGGTGCGACTGGGTGCTCATGGTGTTCCTTCCTGTAGGTCCTCTCTCCACGATCGGGCGGGCCCGTCGACGTACCGTCAATCGACCGTCAATGCGGGACGAACGGGACTATCGTGAAGAGATGCTTCGGCTGCGGATCGTTGACCGCATGGAGGCTGAGGTGGATGGTGCGGCGGTTGCCATGCCCCCCGGCGAGCGTGCCTGCGCCCTGATCGGCTGGCTGGCGCTGCACCCGGGTCGCCACCCCCGCCGGGAGGTCGCCGCCAGCCTGTGGCCCGAGATGCCGAACGATCGCGCGCTCGCCAACCTGCGGACGGCGTTGTGGGCGGTTCACCGCTCGTGGGGACCCGCCGCCCGCTACGTCGAGGCCACGCGCTCCGGCGTCGGGCTCGTGGCGGACGACGTCTGGGTCGACGCGCTGCAGGACGACGCGCAGGCCGACGGGCTGCTGCTGCCGGGGCTCGCGGACGAGTGGGCGGCCTCGGCACGCGACGAACGCCGCCATGCCGCCCTCGCCGCCCTTGCCGAGCGGGCAGACGCCGCCGAGCGAGCCGGCGACCTGCCCGAGGCGGTCCGGCTGACCCGCGAGCTGTGCCGGCGGTGCCCGATCGACGAGGGCGCCCACCGGTCGTTGCTGCAGCGGCTGCTGCTGACGGGCGACCGCGCCAGCGCCGTGGAGGCGTCGCGGGAGTTCGCCCGCCGGCTCGCGACCGAGCTGGGCGTACGCCCGTCGGTGCCCACCCGGGCGGTGCACGCACGGGCCCGGGCCGGGGTCGCCCGGAGCCCGCGACCGCAGCTGTTCGGGCGTGCCGACGAGGTCGCCGGCCTGACGCGTCTGTGGCACAGGGCAGCCCGCGGGGACGGTCAGGTCGTGGTGCTCGTGGGCGAGGCCGGCATTGGCAAGTCCAGCCTCGTCGCGGAGCTGACGCATCGGGTCGAGGCGTCCGGTGGCATCGTCGCCGCGACGGTGGGCGCGGATGCCGCCGCCCGGACCCCCTTCTCCGCGTGGCTCGAGCTGTGCGACGCCCTGGCGGCCTCCGTCCCGCCCGTGCCCGAGGACGCCGGCTGGCCGCGCGAGCTCAACCGGCTGTCGCCGGGTCTCGGCGGCCGGCTCGGTCACCCGGAGCCACCGACGTCCGTGACGGCTCCCGAGCTCGAACGGCTGCGGGTCTTCGAGTCGGTCCTTCGGCTCGTGGAGTGGTCCTGCGCGCACCGGCCGACGATGGTGGTCCTCGACGACGCCCACCGCGTCGACGCCGCCAGCCTGCGGCTGACCGCCCACGTCGCCCGCCGCGTCGCGGCCCTGCCGGCCCTGCTCGTCGTCGCCCACCGTGGTGGCGCCCTCCCGATGGAGCTGGCGACCCTCCTCGCCGACCTGACGGTGCGCGGCCCCGTCGTCGAGGTCCCCGTGCGCCCGCTGGACGCCCCGGCGGTGGAGGCGCTCGCGGCCTCGGTCCAGTCGCTGGGGACCGACGCGGTGCACAAGGTCGTCGCCGCCGCCGAGGGCAATCCTCTGCTGGTCGTGGCGTCGAGCCAGGCGCTGGCGCAGGGCGGTGCGGGCCCGCCGCCCAACCTGCGCTCCGCGGTGCGCGCCTCGTGCAGCCGGCTGCCCCCGGGCGGTGTGCAGCTCGTGCAGCTGTTGGCGGTGGCCGGACGCCCGCTGTCGCCGCCGGAGCTGGACCGCCTCGGGATCGACCGGATCGACGCGCTGGAGGAGGCGGCGGCCGCCGAGGGGCTGCTGGCCAGGCGCGGGGGTTCCCTGGGCTTCCGGCACGAGCTGCTCCGGGCGGCGGTCAGCGCCGAGATCGTGGACCCGGTGCGACTGCACGACCGGATCGCTGCCGCGGTCGACCCCTCACGGCACGCGGACGCGGCACACCACCTGGCCGGCGCCGGCCGGGCCGTCGAGGCGGCCGCACAGTGGGCCGTCGCGGCGGCGGACGCCCGGCAGGTGGGCGCGCTGACGGAGGCTCACGGCTTCCTGACCCGGGCGACGGATGCCGCCCCCGCCGACGGGCGGTTGTGGCTCGAGCTGCAGGAGGTCTGCGCCTGGTCAGGACGGCACGGTGAGGCGGATGCGGCGTGGGACCGCGCGGTGGAGCTCCTGCCGGTCCACGACCTGGCGGCGGCGTGGTGTCGTCGGGGGCGACAGCTCCGGGGGGTGCGCTGCGATCCCACCGCGTCGATCACGGCCTACTCCGCGGCCCACGACCTGCTGACCCGGCGGGACGACCCGCGCCTGCGTGCCGACGTCCTGCTGGGCCTCGCCTGGGGGGACGCGGTCGCGGGTGACGGCCGACGCCACGAGGAGCTGCTCGAGCGGGCCGACCGGCTGCTGCCCGGCTCGCTGGGTGCGCGGGAGGTGTCCGACGTCGTCGAGATCCGGATGCAGGGACTGATCCGACGAGGGCTCTTCGCCCGGGCGGCCGGGGTCGCACTGCGCGCGCCGCCGCACGCGGTCTCCGCGAGGTTCCCCGATCGGGCCTTCGCCGTGCTGGTCAACGCCGCGTGCGCGCTGAGCTGCGCGGGGGACCGGGACGGTGCGCTGGCACTCGCCGACCGCGCGGTCGACGCGACGGCCGACGTGCCCGCGCTCCTGGTCGGCAGCCTCGCGGCGCGGGCCCAGCTGCTGGCCCGGCTCGGCCGGCACGAGGAGGCCGCCGACACCGCGCGCCGCCAGCTGGCCCTGGCCCAGCGGCTCGACGCGCCCGGACTCGTCGCGACCACGGTGCACGACGTGGGTCTCGTGGCGCTCGCCGCCGGTCGGCACCGGGAGGCGGCGCGCCATCTCGACCGTGCGCTGGTGGACGGAGCGCAGGTGAGCCGACCGACGGCGGGCCTACGGTGCGCGGAGGCGCTCGTCCGGTCCGGGGACCCGGCGGGCGCCAGGCTCCGGCTCCGGACCGCCGTGCTGGATCCCGTGGCTCGCGCGGACCAGCCCTGGTCGCTGCTCCCGCAGATCGCGTACGTCCGGGGACTCGTGGCCGCCGCGGAGGGCGACCCGGTGGCCGCCGGCGCGCGGTTCGACGAGGCGCGGGACACCTGGCGTCGGGTGCTCGGCTCCGTCACCGACCGGACAGCAGACGGCTACCTCGCCCATCTCGTCGACCTCGGCCGGCCGCCCGTCACGGGGCTCGTCGAGCCCGAGCGGGAGCTCGACCGGATCGCGACGTCCCGCGGGGCGCTGCAGCCGGGAGCGGCGCGACCGACCCCCGTGTGACCTCGCCGCTGCCAGCCGGGGCGATCGCCCGCGCGGGGGCACGGCAGGATGACCGCATGAGCGATCTGCAGTCCGATGTCGAGCTCGCGACGCGTCTGGTGCGCGAGGCGGCGGCCCTGGCCTTCCGCATGCGCGCCGAGTCGACCCTCGACGTCCAGCGCAAGACCTCGGTGTCCGACGTCGTGACCGACGCCGATCACGCCGCCGAGGCGTTGGTCGTCGAGACCCTGCGGCGGGAGCGCCCGGACGACGGCCTGTTGGGCGAGGAGGGCACCAGCGTGGCCGGCACGTCCGGCCGGCGGTGGGTCATCGACCCGGTCGATGGCACCTACAACTTCGCGACCGGCTCGGACTACTGGTGCTCCGCGATCGCGCTGACCGACGGCGACGACCTGGTCCTGGGCGCCGTGGCGCACCACCGCGATGGCGTCCTCGTGGGCGGGCCGGACCTCCCCACGACCCTCGATGGCGGTCCCGTCGCCCGGATGGTGGACCAGCCGATCGAGCGCCTGGGCGCTGCGACGTACATCCACCCCGCCACGATCGACGACCCGGCGATCCGGACGGCCTGGCTGCGCGCCGCGGCGCTGCCGGCGACCCTCCGGATGCACGGCTCGGGGTCGATGGACCTCGTTGGCGTCGTGACGGGTCGGCTCGGTTGCTGGTTCCAGCACAGCACCCCCGACTGGGACTGGCTGCCGGGCGCGGCCCTGCTGCGGGGCGCCGGGGGCGTCGCCCGCCGGGTCGAGGTCGACGGGCTGACCTGGTCGGTGGGCGGGCCGCCCGGTGCCGTCGACGCGCTCGCGACCGCACTGGGGGACTCATGAGCAGCCTCGCCGCGATCGCGGTGTTCTGCGGCTCGAGCTTCGGGACCGATCCGGCGTACGAGGCTGCGGCGCGGCTGACGGGTCGGACGCTGGCCGAGCGGGGGATCGACGTCGTGTACGGCGGCGGGCACGTCGGCCTGATGGGGGCCGTCGCCGACGCGGCGGTCGAGGCCGGAGGCCGCGTCATCGGGGTGATCCCGCGCCAGCTCGACGACCGCGAGCTGGCCCACCACGGGCTGACCGAGCTGCACGTCGTGGAGTCGATGCACGAGCGCAAGCAGCTCATGGCCGACCTGTCCGACGCGTTCATCGCCCTGCCGGGCGGTGCCGGGACGTTGGAGGAGATCGCCGAGCAGTGGACCTGGGCGCAGCTGACGATCCACGCGAAGCCGTGCGGGTTCCTCGACGTCGCCGGGTTCTGGTCGCCGATGCGCACGATGCTCACCACGATGGTGGAGTCGGGCTTCGTCCGTGCCGAGCAGTCGGGGATCGTGTCCTTCGCGGACGACCTCGACGAGCTGCTGACGATCCTGTCGGCGCCGCCGTCGTGGACCGACAAGTGGGGCGGCACGACCGACGAGACGCCCGTCCCGTGAGCGCGCCGGTAATCCACGTGGCAGCGGCGCTGACGGTCGACGCCGACGGACGCGCGCTGATGGTGCGCAAGCACGGCACGACGGTCTTCATGCAGCCCGGCGGCAAGATCGAGCCGGGGGAGAGCCCGCTGGAGACCCTGCGCCGCGAGCTCGACGAGGAGCTGGGGCTCGTCCTCGGCCCCGAGGCGTTCACGTGGCTCGGGACGTTCGAGGAGGACGCCGCCAACGAGCCGGGGCACCGGGTGGTGGCCGAGGTCTACACCCTGACGGTCGACGCCGCGCTGCCGCTGGCGGCCGCCGAGATCGCCGAGAGCCGCTGGGTCGACCCGCACGACGTCGGGGACATCGAGGTCGCTCCGTTGAGCAGCGCGGCCCTGCTTCCCATCCTGAGACGACGACCATGAGCACGATCGACGACACCGTCACGGTGCGGACCGGCAGCGACGCCGATGCGCTGGTCCTGCTGCTGCACGGCTTCGGATCCAACGAGCAGGACCTGCCCGGCCTGGCCGCGCACCTCCCGGCGGGTCTCGCGACGGTGTCGGTGCGGGCTCCGCTGACGCTCGGCCCCGGCTCGTACGCCTGGGTGCCGATCACGGTCCCCGGCCGCCCCGATCCCGCGATCGTCGCGGCGTCGACCGAGGCGCTCCTGGCCTGGTTCGACGACCGGGTCCCGGCGGATCGCCCGGTCGTCCTGCTGGGCTTCTCACAGGGCGGGCTGATGGTCAGCCAGCTGCTGCGGGCCCGACCCGAGCGGTTCGTCGCCGCGCTCGTGCTGTCCGGGTTCGTGCTGGATGCGGACCTGCCCGGCGACGCCGCGCTCGCCGTGCGACACGTGCCGGTGTTCTTCGGCCACGGGGACGCCGACCCGGTCATCGCGCCGGACGCGACCCAGCGCGCCTCGGTGTGGCTGGCCGAGCACGCGGCCACGACCGAGCGGACGTACGCCGGGCTCGCCCACGCGATCTCGGCCGAGGAGCTCGAGGACGTCGGCGTCTTCCTGCGCGCCCACGTGCCGGGGCTCAGCGCCCCCTGAGCCGGTCCATCGCCCGGCGGTCCCGCTTGGTCGGGCGCCCGGCGCCGCGGTCACGGCGGGGCATCACCGCGACCTCCTCCTTGGGCGGGGGCGGCGGCGTGTGGTCGTCGTAGCACTGGACCGCGACCGGTGCGCCGACCCGCTTGGTGATGATCCGCGTGACGACGACGATCCGCTGGCCCCCCTCGGTCAGCGCCTCGACCCGGTCGCCGATCTTGACCTGCTGGGAGGGCTTGGCCTTGGCGCCGTTGATGCGCACGTGCCCCGCCTTGCACTCCGACGACGCGATGGACCGGGTCCGGTAGAGCCGGACCGACGACACCCACACGTCGGCGCGCGCGGTCGTGTCCATGCCTGCGAGCCTATGCTTCCCCCATGACGAACGACGACATCGAGGTCATCGAGATCACCGGCGACATGATCCGGCTCGGCCAGTTCCTGAAGTTCGCCAACTTCGCCGACTCCGGTGCCCACGCGGGCGCCATGATCGGTGACGGCGACGTGTCGGTCGACGGGGTCATCGAGACCCGCCGCGGTCGCCAGCTCGCCAAGGGCATGCTGGTCGAGGTGCGCACCGCCTCGGAGAACCACGCCGCCCGGGTCGGCTGACGTGGCCCGGCTGGAGCTCGGCCTCGACACGTTCGGCGACGTCACCGCCGGGGCCGACGGGGTCCCGCTGCCGTACGACCAGGTGATCCGCAACATCATCGAGCAGGCCGTGCTGGCCGACGAGCTGGGACTGGCGTTCTTCGGCGTGGGGGAGCACCACCGGGAGGACTTCGCGGTGACCGCGCCGGAGGTCGTCCTGGCGGCGATCGCGTCGCGCACGCAGCAGATCCATCTCGGCACCGCCGTGACGGTGCTGAGCTCGGACGACCCCATCCGGGTCTATGAGCGATTCGCGACCCTCGACGCGGTGTCCAACGGGCGCGCTGAGGTGATCCTGGGCCGTGGGTCGTTCACCGAGTCGTTCCCGTTGTTCGGCTTCGACCTCGGCCAGTACGAAGAGCTGTTCAGCGAGAAGCTCGACCTGTTCGCCGCGCTCCGCTCGGAGGGGCCGATCACGTGGGAGGGCAACCTGCGCCCGCCGTTGGTCGGGCAGGAGGTCTTCCCCAAGACGGCGTCCGGGTCGGTCACGACGTGGATCGGCGTGGGAGGCAGCCCCGAGTCGGTCATCCGGGCCGCGCGCTACGGCATCCCGCTGATGCTCGCGATCATCGGCGGGCCGCCCGCGCAGTTCGCGCCGTTCACCCAGCTCTACCGGCAGGCGCTCGAGCAGCTCGGCACGCCGCAGCTGCCCATCGGCGTCCACTCGCCGGGCCACGTCGCCGATACCGACGAGCAGGCGCGCGACGAGCTGTGGCCGCACTTCGCGGTGCAGCGCGAGCGCATCGGTCGCGAGCGGGGCTGGCCGCCGCCGACCCGCGCGGAGTTCGACGCCGGTGCCGGACCGGAGGGGGCGATCTACGTCGGCTCGCCGCGGACCGTCGCCGACAAGATCGTCCGCAACGCGCGGCTCCTGGGGCTCGACCGGTTCGACCTGAAGTTCAGCAACGGCACCCTCGCCCACGACAAGCTGATGCGCAGCATCGAGCTCTACGGCCGCGAGGTCGCTCCACTGGTGCACGAGGCACTCGCATGACCTTCCCCACCGCGCTGCCGACTCCGCGCACGCCCGACTCGATGGACGCGCCGGTGCTGCGGTGGGCGATCCTCGGGCCCGGCTGGATCGCCGAGCAGCTCGTCGCGTCCCTGCAGGCGCACACCCGCCAGGAGATCGTGGCGGTCGGCTCCCGGTCCCTCGACCGGGCGCAGGCGTTCGCCCGCCGCCACGGCATCGCTACCGCCGTGGGCAGCTATGAGACGCTGGTGGCCCTCGACGATGTCGACATCGTGTACGTCGCGACGCCCCACCCCTCGCACCTGCCGCACGCGCTCCTGGCGATGGACGCGGGCAAGCACGTGCTGGTCGAGAAGCCCATCGCGCTCAGCGCCGACGAGGCCCGGCAGATCGCGGCCAAGGCGGCGGAGACCGGGCTGTTCTGCGCCGAGGCGCTGTGGACGCTGTTCCTGCCCAAGTGGGACGTGCTGCGGCAGGTCCTGGACGGCGGGCTGATCGGCGAGCTGCGGTCGGTGCACACGATCTACGGCGAGCACTTCACCGACGACCACCGGATCTTCGACGCGACGCTGGCGGGAGGCCCGCTGCTGGACCTCGGGACGTACCCCCTGGCGTACGCGACCTCCCTGCTCGGCCCGGCGACGACGGTCGCCGCCGCCGGCGTGCCCGACCCGCGCGGCGTCAATGGCCAGCTCGGCGCGACAATGGTGCACGGCGACACGATGTCGGTCATCGCCACGACGCTCCACGGCTGGCCGCGCAACGAGATCACGATCATCGGCAGCGACGGCGTCCTGACGGTCGAGGCCCTGCACAACTCGCCGGGCCCGCTGACCGTGACGTCCGCGGACCGGAGCGTGACCCTGACCTACGACGAGCCGCACGGCGACCAGGTCGACGGGCTGCACTTCCAGGCCGCCGAGGCCGCGCGTCGGATCGCGGCCGGGGAGACCCAGACGCCGATCCGGCCGCTGAGCGCGTCGATCGTCTCGCTGGAGGCCTCCGACGAGATCCGGCGTCAGGTGGGGATCTCGTTCGCCAAGGCCGGGCTGGTCGAGGAGTCGCACTAGAGTGACGGCGTGCCAGAGCCGGAACGTCACATCGAGATCGTGCCCGACCGTGATCGACCCTCGGCGTACACCGTCAAGATCGACGGCACCGACCAGTCGTACGTCGACCTGGACGATCCCCGCCGGCTCGAGTTCGACTACGTGCAGCGGATCGCCGACGTCATCGACGCGTACGGCGAGCCGGGGGCGCCGCACCGCTTCGTCCACGTCGGAGGAGCGGCGCTGACCCTGCCGCGCTACATCGCGGCGACCCGGCCCCGGTCCGCGCAGGTCGTGCTGGAGCCCGACGCGCAGGTCACCGCGATGGTGCGCGAACAGCTGCCGCTGCCGCGGCACAGCGGTATCAAGGTGCGCCCCGTCGACGGGCGCAGCGGGATCGCGGCGCTGCGGGACGACTTCGCCGAGGTCGTCGTGGTGGACGCGTTCGACGGCGCGCGGATCCCCGCCGAGCTCGGCACGGTGGAGTTCTTCGCCGACCTGGCGCGGGTCGTGGTGCCGGAGGGACTCGTGCTGCTCAACCTCGCCGACAAGGCGCCGTTCCCGTACGTCCGCCGGGTCGTCCGTGGCGTGTGCGACTCATTCGCGCAGATCATGATCAGTGCCGAGCCGGCAACGCTGAAGGGCCGGCGGTTCGGCAACGTCCTGGTCGTGGCGTCGCAGCTGCCGCTGCCCTGGGAGTCGCTGGCCCGCCGGGCCGCGAGCTCCCCGTTCCCCTACCGGGTCATGCCCTATCGCGACGTCGTGGAGAAGCTCGCCGCCAGGACGCCCTTCACCGACGCCGACAGCGAGCGCTCGCCCGCCCCACCCGGAGGCGCCACCTTCTTCAGCTGATCCCACCCCAAGATCTCGCGTGGTGGATCCGCGAGTGGCGGAAGATGAAGAAAATGAGACGGCGGGTCGTCCAGATGTGCGCCACTCGGGGGCGTGTTTGCGCCACTCGCGGTCAGTCGAGCGTACGTCCGAGGGCGTGGCGGACGCCCTGGCGCAGGGACGGGACGCCGTCGAGCAACGCGTCGGCGCGGGCGAGCCGGTCAGGACGAGCCTCCTCGGGCTCGTACGTCGGCTCGGCGGCGTTCATCAGCGTGACGGGCGACCTGCGGGAGGTCGGCCGTGAGCTCGTCCGTCAGGGCGACCATCGCGGGGGAGATGTCGCAGGCGCGGACCGATCCGTCCGTCCCGACGACCTCGGCGAGCGGCAGCGTCAGCGCGCCGCGCCCGCAGCCGAGCTCGATGACCTGCTCACCCGGGTGGGGATCAAGCGGCCCGACCAGGTGACGTGCGATCGGCCCGAAGAAGTCCACGCCGACCTGGTCGTACGTCGGTGCGACCGCGTCGAACCGTCCGGCGACCTGCGCGATCCGGTCCTGCGTCATCCTCGGACCATCGACCCGGTCGACGAGACCGGTCAACCATCCCGGCACCGCGAGTGGCGCAAACCCGTCCGCGAGTGGCGCAGATCTGGACGACACGCCGTCCCGTTTTCTTCATCTTGCGCCACTCGCGGATCCTCGCGCGGTGGTCAGGCGTTGAGGGACTCCGCAAGGGCGTCGACGGCCTGATCGATCTCTTCCTTCGTGATCACCAGGGGCGGAGCGAAGCGGAGCGTACGCTCGTGCGTCTCCTTGCACAGCACACCGCGGTCACGCAGGGCCATGGACACCTCGCGCCCGGTCCTGGCCCGCGGGTCGATGTCGACGCCGGCCCACAGGCCACGTCCCCGGACCGAGGCGACGCCCTTGCCGACGAGCTCGTCGAGGCGGCCGTGCAGGTAGCGACCGAGCTCCTGCGAGCGGGTCTGGAACTCGCCCGTCGCGAGCAGCTCGACGACGGCCCGCCCCACGGCGCACGCGACGGGGTAGCCGCCGAACGTCGACCCGTGCTGGCCCGGCTTGAGGACGCCGAGCACGTCAGCGCGCCCCACCACGGCCGAGACCGGGATGATCCCGCCGCCGAGGGCCTTGCCGAGCGTGTAGAGGTCGGCCCGCACGTCGTCGTGGTCGAGGGCGAACAGCTTGCCGGTGCGGGCGAGGCCCGACTGGATCTCGTCGGCGACCAGCAGGACGTTGTTGTCGTCGCACAGCTGGCGGACACCGGCGAAGAAGCCGGCCGGGGGCACGATGACGCCGGCCTCGCCCTGGATCGGCTCCATCAGGATCGCGGCGGTGTTGGGGGTGATCGCGTCGCTGATCGCCTGCAGGTCGCCGTAGGGGACCGTGACGAAGCCCGGGGTGAACGGTCCGTAGTTGTCGTGCGCGGCGGGGTCGTCGGAGAACGACACGATCGTCGTGGTGCGGCCGTGGAAGTTGCCGGCGGCGACGATGATCTCGGCGCTGTCGAACGCGACGCCCTTGACCTCGTAGGCCCACTTGCGCGAGACCTTGATCGCCGACTCGACGGCCTCGGCGCCGGTGTTCATCGTCAGGACCATCTCGGTCTGGGTCAGCTCGGCCAGCTCGCGGCAGAACGCGCCGAACTGGTCGTTGTGGAACGCCCGGGAGGTCAGCGTCAGGCGGTCGAGCTGATCGCGGGCGGCCTCGACGAGCGCCGGGTGGCGGTGCCCGAAGTTGAGGGCGGAGTACCCGGACAGGAAGTCCAGGTATCGGTTGCCGTCGACGTCGGTGACCCACGCGCCCTCCGCCTCGGAGATGACCACCGGCAGCGGGTGGTAGTTGTGCGCGCCCCATTCCTCGTCGAGCTTGATGAAGGAAGAGGTCAGTCCGTGATCAGCCATGCGGCCACGGTACAAGCCCACGCAGGTCAGGCACGATCCCGTGGCATCGCAGCGGCGACCGCTCGATACCCTGAGGGCGTGCCTGCCTCGGATCCCGCGTACGCCCTGCGTCCGCTCGACGGGCCCGTCAGGCTCATCCGGTCCCTGGCCGCCGCCCTCGTGTGCGTCGCTGCCGCCGCCATCGGTCACCACACGGCGGGTGGCCCGCTGCCGGCCACCGCGGTGCTGGCCGTGCTCGCCGGCGCCACCGCGATCGCGTGGCTGCTCGCCGCACGTCGGGTGACACCCGGCCAGCTCGTGGGCCTGCTGGTGCTGTGCCAGGTCGGCGTGCACCTGGGGACCTCGACGGGCGAGATGGCGATGGGGCTCGGCATGCTCGCCGGCCATCTGCTGGCCACGGTCGCGAGCGCCGTCGTGCTGGCCCGCGGCGAGGCGTTCGTCTGGCACCTCGCCGAGCGGCTCGGCCTGCGGCTCGCCCCGCTGCATCTCGCGCCGACGGTGCTGCCGAGCACGCGCGGGCCCGTCATGTCCCGCGCGCCCCGCTCACTGCGAAACGTACGTCTGGCGCACTCGCGCGTGCTGAGAGGTCCGCCGGCGGAGGCCTGATCCCGCCGCACACCTCTCTCACCAGAAAGCCCCCCCATGACACGCACCACCGCGCGGCTCTCCGCTGCGTTCCTGACCGCTGCCCTCGTGGCCGTCGCCGCTCCTGCCTCCGCCCACGTCGGGGTGTCGACGACCGACGCCGCCCAGGGCGGCTACGGCAAGGCGGTCTTCAGGGTTCCCAACGAGTCCGACCAGGCCGCCACGACCAAGGTCGTGGTGACGCTGCCGGCCGACCAGCCGTTCGCGTTCGCCACCGCCGGGGCCAAGCCGGGCTGGACCGTCAAGGTCCGCAAGGCGACGCTGGACAAGCCCACCAAGGTCGGCGACTTCGACCTGACCGAGGCGGTCCGCACGATCACCTGGACCGCGGACGGGGCGGGGATCCCGGTCGGCCAGTTCGACGAGTTCGCCCTGTCCGGCGGACCGTTCCCGAGCGCCGACGACATCACGTTCACCGCCGAGCAGACGTACGACGACGGCACGACGGTGGCGTGGGACCAGCCGCAGACGGGGGACGAGGAGCCCGAGCACCCGGCACCCGTCCTGGCCCTCGCCGAGGCGACGGCCGGTGGCCACGGCACCACCGAGGCCGGCGCGCACGCGGAGGCGGAGACGACCGGCGCCGACGACTCCGAGCTGGGCGTCTGGCTCGGCGGCGGCGCCCTCGCGGTGGCTCTGGCGGCGCTGGTTGTGGCCCTGCGGGAGAATCGACGACGTGCGTAACCTCCTGCTCCGCGGAGGGCTCCTGGCCCTCGTCGCGCTCGTCCTCGGGATGGGACCGGCCGGCGCCCACGCGGCGCTCGTCGGCTCCGATCCCGAGGACGGCGCCACCCTCGCGACGGCACCCCGGGCGGTGACCCTGACCTTCAGCGAGAACGTCGGCAACGGCCAGCTCGTGGCGACCGCGCCCGACGGCTCCACGGTCGACGTCAGTGGCGCCCGGGCGAGCGACCGCACCCTCACCGCGACGCTCGACGACGTCGACCAGCGGGGGACGTTCACGCTGGCGTACCGGGTCCTGTCGGCGGACGGGCACCCCGTGTCCGGCACGATCAGGTACGACGTCACGTCCGGCCGGGCCGTCGACCAGTCCGCCGACCAGGCCGCCGAGCCGAAGTCGGAGACCTTCATCCACCGTCACAGCGGCCACCTGTTCTGGGGCATCCTCGCGGCTGCCGTCGCGATCGCCCTGCTGCTCTTCCCCCTGAGGAGGCACGATGACGCAGACCGTGCGTGACACCCTGGTCGGCCTGATCGTCGCGGGGCTGGCCCTGATGACGTTCCTGGTCGTGGGCGGCGGCTCCTACGCGCAGGCCCCCATCGGCATCGCGGATCCCGGCCCGTTCGTCGGCTGGGCGCTGCCGTTCACCAAGCTCCTGACCGACGCCTCGGCGATCCTCGTGGTCGGCTTCCTGCTCGCCGCGGCGTTCCTGCTGCCGTCGACCGAGGACGAGGTGCAGGGGCTGTCGGTCCAGGCGATCCGGATCGCGTCGCGCTGGGCGTCGGTGTGGGCCGTGGCGAGCGTCGCCTACTTCTTCCTCAAGCTCTCCGGCGACATCTTCGGGCGCCCGCTCACCCAGATGTCGTGGGCGTACGTCAGCGCCTACGCCGGCACGGCGGAAGGACGCGCGATCCTGCTGCAGGCCCTCGGTGCCCTGCTCGTCGCGATCGCGACCCGGTTCGCGCTCAGCGTGCGCTCGATCGCCGCGATCCTGGGCCTGACCCTTGCGACCCTCGGCCCGATCGCGCTGACGGGTCACTCGGCCGGGTCCGGCTCGCACGACCTGGCGACCACGAGCCTCTACCTCCACCTGACCGGTGCGACGCTGTGGGTCGGCGGGCTGGCTGCCCTCGCCTGGGTCGCGATCCGCGGGAGCAAACGGCTCGAGCCCGCCGTGGCGCGCTACTCGACGCTCGCGATATGGGCGTTCGTCATCGTCGGGGTCTCCGGGGCCGTCAACGCCGCGGTGCGCCTCGAGACGGTCGGCGACCTGGTCGGCACGTCGTACGGTCGGCTGGTCCTGGCCAAGCTCGCGGCACTGGTCGTGCTGGGGATCTTCGGCGTGCGGCAGCGCCGGCGCATCGTGGCGGCCGGCAGCGGCTTCCTGCGACTCGCGGTGACCGAGGTGTTCATCATGGCGGCGGCCGTCGGCCTCGCCGTCGCCCTGTCCCGCACCCCCACCCCGGTGGGGGAGAACGTCCTGACCTCGCCCGTCGAGGAGCTCCTGGGCGGGCCCCTGCCGGCGGCCCCGACGGTCCTGCGCCTGGCGTTCGGCTGGTCCGGCAACGGCGTGGGCCTGGCGATCGTGGGGCTCGGCACGGCGTTCTACCTGCGCGGCGTGTGGGCGATGCACCGCCGCGGCGCAGCGTGGCCCCTCGGACGTACGCTCTCCTGGCTGGCCGGCATGGCTGCGATCGCGTGGGCGACGTTCGGCGGCCTGGGGGAGTACTCCCACGTCCTGTTCAGCGCCCACATGGCCTCGCACATGCTGCTGTCGATGGTTGCGCCGATCTTCCTGGCCCTCGGTGCGCCGATGACGCTGGCGCTGCGCACGCTGCCCGGACCGCGCCGGCCCGGCGAGGTGTCGCCCCGAGCGATGCTGCTGGGCCTGCTCAACTCACGGTTCAGCAAGATCGTGACCCACCCGCTGGTCGGCCCGGTCCTGTTCGTCGGCAGCCTCTATGGGCTGTACTTCTCCGGCCTGTTCGAGACCCTGATGGGCAACCACTGGGGCCACGCCGTCATGGAGGTCCACTTCCTGGCCGTCGGCACGCTGTTCTACTACGTCATCATCGGCGTCGACCCGTCCCCGCGGGCGCTGCAGCCGATCGCCCGGTTCGGGGTGCTGCTCGTGACGCTGCCGTTCCACGCGTTCTTCGCCGTGGCGCTGATGGCGTCCAACACGGTCTATGCCCTCGACTACTGGAAGGCGCTCGACCGGCCCTACCGGACCGACCTGCTGGCCGACCAGTACCTCGGCGGCGGGATGGCCTGGGCTATGGGGGAGATCCCCCTGGTCCTGGTGATGATCGCGATCCTGTCGCAGTGGTTCCGCTCCGACACGCGGGAGGCAAGGCGCTTCGACCGCAACGAGGACCGCAACGAGGACGCGGCGCTCGAGGCGTACAACGCCCGCCTGCGCGACCTGGCCGAGCACGGCAGACGGCGGGATCCCTGAGCTCAGGGATCCCGCCGTCGTACCGGTGGTCGGATCAGAAGATGATCTGGCCGCCGGAGGTTGCTGCGGTGAAGCGCTCCTGGGCGTCGGCCCAGTTGACGATGTTCCACCACGCCTTGACGTAGTCGCCCTTGACGTTGAGGTAGTC
>NZ_JAOPXQ010000253.1 GCF_025965075.1 Aeromicrobium sp.
TTGAGGTCGACCTGCCACTGGGACGGGTCGTTGGCCACCGCGCCGCCGCGACCGTTGAACTCGGCGCTGCGGGCGAAGACGGGGTTGCTGCTCTTCATGTTTCCCTCCGTGGGATGGCTCCGAAAAGTTGGAGTCGTTGGTTCTACCCTACTCAACGCCGGCGACAGGCTGTTTGATCCCGTTCCGGTCGTTGGCCTTCGCAACCTTCTGCGGGCTGACCGACGCCGGTACCCGCCATCAGGGGCGTCTCGGCGGATTCAGCCGCGGACGTCGTGGAGGTGGTGGACGACGTCGTGCAGGAAGTACTGCAGCAGCGTCTCGACCGTGAAGACCGAGCCGTTGCTGCGGCGGCCCGTGCGGCCGAGGGCATCGGCCGGGATCGCGTCGAAGAGCTCCGCCGCGGCCGTGCCCGCCACGACCAGCTGGCTCGAGACCTCCGAGGGGAGCTGCGAGACGTAGTCCTCCTCGATCGCGGTCTCGTCCTGGTCCCAGTTGGCGAACTGCGGATCGTCCTCGGCGAGCATCAGCCGGACCCGGTCCGCGAAGACCAGGAAGACGTCCCGGACGTGGCACGCGTACTCGGTGGGCGACCACGTCGCGGGGTCCGGCCGCTCCCGCGCCTCCATCCGGCCCAGCACGACCTGCCAGCGCGGCAGCTGCATCCGGACGCTCGCGCCGACCGTCGCGGCGTCGACGTCGGCGGCGACGAAGCCGCACTCGCCGCACGGCTCCCGGAGGACCCAGGTCCAGTCCTTGCTGTCAGGCTCGATGTCCACACGACTACGCTACTGCGGTGGAACCGACCCCGTACCGCACCGAGCCGGTCTCGTTCACCCGCCGTGGTGGCCGCCTGACCGAGCGCCAGAGCGACGCCTGGGACAAGATCTCCTCGACGTACGTCCTGGAGGCCCCCGCGCACGGGCCGAGCACGTCGATCGACCCGACGTACGTCCTGGACCGCGCTGCCGCCTTCGGCCGGGAGGCGCCCCTCGTGGTGGAGATCGGCAGTGGCCGCGGCGAGGCGATCGTCAGGTCCGCCCAGGACCATCCCGAGCTCGACTTCCTGGGGCTCGAGGTCTACGTGCCGGGCGTCGCGCAGACGCTCGTGACGATGCGGCACGAGGGCGTCACGAACGTACGGCTCATGGTCGTCAACGCTGCCGAGGCGCTCGCCACGATGCTGCCGGCCCGCTCGGTCAGCGAGCTGCGCATCTGGTTCCCCGATCCGTGGCACAAGAAGCGGCACAACAAGCGCCGGCTGGTGACCCCCGCGTTCGCCGCGCTCGCCGCGCGGGTCCTCGAGCCGGGCGGGTCCTGGCGGCTCGCGACCGACTGGCAGGACTACGCCGACCAGATGCGTGACGTCCTCGACGCGTCCCCGGACTTCGAGTTCACCGGGGACTGGGCGCCGCGGTTCGATGGACGCCCGCAGACCCGGTTCGAGGGCAAGGGGCTCCGCGTCGACCGCGCGATCCGCGACCTGCACGCCGTCCGCCGCACGACCTAGGATGCAGGCATGACCGAGCAGAGCAATGCCGAGAAGCTGCGGAT
The DNA here is from genome assembly GCF_025965075.1 of Aeromicrobium sp. Lineage (GTDB taxonomy): Bacteria > Actinomycetota > Actinomycetes > Propionibacteriales > Nocardioidaceae > Aeromicrobium. The sequence continues at coordinate 1,552 of NZ_JAOPXQ010000253.1, forward strand.
CAGCGACGGATCGATCGTCTGGATCATCGGCTCGACCGTCGAGGAGACGTCCCTGCTCGATCCGCTGCCCGAGGGCGCCGAGGTCGTCGAGCAGCGGGACGACGAGCACGACCCGGACCTCATCGACGCGGCGATCGTGTTCGCCGACGACCGGCTGCAGCTGGCCGAGCAGTTCGACGAGACGCTGCCGCAGCTCGGCTCGATCCCCCTGGTGTGGGTGGCGTGGCCGGCCGGGACGGATGTCGGTCAGGAGACGATCCAGGAGCTGCTGAGCGACTACGGCTGGGCGGCCGTCGAGACCGTGACCCTCGACGAGACGTGGTCGGCGCTGCGGATCGAGCAGTCCTAGCGATCCTGCCCAGGTTTGCGGGATCCTGCACGATTTCGGCGTGGACCGAGGGTGCAGCGGGGTGCGGACCCGGGCCTAGGTTCGAGGAGAACCTTCTTCTCTGCGCACAGGACGGTAGCCATGGCCGAAGACACCCCACCCCCCAGCAAGGGCACGATCGTCCTGGTCCACGGGCTCTGGATGACGCCCAAGAGCTGGGCCGGCTGGAAGCAACGCTACGAGCAGGCCGGCTACACCGTCGTGGTCCCCGCCTGGCCCGGCGTCAGCGATGACGTCGCCGGGCTGCGCATGGACTCGTCCCGGCTCAACGGCCTGCGGATCCGGACCGTCGTCGACCACCTCGCCACCGTCATCGACGGGATCGTCGACGAGACCGGCGAGCAACCCATCATCATGGGGCACTCGTTCGGCGGGCTGATGACCCAGCTCCTGCTCGAGCGCGGCTATGGCAAGGCCGGCATCGCGATCGACTCGGCCCAGTCGGCGGGCGTCCCGGTCCTGCCGCTCAGCGTCATCCGGGCCGGCATGCCGGTCCTCGGCAAGCCCTGGACGATCAACCGCACGGTGCTGCTCACCGCCAAGCAGTTCCACTACGCCTTCACCAACACGCTGTCGATGGCCGAGTCCGAGAAGGTCCGCGAGGACCTGCAGATCCCCGCGCCCGGCAAGCCCCTGTGGCAGGCCGCACTGCACCTGACCACCAACTCGGGCGACTCCCGGATCGACTACGGACGGGCGGGTCGGGCGCCCCTGCTGTTCATCGCCGGCACCGCCGACCACATCGTGCCGCCGAAGGTCAACCACAAGAACGCCAAGGCGTACAAGGTCGGGGTCGTCGCGGACTACGCCCTCGGATGGGCGGAGTCCCACTGACCGATCAGCGGTTCTTCCACACCGGCTGGCGCTTCTCACCGAACGCCATGATCCCCTCGAGGGTGTCCTCGCTGATCAGCAGCTGGTCCATCGCATCGGTCTCGTGACGCGCGGCCTCGACCGGGTCGGCGATGCCCCGCGTCGCGGCCATGACCTCCAGCGACAGCCGCACCGACGTGGGCGACACCCCCACGATCTCCGCGGCGAGCCCGCGGGCGGCCGCCAGGGCGCCGCCGTCCGGCACGACCCGGCTGACCAGCCCGAGCCGCAGCGCCTCGTCGGCCTGGATCGAGCGACCCGTCAGGATCAGCTCGTTCGCGATCTTCTCGGGGATCGCGCGCGGCAGCCGCACGACGCCACCGGCCGCGGCGAACAGCCCGACCTTGACCTCCGGGAGCGCGAATGTGGCGGACTGGGTCGCGACCGCCAGCTGGCAGGCCAGGACGATCTCGAAGCCGCCGCCCATCGCCGTGCCGTTGACCGCCGCGATGACCGGCTTGAGCAGACCCTTGCGTGACGTCAGACCGCCGAAGCCGCTGTCGGGGAACCACGGCAGGTCACCCATCGACGCGGTCAGGTCGTTGCCGGCGCAGAAGGCGTCGTCACCCGCACCCGTGATGATCGCGACCCACAGCTCCGGGTCGGCGGCATACGCGTCGAAGATCTCGTCGAGCTCGACGTGCGCCGCGGCGTGCAGCGCGTTGCGGACCGCCGGGCGTTCCAGGGTGACCTCGAGGACGCGGCCGTCGCGCCGGACCGAGACGTGCTCGTAGTCGTCGCGCAAACCGCGCGCGGCGGCCGGGAAGAGCTCCGCCGCGCGCTCCTTGGTCAGCACGACCCGGTTGCCGTACCCGAACGACCGGACGTACACGCGGGCACCGAGGGGCTCCTGCTCCCCCGTCAGCAGGTCGACCACGTCGGCGTCGCCGGGCGCGGTCATCGCGAAGAACCGGCGGCCGTCGGACTCGAGGCGGCCGACGACGATCCCGACGTCCCCGGCGCGCTCGTGCTTGACGGTGTAGGTCTCGATCGTCGCCCAGCCGTCCGGCGTCGAGGTCGTGGGCACCCGCGGGGCCGCGTCGAGCTCGGCCTGGAGCGCCGCCGAGTCGACGACGGGCCAGGAGCGGGGCGTCGTGGCGTACACGCCGGCGGAATACTTCGACAGCATGCCGCCGTTGGCGCCGACCAGGCCGTACGCGCCGGGGGTCGCGCGGACCCGCGACACGATCTCGGCGATGCCGTGCATCGAGTAGTTGTTGCCCGCGCCGCCGAAGAACGGCAGTCCGCCGGTCGCGGTCAGGCCCCGCGGGTCGTCGGCCGACAGGCCGGTGCCGTCGCAGACCGCCGCGACCGCGATCGGATAGCAGCTGTAGAGGTCGAGGTGGGCCAGGTCGTCGGTCGTGACCCCGGCGACCTCCAGCGCGTGCGTCACGGCGAGGACCGCCGCGGGGCTCGCACCGAGGTCGGGGCGGTCGATGATCGACTGCTCGGCGGTGTCGGCGCGGCCGTGCAGGAAGACGTACCGCTCCTCCGGCACCCCGAGCCGGCGGGCGGCGGCGAGCGACATCATGAGGACCGCCGCCCCCTGGTTGACCTGGTCACGGGCGATGACGAAGCGCGGGTAGGGGTCCGCGACCATGCGGTTGCGCTCGGTCACCGTCATGAGCTCCTCGGCAGTGCGCTCCGTCGGGGCTGCGGCCAGCGGGTTGGCGGCCGCGACCGTCGTGAAGGGCGCGAAGAGCTCGCCCATCGTGGCGGCGTACGTCGCGCGGTCCAGCCCGAGCCGTGCGCGCCGGGCGTGCTCCAGCAGGGCGTACTGGCTCGTGGCGTCGACCAGGCCGTGGCGCACCTGGGGCAGCGTGACGATGCCGCGCAGTCCGTAGCCGCGGTCCTCGACGGTGCCGCCGGGGTCGTCGCTGAAGTCGGGCTTGTCCTCGGCGCCGGAGAAGTGCCGGGCCGTCGAGATCGCCTCGGAGCCGACCAGCAGCACGACCTCGGACTCGCCGCGGGCGATCGCGTCGCCCAGCTCGGAGACGAGGTGCTGGGGGCCCTGGCCGCCGGTGACCTCGAGGATCGCGCGCTGCGGGTCGGCGCCCAGGTCGCGGGCGATCGAGCGGGCGACGTTGGTCGAGCGGCCCAGCGGGGCGAAGCCGATCGGGGTCGAGATCTCGAACTGACGGATCGCCGCGATCGTGTCGATCGCGGCGGCGATCCCCTTGCCGGCGGCGTCGGCGATCGCCTGGTTCGCGGCCGCGACCGCGAGTCCCACCGCGGACAGCCCGCGGTAGTCAGGATCGTCGACCCGCTCGGCGTGCTGGCCGACGCCGACGAGGACGGGGGTGCGGGGATCCAGGTTCTCGGTCATGCGACCACTATACTGACGACAATCGTTCAGTAATGACAGAGGTGGACCATGACAGCGCTCGGACGCCCCCGCGATCCCGCGATGGAGCGCCGGCTCCACGTCGCGTCGTGCCGGCTCTACGGACGGCTCGGCTGGTCGGGATTCAGCGTCGAGGCCGTGGCCCGCGAGGCCGGCGTCGGCAAGGCGTCGATCTACCTGCGCTGGCCCGACCGGGCCGGGCTGCTGGTCGACTCGCTCGTCGCGACGCTGGTCAACCTCGAGGACGTCGACACCGGCTCGCTACGGGGAGACCTGCTGGCGCTCGCCCGGCACCACCTGGCGCACTACGTCGGTGACCTCAAGGACGCCGCGCTACGGATGACGACCGAGGCGTCACTGACGCCGGAGCTGCGCCAGACCTGGGAGGCGTGGCGCGAGTCCCAGGTCCTCGCCGCTCGCGCCACGGTCCGGCGCGGCATCGGGCGCGGCGAGCTCCCGGCCGGGACCTCGGTGACGCTGCTGCTCGACACCCTGCTGGGCGGTGCGTTGATGCACGCTCTCGTCACGCCCGAGGCGATGCTGCCGGCGGACCTCGACGCCTTCGCGGCGTCGCTGGTCGATTTCGTGCTCGCCGCCGCGGTCGCCTGACCTACCAGCGCGGGTGGATGCTGTCGCGCAGCAGCCGGTCGTACAG
>NZ_JAOPXQ010000263.1 GCF_025965075.1 Aeromicrobium sp.
CCTTCCGCTGCCGCGCTTGCGCGGATGGCCTGCGCCGATAGCGTGAAGGACATGACCGCCTTCACCGACGCCCAGATCGAAGACGCCCTCGAGAGCCTCCCCGGCTGGTCCCAGGAGGGGGAGGCGATCGTCAAGTCGTTCGAGTTCGACAACTTCACCGCCGCGATCGCGTTCATCAACCGGGCTGCCGGCCCGATCGACGAGATGAATCACCACCCCGAGTGGACCAACGTCTACAACCGGGTCGACATCCGTCTGACGAGCCACGACACCGGCGGCGTGACCGACCGCGACGTCAAGCTCGCGCGGGTCCTGGAGCGCGTCGCCTTCTAGGCCCTCAGGCCCACAGGTCCGAGCCGAACTTGAACCAGATCGCGGCGATCACGGCGACGTACCAGAGCACCGTGATCAGCAGGGTCCAGTCGCTGACGAACGTCGTGACCGGGTTGCCGGGGGCGAACCAGCGCAGGTTGCGCGCCGTGACCCAGATGAAGATCGGGATCGTGACGGCCCACACGACCATGCACCACGGGCAGAGCTTGCCGATCTCGTAGATGCTCTGGCTCTGCAGCCAGGTCACGAATCCGATCCCGAACAGCACTCCGGCCTGCAACCCGAGCCAGAAGAAGTCCGGCAGCCGCACCCGCGCGACCAGCAGGACGCCGATCGTCACGACGATCGCGAAGCCGGCGACGCCCATGATCGGGTTGGGGAACCCGAACGCCGAGGCCTGGTCGGTGTTGATGACACCGCCGCAGCTCACGAACGCATTGATGTCACAGCTCAGCGCCTTGTCGGGGTGCTTGAGGAACTCGATCTTGTCGATGATCAGGATCGCGGCGGACAGCAGTCCGATCGCCCCGCCGATCGTCAGGAGCCAGCCCAGCCCGCGGTTCGACTCCTCGAAGGAGCCCAGGTCGGCCTCGGGCACTCGGGTCTGCTCGGTCATGGGGGAAATCCTAGGCTGAACGGGCAACCGGCGGCGGGTGGGCGGGTTCAGCCACGCCGATGGCTCGGCTACAGTTCAGATACTCACGGTATTCGGAAGGTCCTTCATGACGACTCCAGAGCACGTCGACGTCATCATCGTCGGCGCCGGCCTGTCCGGCATCGGGGCGGCCCACCGCCTCCAGGAGCAGTGTCCCGGCAAGACGTACGCGATCCTCGAGGCGCGCGACGCGGTCGGCGGCACGTGGGACCTGTTCCGCTACCCCGGCATCCGGTCGGACTCGGACATGTTCACGCTGAGCTTCCCATTCCGGCCCTGGACCAACGACCGGTCGATCGCGCACGGAGCCGACATCCGGACGTACATCGAGGACGCCGCCGACGAGCTCGGCATCCGGGAGCGCATCCGGTTCGGTCATCGGGTCGAGTCGGCGTCGTGGTCATCCGACGACGCCCGCTGGACCGTGACCTCCTCCGTCGACGGCCGGCAGGTCGTGCGGACCGCCGCGTTCCTCTACCTCTGCAGCGGCTACTACAGCTACGACCAGGGCTTCACGCCCGACTTCCCGGGCCTCGACACGTACAACGGGACGGTCGTCCACCCGCAGTCCTGGCCCGAGGACCTGGACTACGCGGGCAAGACGGTCGTCGTGATCGGCAGCGGAGCGACGGCCGTGACGCTGATCCCCGCGATGGCCCAGGACACCGCGCACATCACGATGCTGCAGCGCTCACCGACGTACATCACGAGCCTGCCGGCCGAGGACAGGCTCGCGCAGCGCGTGCGCCGGGTCCTGCCGTCGGGTCTCGCGCACCGGGTGGTCCGCCGCAAGAACGCGATCGTCTCGATCGGCTTCTACCTGTTCTGCCGGCGCTTCCCGGCCGCGGCGAGGAAGATCCTGCTCGCCCGGGCGAAGCGGCAGCTGCCCGAGGGCACCGACATGGCAGCCTTCACCCCTCACTACGACCCGTGGGACCAGCGGCTGTGCGTCGTCCCGGACGGTGACCTGTTCCGCTCGATCCGCCGGGGTCAGGCCTCGATCGTCACCGACACGATCGCGGGGTTCACGCCGACCGGCATCGACCTGGACTCGGGGGCGCACCTGGACGCCGACATCGTCGTCACCGCGACGGGCCTGCAGGTCGTGGCCCTCGGCCAGATCGCGCTCGAGGTCGACGGTCGCCCGATCGACCCGCACGAGCTGTCCGTCTACAAGGGCCTGATGTTCAGCGGGATCCCCAACTTCGCGTGGTGCATCGGCTACACCAACGCGTCGTGGACGCTGCGCGCCGACCTGTCGTCGCAATACGTCTGCCGGCTCGTCAACCTGCTGGACGCCAAGGGCGTCGACTACGGGATGCCCGACCCGCGGGGCGCCTCCGGTCAGCCGCGACCCATCCTCGACCTGACCTCGGGGTACGTCACCCGGGTCGCGGCCCTGCTGCCGCAACAGGGTGCCGCCGCGCCGTGGACGATCCGGCAGAACTGGCTGCTCGACTCCCGTGACATGAGGCGGACCGATCTCGAGGAGGCCATGGTCTTCGGCCGGGCGACGGCGCCCGTCGGCGCCTGACGGCTCACGTCTGGCAGTGCGGGCACCAGAAGGTGTTGCGCTCGGCCGTCGGCCGGTCGCCGAGCCGGCCGGTCAACAGCCTCGTCCCGCACCGCCGGCAGCGGGCACGCTCGCGGGAGTAGACCCAGCGGTCCTCCCCGGTGCGGGTGCTGCCGGTGAAGGAGCGCTCGACCCGGGACTTGTTGACGTCGAGCATCCGCTGGCCCCGGGAGATGACCCGTCGCAGGTCGGGCACCTCGCCGACCGGACGGGTCGGCAGCAGCCCCATCAGGAACAGCAGCTCGTTGACGTACTCGTTGCCGAAGCCGGCGAGGTTGCGCTGGTCGAGCAGGGCCAGGAACACCGGCCGGTCGGGGTCGGCCGACGTCCGGGCCACGGCCTCCTCGAGGTCCCAGCCCGGTCCCAGCAGGTCCGGGCCGAGGTGGCCGATGACGGAGTCCTCGGCGTCGCGGGCGATCACCTCGAGGATGCCGAGCGAGTAGCCGATGGCCTGCCACCCGGCATTGGTCAGGACGGCACGCGCCGAGTGGCCGGGCCGGCGCCACGGGGTGTCGAGCCGCTGGACGTGCCATGCCCCCTCCATCTTGAGGTGGGAGTGGATCGAGTGGGTCGGCGTGCGGATCAGCAGGTGTTTGCCGTGGCTGACGACCTCGTCGACGACCTCGCCCCGCAGGTCGACCGTCGCGAAGGCCGGGACGCGGAAGTCGGTGCGGGTCAGCTCCGTGCCGGCGAGGGCCTCGTGCAGGTGGTGTGCCGTCCGCCAGACGGTGTCGCCCTCAGGCATCGGTATGCCCCTGCCGCTCAGGCATCCATCCTCAGCCCCTTGATCGTCCGCTCGAACCCGGCCTCGAGCAGCGCCTCCCCGAGCGGAGACGAGCCGACGGGGGATCCGCCGACGGTCTCGATCGAGAGCCGGCTGATCCGGCGGGCGCGGACCGTGCGCGCCAGGGACGTGGCGGCCGCGGCGAGCCGAGCCGGGTCCTCGTCGAACACCAGCGCCTTCTTGCCGCCCCGCTCGAGATAGAGGACCAGGGCGCCGTCGTGCAGCACGACGAGGGATCCCGCCTTGCGGGCCGGCCGGTGCCGGGTCGAGTCGTCGTCCTCCCGGCGGGCCGGCCAAGGCAGGGCCGCGCCATAGGCATTGGCCGGGTCGGTCGCGGCGAGGGTGATCGCCTCGGCGTCGCTGGGCCGCTCGTCCTCCCGGACGTGCCCGCGCATGCGGTCGACCGTCGACGGGGCGGCGAACTGGGCGGCGCCCAGGGTCTCGATGTAGTAGCCGCGCAGGACCGAGCCGGTCTGCTCGAGCTCACGCAGCAGCCGGTAGACCCCGGCGAAGCCGCCGGGGGTCTGCTCGGCCATGACCGACCCGCGGGTCACGACGCCGTAGCGCCCCACGAGCGCCTCGGTGCGGGTCAGCTGCAGGCTCGTGCTGTCGGCCGCGGACTCGGTCAGGCCGAACCACCGGCCGCTGACGGTCGGCGGTCCCTGCAGCGCGACGCGCGGTGACCGGGCCCGCCGGCCGTGGATGCGGGCCCGCGGCGTGGGTCGCGTCGTCCGGTGCGCTCCGCCGCGGCCGACCATCGTGCGCATCGGGCTGAAGGTGTCGTTGCTGACCTGGCCCGACCACACCAGGTCCCACAGCGCCGCGGTCAGCCCGACGTGGTCGTCGCTGCCGACCGCGTCCGCGAGCTGGCGGAACAGGAACGCCCCACCGCCCTCCAGCGCCTCGACGATGCTGGTGTGCAGGGCGGAGAGGTCGTCGGGGGCCCGGGCCCCGGCGGCCCGCAGCACGAGGTCGGCCGGGTGCAGCTGCACCCAGCCGTCGTTGCCGGGCAGGGTGCCGGCGCCGGACCAGATGATCTCGCCGGCCGTCGTCAGCTCGTCGAGCATCGCCGGGGAGTAGTCGCGCACCCGGGCGGGCAGCACGAGGGACTCCCACGCCGACGCCGGCAGGGCCAGGCCGGCCAGCTGGTCGATCGCGGTCAGGACGCCGTCGGCGCCGCGGAGGTTGCCGCCGACACCCTGCCACGAGGGCAGGAATCGGGCGTACGTCTGCGGGTCGACGGGCTCGACCTGCTGGCGCGCCGCGGCGAGCGATCGGGATCGCAGCCGGCGCAGCACACCGGGCTCGACCCACTCGCTGCCGGTCGCCTGCGGCCGGAACTCGCCCTCGGTCAGCCGCCCGTCGCGGGACAGCCGGCGCAGCACCTGGTCGGCGACGGCGGTGCCGAGCCCGAACCGGGCCGCTGCCTCGGCGGTCGTGAAGGGGCCGTGGGTGCGGGAGTAGCGCGACAGCAGGTCGGTCAACGGGTCGGCCGTGACCTCGAGGTGGGCCTCGGAGATCCCCGCGGGGACGACGACACCCAGGGCGTCGCGCAGGCGGCCGGCGTCCTCCACGACCGCCCACCGGACCTCGCCGGCGACCGCGACCTCGATGGCCCGCCGGGCGTCCCGCAGCTCGGCCAGCCAGCCCGCTGCGTGCCCCGCGACGTCGGGCTGGGTGCGCGCCTCCACCTCGGAAGTGGCCAGCGGCCCGAGGATCCGCAGCAGGTCCGCGACCCCCTCGAGGTCCTTGACGCGACGATCGTCCGCGAGTCGCTGCAGCTCGAGCTCGGTGCGCTCGATGACCTCGGGGTCGAGCAGCTCCCGGAGCTCGGCCCGGCCCAGCAGCTCGGCCAGCAGGGTCGGGTCGAGGGTCAGCGCCGAGGCCCGCCGCTCGGCCAGCGGGGTGTCGCCCTCGTAGAGGAAGGCCGCGACGTAGCCGAACAGCAAGGTCTGGGCGAACGGCGACGCCCGCTCGGTGGTGACTTCCGCGATCTGCACCTCACGAGAGGCGAGTCGGGTCGACAGGGTCGTCAGGGCCGGCAGGTCGTAGACGTCCTGCAGGCACTCGCGCGCGGTCTCGAGCAGGATCGGGAACGATGGGTACTTGCGGGCGACGTCGAGCAGCTGGGCGGACCGCTGACGCTGCTGCCACAGGGGGGCGCGCGACCCGGGATTGCGACGGGGGAGCAGCAGCGCCCGGGCGGCGCACTCGCGGAAGCGGGAGGCGAACAGCGCCGAGCCACCGACCTCCTCGGTCACGATCTTGTCGAGCTCGTCGGGCTCGAAGACGAACAGGTCCGCTCCGGGTGGCTCCGTCTCGGTGTCGGGGATGCGGGCCACGATGCCGTCGTCACTGGCCACGACCGAGCCGTCCATGCCGTAGCGCTCGACGATGCGGGCGCCGACGGCCAGTGCCCAGGGGGCGTGGACGCGGCGGCCGAACGGTGAGTGCAGCACGACACGCCAGTCGCCTAGCTCGTCCCGGAACCGCTCGACCAGCAGCGTCCGGTCGTGCGGCACCTGGCCCGTCGCCTCCTTCTGGTCGCGCAGGTAGGCACCGAGGTTGTCCGAGGCCCGCCGGTCCAGGCCGAGCCCGGCGGTGCGGCCCGCCAGCGCATCGGGTGCCAGGGCGGACGCCTCGCGGACGAAGCCCCCGATCGCCTCGCCGAGCTCGTAGGGTCGCCCGATCGCATCGCCCTTCCAGAACGGCAGGCGAGCCGGCTGGCCGAAGGCGGGCGTGACGATGACCCGGTCGTGCGTGATCTCCTGGATCCGCCAGCTCGTCGCGCCGAGGGCGAACACGTCGTTGATGCGCGACTCGTAGACCATCTCCTCGTCGAGCTCGCCGACCTTGCGGCTCCCGGTCTCCTCGGTCCCGGCGGCCAGGTTGACCGAGAACATGCCCCGGTCCGGGATCGTCCCCCCGCTGGTGACCGCGAGCCGCTGGGCGCCGGGCCGGCCCGTGATCGTGCCGGCGTCGCGGTCCCACACGACCCGGGGCCGCAGCTCGGCGAACTCGTCGGACGGATAGCGACCCGACAGCAGGTCGAGGGTCGCGTCGTAGGCCGATCGGGGCAGCGTCGCGAACGGGGCGCTGCGCCGCACGGTGTCGAACCACTCCTCGACGTCGAGCGGCTCGAGCGCCGTCGCGGCGACGGTCTGCTGGGCCAGGATGTCGAGTGGGTTGGCCGGGACGTCAAGGCGCTCGATGAGGCCCTGCTGCATCCGCGACGTCGTGACCGCGGCGCCCAGCAGGTCCTGGCGCGACGTCGGATAGGTCACGCCCTGCGAGATCTCGCCGACCTGGTGCCCCGCCCGCCCGACCCGCTGCAGGCCACTGGCGACCGAGGGCGGCGACGACACCTGGATCACCAGGTCGACCGCGCCCATGTCGATGCCGAGCTCGAGGCTCGACGTCGCGACGACGCAGCGGAGCCGACCGGACTTGAGCTCGTCCTCGATCAGCGCCCGCTGCTCCTTGCTGACCGATCCGTGGTGGGCGCGGGCCAGGACGGGCTCGGCGCCGTCGGCCGTGCCGCTGGACGCCATGAGCTGGGCCGGCGACCGCTCGGACGTGTCGTCCGACGCGACGCCGAGGTGCCCGGCGTAGGCCTCGTTGAGCCGGGCCGTGAGCCGCTCGGCGACGCCACGGGAGTTGACGAAGATGATCGTCGAGCGGTGCTCGAGGACGCGGTGCATCACCGCCTCCTCGACGTGGGGCCAGATGCTGCCGCGGGGCTGCTCGTCCTCGCCGGGCGCCAGCGACCGGGCGCCGCTGCCCTCGTCACGCGGGGGAGCCGGGATCTTGGTCAGGTCGTCGACCGGCACGACGACCTCCAGCGCCAGCCGGGTCGCGGCCTCGGGCGCGACGACCCGGACCCGGCCCGACCCACCGAGGAAGCGGGCGACCTCGTCGTGCGGCCGCACCGTCGCGCTGAGCCCGATGCGGCGGGCCGGGGTGTCCAGCAGCGCGTCGAGCCGCTCGAGCGAGACCGCGAGGTGGGCGCCGCGCTTGGTGCCCGCGACCGCGTGGATCTCGTCGACGATGACGGTGTCGACGTGGCGCAGCGTCTCGCGCGCCGCCGACGTCAGCATCAGGAACAGCGACTCGGGGGTCGTGATGAGGATGTCGGGCGGGCGCTGGACCAGGGCGCGGCGCTCCCGCTGCGGGGTGTCGCCGGAGCGCACGCCGACCGTGACCTCCCGGAAGTCGTCGCCACGGCGGGCCGCCGCCTGGGTGATCCCGACCAGGGGGGAGCGCAGGTTGCGCTCGACGTCGACGGCGAGGGCCTTGAGGGGCGAGATGTAGAGCACGCGGGTGCCCTCGGACTCGCCGGCGTGCATCA
>NZ_JAOPXQ010000030.1 GCF_025965075.1 Aeromicrobium sp.
GCTACCACCGCGAGATCATCGAGATCGGCCGGACGCTGCCGATCGCCGGGGCGATGCCGACCGCCGAGCTCGACACGATCGTCCTCGGCATCGTGCACATGCTCGACGGCGAGGCGCTGTCGGCGACCGTCCACCCGCACCCCGAGCAGGAGGACGTCCGGGTCGCGCAGCTGGTCCGGATCCTCGCCGGCCAGCCGCTGTTCGACAGCGGGTCGGGGCGGCCGTTCCAGGCCTGACGGCATAGGGTGAACGATGTGTATGACGGCGTGGTCCAGGACCTGATCGACGAGCTCGGGCAGCTGCCCGGCATCGGTCCCAAGAGCGCGCAACGTATCGCGTTCCACCTGCTCGACGCCGATCCCGAGGACGTGCGCCGGTTCGCCGCGACCCTCGTCGAGGTCAAGGCCAAGGTCCACTTCTGCTCGACCTGCGGCAACGTCACGGTCGACACCGAGTGCCGCATCTGCGCCGATCCCCGCCGCGATCCCAGCGTGCTGTGCGTCGTGGAGGAGTCCAAGGACGTCGTCGCGATCGAGCGCACGCGCGAGTTCCGCGGCCGCTACCACGTGCTGGGCGGTGCGATCTCGCCCATCGCCGGCATCGGACCCGACCAGCTGCGCATCAAGGAGCTCCTCGGCCGGCTGCAGGACAACGCCGTCACCGAGGTCATCATCGCGACCGATCCCAACCTCGAGGGCGAGGCCACCGCGACCTACCTGATCCGGATGCTGTCGACGTACGGGCTGCGGGTCAGCAAGCTCGCGAGCGGGCTGCCGGTGGGCGGCGACCTGGAGTACGCCGACGAGCTGACCCTGGGTCGGGCGTTCGAGGGACGCACCACGATCGGTGGTTGAGATCGACCCGTGGGATGACAGGTGGAACGCCCGTCGGCCCTCGGGCGGCGACCGCTAGACTGGTCGACGCGCAGCGTCGCGCGATCGTACGTCCTTCCAGCACGTGTCAACGAAAAGGGAATGTCCCGTGGGCATTGTCGTCCAGAAGTACGGCGGCTCCTCGGTTGCCGACGCCACCAGCGTCAAGCGAGTCGCCCAGCGCATCGTCGCGACCAAGAAGGCCGGTCATGACGTCGTCGTCGTGGTGTCCGCGATGGGCGACACGACCGACGAGCTGATCGACCTGGCCAACCAGGTCTCGCCGCTGCCCCCCGGCCGCGAGCTCGACATGCTGCTGACCGCCGGCGAGCGGATCAGCATGGCGGTCCTCGCGATGGCGATCGGCAACCTCGGTCAGGAGGCGCGCTCGTTCACCGGCTCGCAGGCCGGCGTCATCACCGACTCCGAGCACGGCCGCGCCAAGATCATCGACGTCACGCCGAGCCGGATCGAGGCCGCGCTGGCCGAGGGCGCCGTCGCGATCGTCGCAGGCTTCCAGGGCGTCTCGCAGACGACCAAGGACATCACGACCCTGGGTCGTGGCGGCTCCGACACGACCGCCGTCGCGCTGGCCGCTGCGCTGCACGCCGAGGTCTGCGAGATCTACACCGACGTCGACGGCATCTTCACCGCCGACCCGCGCATCGTGCCCAACGCCCGTCAGATCCCACGCATCTCCTACGAGGAGATGCTCGAGATGGCGGCCAACGGCGCCAAGATCCTCCACCTGCGGTGCGTCGAGTACGCCCGCCGCAACGACATGCCGATCCACGTCCGGTCATCGTTCTCCGACAAGGTCGGAACGTGGGTCGTGAAGGCCGAAGACGTCATCCAAGAAGGGTCCCCGATGGAGCAAGCAATCATCAGCGGCGTCGCGCACGACCGCAGCGAGTCCAAGATCACCGTCGTCGGCGTGCCCGACAAGGTCGGCGAGGCCGCCACGATCCTGCAGGCGCTGGCCGACGCGCAGATCAACATCGACATGGTCGTCCAGAACGTCTCGGCCGCCGCCACGGCGCTGACCGACATCTCGTTCACGCTGCCCCGCGCCGACGGCCAGACCGCCATGACGGCGCTGGCCCGGCTCAAGGACACCGTCGGCTTCGAGCGCCTGCAGTACGACGACAGCGTCGGCAAGGTCTCGATCGTCGGCGCCGGCATGCGCTCGTCACCGGGCATCACGGCCAGGTTCTTCCGCGCGCTCGCCGACGCCGGGGTCAACATCGAGATGATCTCGACCTCGGAGATCCGCATCTCGGTCATCGTGATGGAGAACCAGATCGACGCGGCCGTCAACGCGGCCCACGCGGCGTTCGACCTCGGCACCGACGAGGTCGAGGCCGTCGTCTACGGAGGGACCGGCCGATGACACTGCACCGTCCTCTGAGCGAGCCGACTGGTTTCGTTCCCGCTGCCATCCAGGAGTGCTCATGACCACCCTTGCCGTCGTCGGCGCCACCGGGCAGGTCGGTGTCGCCATGCGCAGCATCCTGGAGGAGCGGAACTTCCCCGCCGACCAGGTCCGATTCTTCGCGTCCGCCCGCTCGGCCGGCAAGACCCTGCCGTGGCGCGGTGGCGAGATCGTCATCGAGGACGCGGCGACCGCCGACGTCTCGGGCATCGACATCGCCCTCTTCTCCGCCGGCGCCACGACGTCCCGCGTGCAGGTGCCCCGGTTCGCCGAGGCCGGCGCGATGGTCATCGACAACTCCTCGGCGTTCCGCAAGGACCCCGAGATCCCACTCATCGTCAGCGAGGTCAACCCCGAGGACGTGGCCAAGGCGACCCGGCGGATCATCGCCAACCCCAACTGCACCACGATGGCCGCGATGCCGGTCCTCAAGCCGTTGCACGACGAGGCCGGCCTGGTCCGGCTCGTCGTCAGCAGCTACCAAGCGGTCTCCGGCTCCGGCATCGCCGGCGTCCGTGAGCTGCACGGCCAGGCCCGCGCCGTGGTCGAGAAGGCCGACGAGCTGGCGTACGACGGCTCGGCCGTGGCCTTTCCCGCCCCCGAGGTCTACGTCGACACGATCGCGTTCAACGTCCTGCCGATGGCCGGCTCGGTCGTCGACGACGGCTCGTTCGAGACCGACGAGGAGCAGAAGCTCCGCAACGAGAGCCGCAAGATCCTGCACCTGCCCGACCTCCGGGTCTCCGGCACGTGCGTCCGGGTCCCGGTCTTCACGGGGCACTCGCTGTCGATCAACGCCGAGTTCTCGTCCGCGATCACGCCGGAGCGCGCGATCGAGATCCTGTCGTCCGCGGCGGGCGTCCAGCTCGTCGACGTCCCGACACCGCTGCAGGCCGCCGGCAAGGACCCGAGCCTGGTCGGTCGCATCCGCCAGGACCAGGGTGTCGACGGCAACCGTGGCCTCGCGCTGTTCGTCAGCGGCGACAACCTCCGCAAGGGTGCCGCGCTCAACACGATCCAGATCGCCGAGCTGCTGGTCTGAGACCCGCGTCGTGCGTCCTGAGGGTCGGGACGCACGACGTCACGTCACAGCTCGGAGCGGATCCGCACGAACACGTCGAGCGCTGACGGGTCGGTCAGCGCGCCCTTGGCGGCGGCGTCCTCGATCGCGGCGCCCTGCAGGATCTTCTTGACCGGGACCTCGAGCTTCTTGCCCGACAGGGTCCGCGGCAGCACGGGGACCTGGCGGATGACGTCCGGGACGTGGCGCGGCGACAGCCGGGTCCGCAGCGCGACGGAGATCGTCCGGGTCAGCGCGTCGTCCAGGCTCACGCCCGCGGCCGGCACGACGAACAGCACCAGTGTCCCGGCGCCGCCCTCGTCGTCCTCGAGGTGCACGACGAGGCTGTCGGCGACCTCCGGCAGCGCCTCGACGACGGTGTAGAACTCCGACGTCCCCAGCCGCACGCCGCCGCGGTTGAGGGTTGCGTCGCTGCGACCCGTGATGGTGCAGGTGCCGCAGTCGGTGATCGTGATCCAGTCGCCATGGCGCCAGACGCCGGGGATGTCCTCGAAGTACGCCGCCCGGTAGCGCGACCCGTCGGCGTCGCCCCAGAAGCCGACCGGCATCGACGGCATGGGCTTGGTGATGACCAGCTCGCCGAGCGAGCCGATGACGGGACGGGCCTGCTCGTCGTACGCCTCGACGGCGCAGCCCAGCATGCGGCACGAGATCTCGCCGGCGTACACCGGGACGAGCGGCGACGAGCCGACGAAGCCCGAGCAGACGTCCGTCCCGCCCGACAGGGAGCCGAGCTGGGCCGTCGGGCTGACCGCGTCGTAGACCCAGCGGAAGCCCTCGGCCGGCAGCGGGGCGCCGGTCGACCCGATCCCGCGCAGGCGCGACAGGTCGGCGACGTCCTGCGGGACGAGGCCCTCCTTGCGGCACTGCAGGAGGAACGGTGCGCTGGTGCCGAAGTAGGTCAGCTCGAGCTCCTCGGCCATCCGCCACAGCGCGGCGAGGTCGGGGAACGCCGGATTGCCGTCGAACATCACGATCGTCGAGCCGACGCCGAGCCCCGAGACCAGCAGGTTCCACATCATCCAGCCCGTCGTGGAGAACCAGAAGAACGTGTCCTCCGGCCCCAGGTCGTGGTGCAGTGAGAGGGACTTGAGGTGCTCGATCGTGATCCCACCGTGGCCGTGCACGATGGGCTTGGGCAGCCCCGTCGTCCCGGAGCTGAACAGGACGTAGAGCGGCGTCGCGAACGGGACGCGGGCGAACTCGAGCGGTCCGGTCCCGGCCGTCAGGTCCGCCCACGTGATCGCCCCGTCGGGGGCGGGCGCGGCGGCGTCGAGGTAGGGCAGCCAGACCAGCGTACGAATGCTGGGCAGCGCGGCCCGGATCGTGGCGACCTCGTCGCGGCGGTCGATCGACTTGTCGCCGTAGACGTAGCCGTCGACCGCGAGGACGACGGTCGGCTCGATCTGCTGCCAGCGGTCGATGACGCTCTGGGTGCCGAACTCGGGCGCGCACGAGGAGAACACCGCGCCGAGGCTCGCCGCCGCGAGCAGCAGGACCAGCGTCTCGGGGATGTTGGGCGAGTAGGCGGCCACCCGGTCGCCGGGGCCGACCCCCGCGGCGCGGAGCCCGGCGCGCGCGCGGGCCACCTGGTCGCGCAGCTCGGCGGCCGTCAGGCGTACGTCCTCGCGGCTCTGCGAGCGGGCCACCACGACGACGTCGTCATCGGCCCGGCCCGGGAGCCGCAGCATGGCCTCGGCGTAGTTGAGCCGGACGTCCGGGAACCACGCGGCCCCGGGCATCGCGTCGTCCGCAAGGGCCGGGGACGGGCTGCCGTCCGAGGGGATGTCGAAGTCCTGCCAGATGGCCTGCCAGAAGGCGTCGGGCTCATCGACCGACCACTGCCAGAGGTCCGCGTAGCCGTCGAAGGTCGGCCCGCCCCGGTCGGCCCACCGGCTCAGCAGCTGCTCGACCCGGCTGGTGCCGTCGAGCGGCGGGGCCCAGAGGATCTGGCTCACTCGACGATGGCGGGGGTGTTCTCGGCGAGGTCGATCAGCCAGTGCGCGATCGCGAAGGTCACCAGCCCCAGCAGCGGCACCAGGACCAGTCCGGCGGCACCGTCGGCGAGGCCGAGGAACAGCCCGAGGATCGCGACGATCGCCAGCACGACCCCGAGGAAGCTCGCCAGCCGGGCCGAGCGCGAGCCGAAGCCCTGCAGCAGCAGCGCCCCCAGCACGTACGCCAGCAGGGCGACGACGACGAACGTGACGCTACCCCACAGGCCGCCACCCCCGGCGACCCCGCGGGTGCTCTCGAAGATCCGCAGCGCGACGAGCGAGGCCGCGACCGAGAACATCCCGGTCACGGCACCGGTGATGACCGACGCGAGATAGAGGTTGATGTGCGGCAGGCGGTACGACGCGGCGGCCCGCGTGCGAGCGGCGGCGAAGCGGCCGGCGGCCCCGGCTCCGTCACGCACGCCGTCGGCGACGACCCACCAGGCGTCGGCGACCCGGTGGCCCGCGGCGCCGGCCTTGGCACCGATCTGGAGCCGGGGTCGGGTGCGCGGCGCGGGCTTGGCCCTGGGCGTCGTCGGATGAGGTGTCTTCGCGGCCGGGGCCGGACGGACGTTCCTCGAGGCGACCTTGGCCTGCGGCTTGGCTGCCGTGGCGACGGGCCGGCCGTAGCGGACCTGCGGCTTCGGCGCGCTGGCCGCGGCAGGGCGGACGACGGTCTTCTTGACCACCCGCTTGACGACCCGCTTGGCGGGCTCCTGCTCGTCGACCATGGGGCCAGTTTGTCACAGCGTGTGTCAGGTCACAGCCCGCCCCGAGGATGGCGGGCACCGGAGGGAATGAGGAAGCCGGCCCATCCGAGTGGATGGACCGGCTTCACCGAGTCGGGCTGACAGGATTTGAACCTGCGGCCTCGTCGTCCCGAACGACGCGCGCTACCAAACTGCGCCACAGCCCGACGCCCCCTACGTGAGGGAACCGGACGAGTCTATCCCAGTCAGGGTGAGGAGGGTTGCCTCGGGGCGGCATGCGAACCGTACGGGGCTGTACGGCGACGTGCCGAGCCCCGCCGAGACGTGCAACCAGGAGGGTGCGTGCCCGTCGACCTGGTGGGTGTGGAGGCCGCGGGCGCGGGCGCGATCGAGGTCGCAGTTGGTCACCAGCGCCCCGTAGAAGGGGATGCGCAGCTGCCCGCCGTGCGTGTGCCCGGCGAGGATCAGCGGGTAGCCCTGGGCGTTCCACCGGTCCAGCACCCGCAGGTAGGGCGCGTGCGCGACGCCGATCGCGAGGTCCGCCGTCGCGTCGGCGGGCTCGTCGTCCAGGACGTCGTAACCCAGGTGTGGGTCGTCGACGCCGACGAACGACAGCCGGCGTCCGGCGACCTCCAGGGCGTCGTGCCGGTTGGTCAGGTCGGTCCAGCCGCGCTGGCCGAACGCTGCGCGGAGCTCCTCGAACGGCAGGTCCTTGGGGCGTTCCCACGCGCCACGGGTGCCGGAGCCCGTGCCGCCGGTGAGGTAGCCGGTGGGATTCTTGGCGACGGGGGAGAAGTAGTCGTTGGAGCCGAACACGAAGACGCCGGGCAGGTCCAGCAGGTCGCCGTACGCCCGCAGGACCGAGGGCACGGCGTCCAGGTGGGCCAGGTTGTCGCCGGTGTTGACCACCAGGTCCGGCTCGAGCTCCGCGAGACCGCGAAGCCACTGCAGCTTGCGGTGCTGGCCGGGCGTCATGTGGGTGTCCGACAGGTGCAGGACCCGCAGCGGCGCGGAGCCGGGTGCCAGCACGGGCGCGGTCACGTGGCGGACCGTGAACGCCCGGGTCTCGGCGACGGAGTACGCCAGCCCGGCGGCGGCCGCGAGGACGGGCCAGAGGAGGGGGCGCATGCGTCCAGCATGTCATCCCACGGGTGGGACAATGGAGGCATGTCAGCTCTCAAGGACCAGCTCCACTCCGACCTCACCACCTCGATGAAGGCCCGGGACGCCCTGCGCACCTCGACGCTGCGCATGGTGCTGACCGCCATCACGAACGCCGAGGTGTCGGGCAAGGAGGTCCGCGAGCTGAGCGACGAGGACGTCATCACGGTCCTGGGCGCCGAGGCCAAGAAGCGCCGCGAGGCGGCCCAGGCCTTCGCCGACGGAGACCGTCCCGAGCTGGCCGAGAAGGAGACCGCCGAGGCGGCGATCCTCGCGGAGTACCTCCCCGCGCAGCTGTCCACCGAGGAGATCGCGGTCATCGTGACCGCCGCGGTCGAGTCCGCCGGTGCCGCCGGCGAGGGCATGAAGGCCATGGGCAAGGTCATGGGGATCGTCTCCCCGCAGGTCAAGGGCAAGGCCGACGGCGGCGCTGTGGCGGCCGAGGTCAAGCGCCAGCTCGGCGCCTAGCTCCGGACCGGGAGCGGGCGCTCCGGACCGGGAGCGGTGCAGGGGTCGCCCTACAGGAGCCAGGTAGGGCAACTGGTGCACCGCCTCCACCGGGGGAGGGCGACACCTGCACCGCCTCCACTGTGGTGGGGCGACTGATGCACCGCCTCCGGGTCAGTCGTCGTCGCGACCGTTGCCGGTGCCGCGGGTCGGCTTGCGGGTGTCAGGCGTCGTGTCCCGCCGGGCGTCGCGTGACGTGTCGGCGCTCAGGACCCGCCGGCTGGGCTGGCGCTTCGGCGGGGCGTCGAAGTTGACCGGCGCGAGCTGGTCCTGGATCTTCTGCATCGCCTTGGCCCACATCGGTCCGGCGAGCGAGCTGCCGCCGACGGCGTTGAAGTCGAGGAACGCGCCCTTGATCTTGACGCCGGCCAACGACCGGGGGCTGCCGTTCTTCTTGACGCCGGCGATCATCGAGGCGGTCGCGAGCTCGGGGGTGTAGCCGTTGTACCAGACCGACTGGTTGTCCTGGGCCGTTCCGGTCTTGGCCGCCGACGGGATCTTGAGGCCCGTGCCGTTGCTGTAGCCGAAGCCGCCCGGCTCCTGGACGCCGCGCAGGATGTCGTTGATCTGCGCGGCCTGGTCCTTGGTCAGCGCCCGCGTGCAGACCGGCTTGTACTTCTTGATCGAGTTGTTGTTGGCGTCGAGGATCTCGTTGACCGGGCGCGGCTTGCAGTACTGGCCACCGGAGGCGAATGTCGCATAGGCCGCGGCCATGTCGAGCGGGCTGACGCTCGTGACGCCGAGCGTGAACGGTCCGACCTGGTCGTTGTCGGGGACCGTGATCCCCATCGACTCGGCCGCCTTGACGACGTTGCACAGGCCCGCCCGCTTCTCGAGCTGGGAGAAGTAGGTGTTGACCGACTCGCGCGTGCCGCTGTACATGTTCTTGGTGCCCGACGTCGTGGAGTTGCTGACCTTCCATTCCGCCGTGCCGTAGCCGTTGCAGGCCTTGTAGGTGCCGGCGGGCATCGTCATGTTCTTGGGCGCGTTGTACGTCTGACCGACGTCGACGCCGTTCTTCAACGCCGCCGCCACCGTGAACGCCTTGAACGTCGAGCCGGCGGGGAAGCCGCCCGAGTCGCCGTACTTGCGCGGGACCACGAAGTTGATGAACGACTGGCCCTTCTTCTTGCTGCGTCCCATGGGACGCGACTGCGACAGGGCGCGGACCTTGCCGGTGCCGGGCTCGACGGAGGCCAGCGCGGCGATCGCCCCGTTGTCGGTCGCGCGGACCGTCGAGCTCACGGCCTTGTCGGTCGCCGACTGCATCCCGAGGTCGATGTTGGACTTGATCGTCAGGCCGCCGCGCTCGAGACGCACCTGGCGCTCCTTGACGCTCGAGCCGAGCGCGTCCTGCAGCAGGAGGTAGCGGCGGACGTAGTCGCACGAGAACTCGGCCTTGGAGCTGACGCAGCCGTTGGGGAACTCCGTGACCTTGAGCCCGAGGCCCTGGTCCTGGAACTTCTGCGACTGCGCCTCGGTGATCTTGCCGAGGCGGGCCATGACCGCGAGGACCGTGTTGCGGCGCTGCAGCGCCTTCTCGGGGTAGACGTTGGGGTCGAACTCGACGGGGTTCTTGACCAGGCCCGCGAGCGTCGCGGCCTGGCGGGCGTTGAGCTCGTTGGGGCTCTTGGAGAAGTAGTGGTAGGCCGCTGCGCTGATCCCGTAGGCGCCGTCACCGAAGTAGGCGAGGTTGAGGTAGCGCTCCAGGATCTCCTTCTTGGTGTGCTTGGACTCGTACTCGACCGCGAGCTTGAGCTCACGGATCTTGCGGGCCTTGGACTTCTTGGTCGCGGCCTGGACCTGCTCACGGGTCGTGGCCTGCGACACCAGGGTCAGCTTGACGAGCTGCTGGGTGATCGACGACCCACCCTGCGTCTGCCCGTCCGACGCGTTGTTGACCAGCGCGCGCAGCGTGCCCTTGACGTCCAGGGCGCCGTGCTCGTAGAACCGGGCGTCCTCGATCGACAGCAGCGCGTCCTGCATGATCGGCGCGATCTTGTCGAGCGGGACGTCCTGCCGGTTCTCGTTGTAGAAGTACGCGATCAGCTCGCCGTTGGAGGCCAGGAGCCGGGTCGTCTGGGCGCTCGGCTGGTCCTCCAGCTCCAGCGGCAGGTTGAGCACGTCGTCGGTGGCGTTGCTCACCGTGACCGCCACCAGCGCGGTCGTCGGGATCAGGACCAGGGCGACGAGGAGGCCGGCGAGGCCCGCGAGGCGAGCCATCGCGGCGACCAGGACGGACTTGCTGTTGCTCCGCGTCTCCGACTGGGCCGCGCGTCGCAGGGAGTCGCGAAAATCGTCCGATGCCATGCACAACAGGGTACGGGACAGAGGGAGGTCGATCATCGCGAGACAGCGTGTCTAGCCCTTTCGGACTAGTCAAAGATGGTCCAGAACGATCTGACGCTCGCCGCCGCGAATTCATAGGTTTGACACAACCAACTTCGGTCAATCCGTGACCGGTCTCGGGGAGGTTTTGGATATGTGGAATGAGAACTGGGCAGCATCGGCCGCCTGTCGGGGCAATTCAGATGCCCTGTTCGTCAAGGGCGCGGAGCAGAACCGCGCCAAGCAGGTCTGCGGCACGTGCCACGTGCGGGCGGAGTGCCTGGCCGAAGCGCTGGACAACCGCATCGAGTGGGGCGTCTGGGGCGGCATGACCGAGCGTGAGCGCCGTGCGCTCCTGCGTCGTCGTCCCAATGTCACGGCCTGGCGCAACATCCTGCAGGTCGCGGTCTAACCGTCCGCGGGCCGGCTCTCGCCGGCCAGCAGGGCACCGATCTCCCGGAGCCCGTCGAGGTCGTGCACGTCGCCGGCCAGCGCCGCCACCGACACCGTCGGGACGGTGGGATGGGCCGCGGTGAAGCGCTTCTTGAGGCGCAGCTCGCGCGCGGCGACCCGCATCCGGTCGGCGTGGATCGTCAGCAGGTCGGCGGTCAGGCGGTCGTTCGTGCTGCCGTCGCTCAGCCGGTGGCTCGCGGACTCCGCGTCCGCCGCGCTGATGCCGTCCGCCCCGTCGTCGTGCACGCGGTTGACCACGAGCCCGGCCAGCGGCATCTGCTCGCCGCCGAGCCGCTCGACGAAGTAGGACGCCTCGCGCATCGCGGCGGGCTCCGGGGCGGCGACCACCAGGAAGGCGGTCCCGTCGGCCTGCAGGAGGGCGAACGTGCTCTCGGCGCGCTGCCGGAAGCCGCCGAACAGCGTGTCGAACGCGGCGACGAAGGTCTGCATGTCGGTCAGCACCTGGGCGCCGAGGACCTTGTTGAGCGCGCTGGTGACGATGCCGAAGCCCGCGCTCAGCAGCCGGGCGGGCCCCTTGGCGGGCGCCAGCAGGAGCTTGATGAAGCGGCCGTCGAGCAGCGACGACAACCGGTCGGGCGCGTCCAGGAAGTCCAGCGCCGACCGCGACGGCGGCGTGTCGACGACGATCAGGTCCCACCGCTTCGCCTCGTCGACCGCCTGGGCGTGCAGCTGTCCCAGCTTTTCCATCGCCATGTACTCCTGCGTGCCCGCGAACGAGCTCGACAGGGCGACGTAGAACGGGTTGGCGAGGATCTGGGCGGCCTTCTCGGGCGTCGCGTGCTGCTCGACGACCTCGTCGAAGGTCCGCTTCATGTCGAGCATCATGGCGTCCAGCGAGCCGCCGCCCTCGAGGTCGGCGCCCTTGACCGGGCGCGGGGTGTTGTCCAGCTCGGTCAGGCCCATCGACTGGGCCAGCCGGCGCGCCGGGTCGATCGTCAGGACGCACACCCGGCGTCCCTGCTCGGCGGCCCGCAGCGCGACCGCCGCGGCGGTCGTGGTCTTGCCGACGCCGCCGGAGCCGCAGCACACGATGATCTCGGTCGTCCGGTCCGCCAGCAAGGCGTCGACGTCGAGGCGGCCGCCGGTCGTGGTGCCCGCCGAGCCGCGGGGCGTCGTCCGCCCCTTGCGGGTCGAGGGCGTCGTCTGCGCCTTCCCGGTCACGAGGTCTCCTCCAGGTCGGTGAGCTGCTCGGCGAGCTCGAACAGGGCGCCGAGGTCGATCGCGTCGCGCAGGAGGGGCAGCTCGATCAGCGGCCGGCCCGACTCGACGAGGATCTGGCGCTGGTCGTCCTGCAGGGCCTGCCGCTCGAGGTGGGCGTGGCCACCGCTGATCAGCGCGGGAGCCGCGGCCTTGTCGAGGCCGACCGAGGTGAGGGACTTCGCGATGCCGGCGGGCTTGACCGTGCCGAACTCGAGGGCGTCGCGGGACGTGTCCGACAGCAGGGACGGCCGCACCAGGTTGAGGATGACCCGGCCGACCGGCAGCCGCTCGGAGGTCAGCTCTGTGATGCCGTCGATCGTCTCCTGCACCGGCATCTCCTCCAGCACCGTCACGAGGTGCACGTGGGTCTGCGCGGAGCGCATCATCTCCATGATCGAGTCGGCCTGGCGGCGGATCGGTCCGACCTTGGCCAGCCCGGCGACCTCGGAGTTGACGTTGAGGAAGCGGGTGATCCTCCCGGTCGGCGGGGCGTCCATGATGACGGCGTCGTACGTGAACCGGTCGCCCTCGCGACGGCGGGCGGCCTCGTAGACCTTGCCGGTCAGCAGGACGTCCCGGACACCGGGCGCGATCGTCGTCGCGAAGTCGATGATCCCGAACCGGTCCAGCGCCTTGCCGGCGCGGCCGAGGCGGTAGTACATCGCGAGGTACTCCAGCAGCGCGGACTCCGGGTCGATCGCCAGGGCGTACACCTCGCCGCCACCGAGGCCGACCGCGATCTGCCGCTCCTCGTAGGGCAGCGGCGGCACGTCGAAGAGCTGGGCGATGCCCTGGCGTCCCTCGACCTCGCACAGCAGGACCTTCTTGCCCCGGCCGGCGAGAGCCATCGCGAGGCTGGCCGCGACTGTCGTCTTGCCGGTGCCACCCTTGCCGGTGACGACATGGAGCTGAGTCGATTGGGCCACCCCCCGAGCCTACCGAGCAGAGGGCTTTGCGCCTCCCGATCCGGCGTTTGCCTGCTCACACCCCCCGGTCGGTCCTACCGTGGGATCACCGTGCTCCCCGAGGAGGTCCCCGTGCGCCGAACCAGTGCCGTCGTCGCCGTCATCCTGCTGGCCCTGCTGGGCGGGTGCAGTGGCAGCGACTCGCCGTCCCCCGACCGGACGACCCGCGCCCCGGACGCCACCGACCAGGTGGCGGAGTTCCGGCCGTGCCAGGTGCTGTCGGCCAAGGACGTCGGCGCGATCGTGGGTGGCACCGTCACCGCCGACGAGGACCCCAACGGCGGGTGCGTGTTCAACCAGGAGGACCCGCGGGCGCCGTCGGCCGGGATCTCGGGGGTCGTCGACGTGGGTGGCGGCTTCGAGGCGTCCCGGGGCGGCAACGCGACGGACGGGAAGGTCGCGGACGTACCGGGGGTCGGGGACGACGCGTGGATCGCGATCGGGAGGACCGGCGGCGCCAACCTGCAGGGCCAGGGGGCTGTGGCGGTCGGCGACCAGCTCGTCAACGTCACGGTCCTGCAGGGCAAGGGTCTCGACCGGGCGGCGGTCAAGGAGATGACGATCGACCTGATGAGGCTGGCCGCGTCGAAGGCATAGACCGATACAGTCGGCACATGACGAAATGGGAGTACCTCACCGCGCCTGTCCTCGTGCACGCGACCAAGCAGATCCTCGACAACTTCGGGGCTGACGGCTGGGAGCTCGTCCAGATCGTCCCGGGGATGAACCCCGAGAACCTGGTCGCCTACTTCAAGCGTCCGGTCGGCTGATGACGGCCGTCGACGACCGCCTCGCGGAGCTCGGGCTGACGGTCCCGACGGTCCCCGCCCCGGTCGCGGTCTATGTCCCCGCGGTCCGGTCCGGCTCGTACGTCTTCACGTCGGGCCAGCTGCCGCTGAGCTCCGGCGAGCTGCTCGCGACCGGCAAGGTCGGCGGCGAGGTGTCGCCGGAGGCGGCGTACGACTGCGCCCGCCAGTGCGCGCTCAACGCGATCGCCGCGGTCAAGTCGCTCGTCGACCTCGACCAGGTCGTGCGGGTCGTCAAGGCGACGGTCTTCGTGGCCAGCACTCCGGACTTCACCGGCCAGCCGGGCGTCGCCAACGGTGCCAGCGAGCTGTTCGGGGCCGCCTTCGGCGACGCCGCGCAGCACGCCCGCAGCGCCGTCGGTGTCCCCGTCCTGCCCCTCGACGCCCCTGTCGAGGTCGAGCTCGTCGTCGAGGTCGGCTGACCCATGCGCATCCCGGTCCCCGAGTCCCTGCGCGTGCACGTCGACCGCGTCGAGGCGCCCGCCGCCACCCGTGACGCGGCCACGGTGGTCGTCGTCCGCGACGGTGACCAGGGCATCGAGGCGTACCTGCTGCGCCGTCAGCCCACGATGGCGTTCGCCCCCGGAATGTACGTCTTCCCGGGCGGCGGCGTCGACGAGCCCGACCGCGACGCCGACGTCCCGTGGTCCGGGCCGCCGCCGTCGGTGTGGGCCGCCCGGTTCGGCTGCAGCGAGCGGGACGCCCGGGGCCTGGTGTGCGCCGCGGTGCGCGAGACGTTCGAGGAGTCCGGCGTGCTGCTGGCCGGGCCCGACGAGCACTCGATCGTCGCTGACACGAGCGCCGCGTCGTTCCAGGCGGCGCGGCTGGCTCTCGAGGCGCGGGAGATGACCTTCGGGTCGTACCTCGCCGACGCCGGCCTGGTGCTCCGCGCGGACCTGCTGGGCGCGTGGGCGCACTGGATCACACCGACGTTCGAGCCGCGACGCTACGACACCCGGTTCTTCGTCGCGGTCCTGCCCGAGGGGCAGTCCGTCGGCGAGCTGCCCGGCGAGGCCGACCGCGCCGACTGGGCGCCCCTGACCTCGGTCCTCGCGGCGGTCGACGCCGGGGGAGCCGCGATGCTGCCGCCGACCCACGTCACGTGCCGCGAGATCGCCGGGCTGACGACGTCCGAGGTGCTGGGCGTCGCCGAGACCCGCACGATCCGCCCCATCGAGCCGCGCCTCATCGAGGTCGACGGTGAGCTGTTCCTCGACAACGACCTCGGAGACGACGCATGAGGCAGTCCGTGACCGACCGCGCCACGACGGTCCTGGCCGAGAACCCGGGCATCATGACGCTCGACGGCACCAACACGTGGATCCTGCGTGAGCCCGGCGCCAGCCGGTCGGTCGTCGTGGACCCGGGCCCCGACGACGAGCGGCACATCCAGGCCGTCCTGGCGGCCGCCGGCGAGGTCGGGCTGGTCCTGTTCACCCACCGGCACTTCGACCACACCGAGGCCCTCAGCCGGATCGTCGAGCTGACCGGCGCGCCGGCGCGTTCGATCGACCCGGAGTTCACCCGGGGTGCCGAGCCGCTCGTCGACGGCGAGACGATCGACGTCGACGGCCTCGCGATCGAGGTGCTCGCGACGCCCGGTCACACGACCGACTCGACGTGCTTCCTCGTCGGTGCCGAGCGCACGCTGCTCAGCGGCGACACGATCCTGGGTCGCGGGACGACCGTGATCGCGCACCCCGACGGTGTCCTCGGGCCCTATCTCGACTCGCTCGCCCACATCCGCGAGCTCATCGAGGAGGGGCTGGTCGAGCGCATCCTGCCCGGCCACGGACCCGTCATCACCGACCCGGGTGCGGTCGTCGACTTCTACCTCGAGCACCGCGCGGAGCGGCTCGACCAGGTGCGGGCCGCGGTGGAGGCGGGCGCGTCGACACCGCGCGAGGTCGTCGAGACGGTCTACGCCGACGTCGACGAGAGCCTGTGGGGCGCCGCCGAGCTGAGTGTCGCCGCCCAGCTCGACTACCTCCGCTGACCAATTTTTGGCG
>NZ_JAOPXQ010000045.1 GCF_025965075.1 Aeromicrobium sp.
GACGACCGTCAGGCGATCGGCTCGGTCACGCCCAGCAGCAGGATCGGCAGGGTCTGCTTGAGCAGCCCCAGGTCGATCGGGCGGTCCTCGATCAACGCCTCGCGCTGGGCCGTCTCGTAGGTGCCCATGAGGATCGTGGAGGCGTGCGAGAGATCGACCGTGAGCCGCAGGTGGAGGGCCGCGAGGGCCGTGCTCATGAACGTCTCGAAGTCGACGCGCACCTGGCGCCAGGCCGCCACGAACTCGCGACCCACGGCATCGTCGCGCACACCGCGCAGCTGGAACTCGGCGTGCACGAGGTACCAGACCCGGTCCTGGGGCTGCAGCAGCAGGAAGCGGTCCATGATGACGCCGATCGCGTCCAGGACGTCGAGCCCGGCGTACGACGCGGGGTCGGCGGCCGCGTGCAGGCGCTGGAACATCAGCTCGCGCTCGTGCTCGAACAACGCCAGCACGAGCTCGTCCTTGGAGCCGAAGTTGGAGTAGAACGCGCCGCGGGTGAACCCGGCCTGCTCGCAGATGTGCTCGACCGAGGCGCCCTGGATGCCCTCGCGGGCCAGCACCTCGCGGGCCGCCTCGAGCAGCCGCTCGCGGGTCGCGGCACGGCGACGGACGGCGGGTCGCTCCGCGCTCACCTCGGTCATGTCCCTCCTCGGATGTGACGCACCCACCATACTCGATGCATTGACGTACTCAATACACAAACGTATCGTGAGGCCGTGTCGACCTTCCTGTACTCGCTGGGCCGCTGGTCCTTCCTGCACCCCCGCCGAGTGCTGACGGCCTGGCTGCTGATCCTGCTGGTGGCGGGCACCGCCGCGCTGGGCCTGGGCGCCGGCACCAAGAACCAGTTCGACATCCCCGGCACCGAGTCCCAGGAGGCGATCGACTCCCTCGGGCGTACGTTCCCCGAGCTCAGCGGCGCCTCGGCCTATCTCGTGATCGTGGCTCCCGACGGCCGGACCGTCGAGGACGGCCGGACCAAGGACCTCGTCGCCCGGGCCGTCGCGGGGATGGAGAAGGTGGAGGGTGTCAGCGAGGTCGTGTCGCCCTACTCGAAGCAGACCGACATCGGGATCTCCAGGGACCGCGCCGCCGCGCAGGTGCAGATCCAGTTCGACCGCGAGCTCACCGATGTCACGGAGGCCGACCGGGCGCAGCTGATCGACACGGGCGACGCGCTCGAGGACGACGGCTACACGATCGCCTTCGGCGGTGACGTCTTCGCCAACACCGGCCCGCAGCTGTCGATCACCGAGGTCATCGGCGTCATCGTGGCCTTCATCGTGCTCTACCTGATGTTCCGCTCGCTGCGGGCCGCGGTCATGCCGATCGTCACGGCGGTCCTCGGCGTCCTCGTGACGGTCGCGATCTCGACCGCGGCGACGGGCTTCGTCACGATCTCGTCGACCGCTCCCCTGCTGGCGCTGATGATCGGGCTGGCCGTGGGGATCGACTACGCGCTGTTCATCGTGTCCCGGCACCGCGAGCAGCTCGCCGAGGGGCTCGAGCCCGAGGAGGCCGCGGCCCGGTCCGTCGCGACCGCCGGCTCGGCCGTCGTGTTCGCGGGGGTCACGGTCGTCATCGCCCTGCTGGGCCTGTCGATCGCCCGCATCCCCTTCCTGACGATCATGGGTGCCGTCGCCGCGCTGTCGGTCGTCGTCGCGGTCGCGGTCGCCCTGACACTGCTGCCGGCGCTGCTCGGTCGCGCCGGTGACCGGCTGACCCCCGCCGCCGGTCACCAGTCGGGAGGCTTCTCCCGCCGGTGGGCCGAGCTGACGACCCGCTTCCCGCTGATCGCGATCGCCCTGGTCGTGGTGGGTCTCGCGGTCGTCGCGATCCCGGCCAAGGACCTGCAGCTGGCCCTGCCGGACAACGGCACCGCGGCGGCGGGCAGCACGCAGCGCGTCGCGTACGACCTGGTCGAGGAGCACTTCGGCCCGGGCTACAACGGTCCCCTGCTGATCAGCGTCGACATCATCTCCACGACCGATCCGGTCGGCGTCGTCAACGCGATCGCGAAGGACCTGCGCGGCCTGGACGGGGTGGAGTCGATCGGCCTCGCGACCCCCAACCGGACCGCCGACACCGGCGTCATCCAGGTGATCCCCACGAGCGGCGCGACCGACAGCCGGACGACGGACCTGGTGCGGGAGATCCGCGACCGCGAGCCGACGTGGAAGAAGCAGCACGGCACCGACGTCTCGGTGACCGGGCTGACCGCCGGCGGGATCGACGTGTCGGACCGCCTCCAGCAGGCCCTGCTGCCGTTCGGCCTCGTCGTGGTGGGCCTGTCGGTGCTGCTGCTGATGATCGTGTTCCGCTCGATCGTCGTGCCGGTCAAGGCGACGCTGGGCTTCCTGCTGTCGACCGGCGCGTCATTCGGCGCGGTCGTCGCGGTGTTCCAGTGGGGCTGGCTGATGGACCTGGTCCACCTGGAGCAGACCGGGCCGCTGATCAGCTTCCTGCCGATCATCCTGATGGCAGTGCTGTTCGGTCTGTCGATGGACTACGAGGTCTTCCTCATGGCCCGGATGAAGGAGGAGTACGTCCGCACGAGCGATCCGCACCGGGCGATCGTGGACGGCTTCGTCGGCAGCTCGCGCGTCGTGACGGCCGCGGCGGTCATCATGCTCGCGGTCTTCGCGGCGTTCGTCCCCGAAGGCGATCCCAACATCAAGCCGATCGCGTTCGCGCTCGCGATCGGCGTGTTCGTCGATGCGTTCCTCGTGCGGATGCTGTTCGCCCCCGCCGTCCTGGCGCTGTTCGGCCAGCGCGCCTGGGTCCTGCCGGCGTTCCTCGATCGGCGTCTGCCCCACGTCGACGTCGAGGGCGAGGGGCTGCACCGCCGGGTCGCGCTGCAGTCGTGGCCGCAGCGCGACACCACCGCCGCGATCGCCGCCGCCTCGGTCACCACGACGGGTCCCGAGGGGCTGGTCTTCAACGACGTCACGGTCGAGGTCGAGCCGGGCGACTGGCTCGTCGTGCACGGACCCAGCGGCGCCGGCAAGACGTGCCTGCTGCTGACGTTCGCGGGCCGGATGGCGTTCGACACCGGCCGGCTGCGCGTCAACGGGCACCTGCTCCCCCAGGAGGCCTCGGCCGTACGCCACTCGGTCGCGCTGGCCGAGCTGCCGGGCGTCAACGACCTCGAGGACAACCTGACGGTCGACCAGCACATCGCCGAGCGCCTCTCGATCCGCTCGTTCGGCCTGTGGGTCAGCCGCAGCCGGCTCGCGCCGGTCCTGGTGCAGCTCAACCACGCCCTCGAGCGGGCGCACGACGAGGCCGGCGTCCCGTACGAGCCGGTCCGCGGCCGGACCCTCGTGTCGGCGCTGACGCCGCTCGAGCGCAAGATGTTCGGCGTCGTCCTGGCGCTGACCGACGCCCCGGCGATCGTCGTCGTCGACGATGCCGACGACCTGCGGGCCGCCGAGCACATCGAGCTCCTGTGGTCCGCCCTCGCGTGGCTGCTCGAGGACCGCCCCGTGACCCTCGTGGCCAGCGTGCAGTCCGCGACCGCCGCCCCCGCCCCGTCCGACCGGCTCCACCACCTGGAGCTGGACACCGACCGTATCCTCCACGAGCTGAGGCTCTGAACACATGATCCCCTCTCCCGCACTCCCCTGGTTCGAGCTGGCCCGTTTCCGGCGCAGCCGGCTGACCCGTGCCGCGGTCGTCGCCGTGACGCTGGTGCCGCTGTTCTACGGCGCGATGTACGTCTGGGCCAACATCAACCCCACGGGGCAGCTCGACCACGTCCGTGCCGCGGTGGTCAACGAGGACGAGCTCATCCAGGTCAAGGACCGGGACGGCAAGGAGCAGCCCGTCGCGGTCGGCCGCCAGCTCGCCGGCAACCTGGTCAGCAACGACGACGCGGACAACTACGACTGGGTGCTCACCGACGCCAAGGACGCCCAGCGGGGTCTGGCCGACGGGGACTACAAGGCCGTCCTGACGATCCCGGCGAACCTGTCGAAGGCGGCGACGTCGACCAGCGGGGACCCCGCCGACGCGATCCAGGGCAATCTGGACCTGCAGACCAACGACGCCGTCAACTACATCAACGGCACGATCGCCAAGACGATCCTGCAGGCGGCCAAGGGCGCGCTCAACGCGCAGGTCACCGAGACCTATCTCGACAACGTCTACCTCAGCTTCTCCGACATCAAGATGGCGCTCGACGACGCCGCCGACGGGGCGGCGAAGCTCGCTGACGGCGCGGACCAGCTCGCGGACGGCGCCGGGACCCTCGCGGACGGCGCGGCGGCCCTGGCCGACGGCAACCGAAAGCTCGCCGACGGGGCCGGCCGGCTCGACTCCGGCGCCCAGCAGCTCGCGGGCGGGCTGTCGACCCTCGACGACCAGACCTCGGCCCTGCCCGGCCAGACCCGCCGGCTCGCCGACGGCGCCCGCCAGGTCGCCGACGGCAATGCCCGGCTCAACGACACCGTCCAGGGCGTCAGCGGCGCGATCCTGGGCGCGACGGCCAACGCCAACGCCGACATCGACCGGCTCGCGACCCAGCTCGACGACCTGGCCGACCAGTGCGAGGCCGCCCCACCCGCGGGGACCGACTGCGCCGGCCTCCGCCAGGCCGCCAACCGCGCCGGCGAGCTGAAGGGCTTCGTCGGCGGTGTCCGGGGCCAGGTGACGGAGTTCAGCGACGGCACGCAGCAGCTCGCCGACGGCGCCGAGCGGGTCGCCGACGGCAACGCCGAGCTCGCGGCCGGCGTCCCCCGGCTGGTTGCCAGCATCGGCAAGCTGTCGGACGGCGCCGGCAAGCTGGCCGCCGCGACCGGGCAGCTCGCCAGCGGCGCGGCCCAGGCCGCCGACGGCGCGGACCGCCTCGCCGCGGGCGCCACGACCCTCGCGGACGGGTCGGACGATCTCTCCGCCGGCGCGCTCAAGCTCGCCAACGGCCTGCGCGACGGCAGCAGCGAGGTCCCCGACTACGACAAGGCCGAACGGGAGCGCCTTGCCGAGACCGCGGCGACCCCGATCGAGAACGCCGCGAACCGGGTCAACCCGGTGCAGAACTACGGCGAGGCGCTCGCGCCCTACTTCATCGCGCTCGCCCTGTGGATCGGCGCGATGGCGATCTACCTGCTGCTGCGCCCCCTGTCGGCACGGGCCATCGCGTCCACGACCGGCAGCGTGCGGACCGCCATGGCCGGATACCTCCCCGGGCTGGCGATCGCCTTCGCGCAGGTCGCGCTGCTCCTGACGATCCTGGAGCTGGCGCTGGGCATCGACCCGGCCAGCCAGCTGCTGCTGATCGGGGTCTCCCTGGCCACGGCGGCGGTGTTCGTCGCGATCAACCAGATGTTCGTGGCCCTGTGGGGCGGCGCCGGACGGTTCGCGGCGCTGGTGTTCGTCAGCCTGCAGCTGACCTCGGCCGGCGGCACCTATCCCATCGAGACCGCGCCGCCGTTCTTCAACCTCCTGCACGACCTGCTCCCCATGACGTACGCCGTGCACGGCCTGCGGGCCGCGCTGGCCGGCGGCACCGACGGGGTCGTCCGGGACTTCGTGGTCCTGGCGCTGTTCGCCGTGCTGGCGCTCGCGGTGACGGTCGTCGCCGCGCGACGCCGTCAGACGTACACCGTGATGCGGCTGCACCCGCTGCTGCAGGTGTAGGTCTGTGCCAGTCGGCGCCGCAGTCGTGGAACGGCCGGACGTGGATCTGGTGCCGCGGGGCCGCGAAGTCCCCTCAGTCCGTGAAGTGGTCCGCGGCGGCCTGGATGCGTCGGACGTACGTCGGCCAGTCGGTGCCCGAGTCCCCCGTGTCGGAGCCGGTGCGGCCGTCGATCGTCTCCCGGAGGATCTCGGCGTGACCGGCGTGCTGCGCCGTCTCGGCGACCATGCGCACCAGCAGGTAGCCGAGCGTCGTGTCGGCCGTGGCAGGGTCCCAGTGCGGCACCCGGCCCGGCGCGTCGAGGTCGAGCGACGCGATCGTCGCGTCGCCGTGGGCGCACGCCCGCCGGTAGAGGGCGATGATCTCGTCGCTCGACTCCTCGGCGGTCGCCCACATGTCGGCGCCGGCCCACACCG
This sequence comes from Aeromicrobium sp., assembly GCF_025965075.1. Classification (GTDB taxonomy): domain Bacteria; phylum Actinomycetota; class Actinomycetes; order Propionibacteriales; family Nocardioidaceae; genus Aeromicrobium. Next base: position 6,055 of record NZ_JAOPXQ010000045.1, read on the forward strand.
AGCCGTCCGTGACCCACGGCAGGATGTCCGGCGCCCGCCGGCCGAACGACTCGCCGAGATAGACGTGCTCGACCCCGACGAGGTGCTTGACCAGGCCGATGAGGTTGGTGCCGCTCGGCGTCATCGGCCGGCGCAGGTCGTGCTCGCTCGCCCCCTCGACGGCCGCCAGCAGGGCGGCGCGGACCTCGACCAGCTTGGCGTGCAGGGCGTCCTTGGCCTCGTCCATGGACCCATCGTGGACCACGGCGCCGACAATGACGACCGGCCGGGCTTGCGGGCCGAGGAGGACTCGGGCTCCGGCTGCGGGATCGCCGCGCAGTACGCATCCGCGCGGCACCGCACCGTTGTCGAGGCGGCGTCCTGACAACGTGACACGAGCGGTTGCGGGCCGCAACAGGTCCGGGTTGCGATTCGCTCAACCGCCGGGCCGTGGGGGCCGAGCTCAGATCGCGCAGGCCGGCTCGACGGGCGGCAGCGGCGCCGGGACCCCCAGGCTCGGCATGCCGAGACCCACCGAACGGACCTCGGTGCGCCCCTGCCGGGACTCCCACGCGTCACCGGCCCGGGTCCGCCGGACGGTGATCGGGGCGTGGTCGCTGACCAGGTGGTGCGGGGCGGCGTACGTGATCCGGACCTCGACCATGTCGCCGGGACGCACCTCGTGGTCACCGGGGACGAAGTGCACCAGCCGGTTGTCGCGGGCGCGGCCGGTCAGCCGGTGGGTCGCGCCGTCCTTCTTGCCCTCGTGGTCGGCGACCAGCAGCTCGACGACGCGGCCCTCCTGCTTCCTGGCCTCGTCCCACGCGACCTCGTTGACGACCTCGATGAGCCGGTCGTAGCGCTCCTGGACGATCGCCTTGGGCAGCTGGTCGGGCAGGTCGGCGGCCGGGGTGCCGGGGCGCTGGGAGTACTGGAAGGTGAACGCCGTCGCGAACCGGGCCTTGCGGACGACCTCCATCGTCTCGAGGAAGTCCTCCTCGGTCTCGCCGGGGAAGCCCACGATGATGTCGGTGGAGATCGCCGCGTCGGGCATCGCGGCGCGCGAGCGCTCGACGATGCCGAGGAACTTCTCCTGCCGGTAGGAGCGCCGCATCGCCTTGAGGACCCGGTCGGAGCCGGACTGCAGCGGCATGTGCAGCTGCGGCATGACGTTGGGCGTCTCGGCCATCGCCGCGATCACGTCATCAGTGAAGTCCTTGGGGTGCGGGCTGGTGAACCGGACCCGCTCGAGGCCCTCGATCTGGCCACACGCCCGGAGCAGCTTGGCGAACGCCTGCCGGTCGCCGAACTCGACGCCGTACGCATTGACGTTCTGGCCCAGCAGGGTCACCTCGATCACGCCGTCGTCGACCAGCGCCTGGACCTCGGCGAGGATGTCGCCGGGGCGGCGATCCTTCTCCTTGCCGCGCAGCGCCGGCACGATGCAGAACGTGCAGGTGTTGTTGCAGCCGACGCTGATCGAGACCCAGGCAGCGAACACCGAGTCGCGCTTGGTCGGCAGGGTCGACGGGAAGACCTCGAGCGACTCGAGGATCTCGACCTGCGACTCCTCGGCGATGCGGGCCCGCTCCAGCAGGACCGGCAGCGAGCCGATGTTGTGGGTGCCGAAGACGACGTCGACGTACGGTGCCCGCTTCGTGATCGTCTCGCGGTCCTTCTGGGCCAGGCAGCCGCCGACGGCGATCTGCATGCCGGGGTTCTTCTCCTTGACCGACGCGATGTGGCCCAGGTTGCCGTAGAGCTTGTTGTCGGCGTTCTCCCGCACGGCGCAGGTGTTGAACACGACCAGGTCGGGCGTCGCGCCGTCCTCCGCGCGGACATAGCCGTCGGTCTCCAGCAGGCCGCCCAGCCGCTCGCTGTCGTGCACGTTCATCTGGCAGCCGTAGGTGCGCACTTCATAGGTCTTCGTCACCAGAGGGATTTTACGTCGCCGACTCGCGATGAACCCCGGACGCGCCAGGGGACTGACTGTCTCGTATTCTCACCTGACCCAACCGAGGAGCTCCCATGTCATCCGTCTTCGTCCTGACGATCTTCCTCCTGGTCGTGGGGCTCGGTCTCCTCGTGGCCGGCCGGGAAGCCGCGCCGGCACTCGGGCGCTACCTACGGCTGTCGGCCGTGGCAGCACTCGCCCTCGCGGTGGTCACGCTGATCCTGTCGACGTTCACGGTCGTGCCGACCCGCGACATCGGGATCGTGACGAGCTTCGGCAAGCCCGTGGGCAATCTGGACAACGGCATCCACGCCAAGCTCCCCTGGGAGAAGGTCAGGACGCTCGACGGCGCGATCCAGACCGACTCCTACCTGGAGAAGAACGACAACGGTTGCACCGACATCCGCATCGGCAACGAGTCGACCGCCTGCGTCGACAACTCGATCCGGTGGCGCATCAAGCTCGACGCCGGGGAGACGCTCTACAAGGACTACCGCGACATGGACAACATCCGGAAGTCGCTGGTGACCCGCGAGCTCACCGCGGCCCTGAACGAGGTGCTGTCGGACTACAACCCGTTGAGCCAGATCCAGGACGACGCCAAGAACCCCGCGAACCCCAACCTCAACGAGTTCTCGCTGCAAGTCGCTGACCGGCTGCGCGAGCAGGTCGGCGACCAGATCCAGATCGAGAACGTCATCATTCCGCTGATCCACTTCGACAAGCCGACCCAGAGCAAGATCAACCTCTACCAGGCCGAGGTCGCGAACACGCGGATCGCCCACCAGCGCGAGCAGACCGCGACGGCGCAGGCGCGCGCCAACGACAAGCTCAAGTCATCGGTCAGCAACAACCCCAATGTGCTGGTGAGCCAGTGCCTCGACACGTTCAGCGAGATGGTCAAGGAAGGCCAGTCGATCCCGATCGGGTTCAGCTGCTGGCCCGGCGGGGCCGCCAGCAGCGTCGTGGTGCCGCAGAAGTAGCAGCCACAACGCGACCGGCACCACAGTTTGGAACCATCCCCGGACGGGTATCGCACCCGAGGCCTCATCAGGACGCGGCGAGGCCACTCCCACCCGGAAGGAACCCCCATGAGCAACAACGATCCGCTCCACACCCAGCACGCCGGCTCGACCGCCGGGGACACCCACAACTTCGGCGACCTCCAGGTCTCCACCGGTCGGCAGTCGGCCTACATCACCGTCGAGCTCATCCTGTACGTGCTCGCGGTCCTCGGCGTCTTCATCACGTCGGCCGTGATCGACGAGGACAACGGTCCGGGCTTCAGCGCCTCGCAGGCCTGGTTCTACGTCACGCTGCTGACGGTCGGATTCCTCGTCAGCCGCGGCCTGGCCAAGATCAACTCGCGCGGGGACAGCAACCGCGTCCTCTGAGCCAGTGCACGAGAGGAGCCCTGACCCGCATCGGGTCAGGGCTCCTGTCATGTCGGGGCTCAGCGGCTGAAGATCGCGATCACGACGAGCGTGCCGACGACCGAGATGGCCAGCGAGCCGAGACATCCGAGCCGGTTGCTGAAGAACAGCACCGAGGTCAGCCGATCACTCGCCCGATGAGGCCCCGGTGAACCTCCGAGGCACGCTCCTGCTCACCGGCGAACGCGCTGACCACGACGAGCGCACCCGTGATCGCCGGCACAGCCCACTGGAGCAGGCGCAGCTGCTTCTGGGCCGCCGCGACCTCCGGCGGCGTGGTGGCGGCGGGGGCGGTGCCGGACTCCGCGGGGACCCGGGTCTGCTCGGAGACCTTCTGTCCGAGGACCCGGCTGTAGGCGGTGACGCCCAGCGCCGCGGCGGTCAGGCCGGTTTTGACCAGCGCCATCGATGCAACACCCTGCTGCCCCGACATCCGGCCGGTGTTGCCCTTGATCTGGCCGAGGCTGCCGACGACGTGGGCGCCGATCGCCACGGCGTTGACCGGGGTCCACCGGTCCCAGCCGACGTTCGCGACTGCGCCGGTGTCGGACGCACCGGTGGCGGCAGCGGCGGCGGGGTTGAGCGCCACGGCGTTGGCCAGGGTTCCACCGAACCACGCCGACAGGCCGAGGTCGTGGAGCGAGCGGGAGAAGGTGTTGCGGGCCATGGGATTCCTCCAATAGGTCGTGTGTCACCCGTGAATCGGGGTTGGTTGACGTCCCCGCCACGTACCCGCCGGTGCGGCCGGGCAAACCGGCCGTGCGTCACACGGGTCGGCCGGCTCAGCCGATCAGCATGCGCAGCGGCGCCATGCCACGTCCCGCACCCGACTGGGCGTTCGGCGAGACCAGGGACACCGCGACGTGCCCCGGACCACCACCGACCGTCGCGGCACCCGCATCGGCGACGGATCCCACGTCCTCCCCCGGGACGGTCGCCAGCACGAGGGCCCACACCACGTCCTCGTCGTCCTGGATCGTGGTGAGCTGGACACCGCTGAGCGCGGACCCGAACGCATCGCCACGCTCCGCCACTCCGGGCACTCCCGGCGAGCCCTGGTCCCACGCACCGGGATGGGGCCCGGTGGGTGCGGCCGTCACCGGGTCGATCAGCAGGAACGTGACGCGACCGGCCCCGGCGACGCTCCCGAGGTCCTCGCCCGGCGCTCCGACCGCCAGCCCCAGGCGTTCCTGCCCCAGCTCCCCGACCACGACCGCCGACCCGAAGGCGTCGCCGGTCTCGTCGGCCCCCGTCACCCCGGGCGTGGCCTGGGTGATCGTGCGGGAGGTGCCCGCCAGCGGCGAGACCGGGTCCTGCCCGGGCACGAACAGGTCGATCTCGGCGAACGCCACCGCCCCCGTGCCCGGTGTCGAGCCGATGTCCTCCCCCGGCACCCCGATCGCAACCTTGATGACGGGGTGATCGACGTCGAAGGTGCTGTAGCTGTCGAGCGCCGCACCGAACCGGTCGCCGGACTCCGCGGCGCCGGCGGCACCGGGCGAGTCCTGACCGACCAGCGAGAGCTGCCCGGCGGGCGGCTGCAGCGCGACCGCGCCGGCGTCGGTCCGGCCGTTGATGTCCTCACGCGGCGTGCCGACCAGGAGGACGGGTCCCTCCGCGGTGCCATACATGTCGAGCACCTCGCCGAACCGGTCCCCGCGCTCCGGCGCGTTGGCGCCGTTGCCCTGCCGGACCACGAGCACCTCCGGCGTCGTCGACACCCGGTAGTCCAGACGCACGACATGCCCCGCGTTGACGGCCGTGCCGACGTTGCGGCGGGGGGCGCCGATCGCGATCATGCTGCCGTCCTCGACCGCCACGGACTCGCCGAATCCCGCCCCGGCCTGGGCGCCGCCGGCGCCGTCGACCGACTCCTCGTCGAGCACGTCGACGACATCGTGCAGTCCGGTCGCCGAGCCGGCGACCCGATAGACCCGGCCGGCGCCATTCACCCCGCCGACCGCCTGTCCCGGCGCCCCGACCAGGACGTCGGCACAGTCGCCGCCGTCGTTCCAGATCGTCGCCGAGGCGCCGAAGCGCGCACCCGCCTGGGAGCTGAGCCCGGTCAGGTCGTCCGCCGTGATCAGGGTGCGCGTCGTCGGCGCCGACGGCTCGGTGCTGCCCGCGGTCCCCACGTTCGAGTGCAGCACGATCGCGCCGGCATTCGGCTTGCCCGGCAGGTCGTACGACGGCAGGCCGACCACCAGGTCGGGTCCGCCGCCGTCGAGGTCGGAGCGCACGCTGTCCCAGCAGTCCACCGGCGCTGTGGTGGCGGGCGCTGCGGTGGCGGGTCCGAGCGACAGGCCGGCCGAGACGACGGCACCCACCACCGCGCACATCGTCAGGCGGGCCGTCCGTGGACGGTCGTCGGGGGTGCGTGCGTGACGTCGGTGCATCGTGCTGGCTTCGTCCTGAGGAGCCGTCTGGCTCCTTTCCCGAGGATAGGACAGCGGCCGCCCCGGCGGAAGGGCGTACGCCCGCTCAGCGCTTGGGCGTCACCCAGAGGTGGATCAGGCCCTCGACCGTGACGGTGCCGTCACTGGTCACGGCCCTGACCCGCACCGGTACGTCCGGCGCCGCGGCCCAGTCGGCCTGCGTCGTCTCGGCGATGCAGGTCAGCGAGGTCGTCGACTTCGCGAGGTAGCTGACCTCCATCCCCTTGGGCAGCCAGCGCATGTCGGCGGGGCAGGTCGCCTCGGCGAGCAGCCCCATCGCGGCCTCCAGTCCGTTGCACGCCGCGATCGCGTGGACCGTCCCGATGTGGTTCTGCACCGAGCGGCGCTTGGGGATCAGGACCTGGCCGAGGTGCGGCCGCATCTCCTGCACGCGGGGGTGGATCGACGCGAAGTAGGGCGCCTTCTGGCTGAACGCGATCGAGAACAGCCGCTTGCCCTGGGGCAGGGCGGTGAGCTTCTTGTACAGGTCGAGAGTTGAGGGCATGCCCTCATGTTACCGGCAGGTAACCCTCGGCCGGGTCACAGCACCGCGGCGCGGACCGAGCACACGTCCGGCAGGCCGCTGCGGACCTCGGCCCAGGTGCCGCCCTCATCGTTGCTGACCCAGAGCGCGCCGTGCCGGGTGCCGACGTACAGGCCCACGGGATCGGCCGTGTCGGTAGAGAAGGCGTCGCGCAGCACGACGGTCCACGCCTCGGCCGGCAGGCCCGGACCGGTCTCGTGCCAGGTCTCGCCGGCGTCGTCGGAGCGCCACACCGCGGGCTTGCCGCCCGGCGGAAACCGCTCGATGTCGGCCGTCAACGGGAAGACGTAGATCGTGCCGGGGCGGCGCGGATGCGCGACGATCGGGAAGCCGAAGTCCGCCGGCAGCCCCGCGCTGATGGGGTTCCAGCTCTCCCCCGCGTCGTCGGAGCGGAAGACGCCGCCGTGGTTCTGCGCGTACAGCCGGTCGGGATCACCCGCGTCGATCGCCACCTTGTGCACGCACTGCCCGAACTCCGGCGGCTCCTCGTCAGGCGAGAAGTCCATCCGGATCCCGTGGTTGTGCGGTGTCCAGGTCTCCCCGCGGTCCTCGGACCGATAGACCCCGCCGGTCGACATCGCCACCGTCACGACGTCCGGGTCGGTCGGGTGCGGCACGATCGTGTGGATCGCCTGCCCACCGAAGCCGGCGGCCCACTGCGGCCGGTGCGGGTGGTCCCACAGGCTGCGGACGAGCTCGAACGTCTCGCCGCGGTCGTCGGAGCGGAACAGCGCCGACGGCTGCGTCCCGGCCCACACGACCCCGTCCTCGGCGGGCGACGGCTGCAGCTGCCAGACCCGCTCGACCGAGGCGCCGAGGTTATCGGGGAAGCGGACCGTGCCGGTGTGGGACTCGTCCCACGTCCGGCCCAGGTCGTCCGATCGGCAGACCCGGGGCCCGAACACCATGTGGGTCGTGCCGACCAGCAGCCGGGGGGTCGGGCCGCGGGCGTCGATCGCGGTGGAGTAGATCTCCTCCATCGGGAACGCCGGCGGGTCCCAGGTCCAGTCCTCGCGGGCTTCGTCCGAGCGACCGATGAACAGGCCCTTGCGGGTCCCGACCATGAGCAGTGCCTGCGCCATGTGAGTGACCTCCCGTGATCCCCCGACGCTAGATGCGCGCTCCGACGCCTGTCAACGGATGCTCACTCGAACAGCCCGCGGCGGGCGGTGCACACCACCTCGGGGTGGGACACGGACTCGGGCTGGATCCAGAGCCCCTGGAGGAACCCGCACTTCTCCAGCGCCCGGATCGACCGCGTGTTGCGGACGTCGGGGCTCGCCACGAACCGCGGCGCCTCCGGATGGTCGCGGCACAGCACGTCGGAGCAGAACGCCCGGATCATCCGGGGGCCCACACCCTTGCCGACGAACATCGGGTCGCCGATCAGGTAGTCGAACGCGACCGCCTCGGGATCCTTGACCCGGACGGCGTAGTCGTCGTAGGCCGAGACCGGGTAGTCCTGGACGTACCCGATGTCGAGCCCCGCGAGCTGCACGATCCACATGCGGGTCGCGCTGGTGCCGTCCAGCTCGGCGGCGTACGTCCGCCGCGCGGCCTCGACCGAGCGCGGCTCCTCGTCGAACCACGGCCGGGCGTGCTGGGCGGCCATCCAGGTCACGAGCTGAGGCAGGTCGTCCTCGACGAGCCGGCGGAAGGTGATCGCGCCCATGCGACAGCACGATAGTGGCCGCCGGGGTCGGTCAGAGGGAGTCGAGCGGCCGGACGTCGGCGCCGAGCTCCTGGCGGACGACCTCGAACGCGACCTGGGGCGGGTAGCCCTTGCGGGCCAACAACCCCGTCAGCCGGCGGATCTTGGTCGTCTCGTCCAGCCGGTGCATCGAGCGGAGCTTGGTCTGCACCAGCCGGTGCGCCGCCTCGAGCTCGACCTCGGGGTCCAGCTCGGACAGCGCCTCGCGGGCGATCTCGTCGTCGACGCCCTTGCGGCGCAGCTCGATGGCCAGCGCCCGGGACGACAGCCCCTTGCTGCGCTGGCGGGACTGCACCCAGGAGCGGGCGAACTCCTCGTCGTCGACCAGCCCGGCGGCCTCGAACTTGTCGAGGACCGCCGTGGCCACCTCGGCAGGCACCTGCTTCTTGGCAAGCGACTGCTCGAGGTCGGCACGGCTGCGCGCCTGCACGGCCAGCCGGTCGTAGACGATCGTCTGGGCCCGGGCGAGCTCCTCGGCCAGGTCGTAGCCGGGGTCGTCGGACTCCTCGGCGGACACGAGGATCAGAACGCGGTGGCGGGCAGGTCCGGATCGTCGACGACCTCGAGGGCGGGCTTGTCGGCCTGCGGGCCGATGCCCTTGGCCTCCATGATCCGCTTCTCCAGCTCCTCGGCGAGGTCGGGGTTGTCCTTGAGGAACGCCCGCGACTTCTCCTTGCCCTGGCCGAGCTGATCGCCCTCGTAGGTGTACCAGGCACCGGCCTTGCGGACCAGGCCGATGTCGACGCCGACGTCGATCAGGCTGCCCTCGCGGCTGATGCCCTGGCCGTACATGATGTCGAACTCGGCCTGCTTGAACGGCGGGGCCAGCTTGTTCTTGACGACCTTGACGCGGGTGCGGTTGCCGACCATGTCGGTGCCGTCCTTCAGCGTCTCGATGCGGCGGACGTCGAGCCGGACCGAGGCGTAGAACTTCAGCGCCTTGCCGCCCGTCGTGGTCTCGGGCGAGCCGAACATGACGCCGATCTTCTCGCGGAGCTGGTTGATGAAGATCGCCGTGGTGCCCGAGCCGTTGATCGCGCCGGTCATCTTGCGCAGCGCCTGGCTCATGAGCCGGGCCTGCAGGCCCACGTGGCTGTCGCCCATCTCGCCGTCGATCTCCGCACGGGGCACGAGGGCCGCCACGGAGTCGATGACGATGATGTCGAGGGCGCCGGAGCGGATCAGCATGTCGGCGATCTCGAGCGCCTGCTCACCGCTGTCGGGCTGCGAGATCAGCAGCGCGTCGGTGTCGACGCCGAGCTTGCGGGCGTAGTCGGGGTCGAGCGCGTGCTCGGCGTCGATGAAGGCCGCAACACCGCCGGCGCGCTGGGCGTTGGCCACGGCGTGCAGAGCGACGGTGGTCTTTCCGGACGACTCGGGGCCGTAGATCTCGACGACGCGGCCTCGCGGCAGGCCGCCGATGCCGAGCGCCACGTCGAGCGCGATGGACCCCGTGGGGATGACGCCGATCGGCACGCGCACCTCGTCACCGAGGCGCATGACCGACCCCTTGC
>NZ_JAOPXQ010000047.1 GCF_025965075.1 Aeromicrobium sp.
ACGATGAACGGCGCCGTCCTGCCGGTGCTCGCGCTGTACATCGTCGCGGCGGAGGAGCAGGGCGTGCCGCCCGAGAAGCTCTCCGGGACCATCCAGAACGACATCCTCAAGGAGTTCATGGTCCGCACCACCTACATCTACCCGCCGGCACCGTCGATGCGGATCATCTCGGACATCTTCGCGTACACCGCGCAGAAGATGCCCCGGTTCAACTCGATCTCGATCTCCGGCTACCACATCCAGGAGGCCGGGGCGACGAACGACCTCGAGCTCGCCTACACGCTGGCCGACGGCGTCGAGTACATCCGCGCGGGCCTGGACGTGGGCCTGGACATCGACGCGTTCGCGCCGCGACTGAGCTTCTTCTGGGCCATCGGGATGAACTTCTACATGGAGGTCGCGAAGCTCCGTGCCGCCCGCGCGCTGTGGGCCCAGCTCGTCGCCGACTTCAAGCCCCAGAACCCCAAGTCGCTGAGCCTGCGCACCCACAGCCAGACCTCGGGCTGGTCGCTGACGGCGCAGGACGTCTACAACAACGTCGGCCGCACCGCGATCGAGGCGATGGCGGCGACGCAGGGGCACACCCAGTCGCTGCACACCAACGCCCTCGACGAGGCCATCGCGCTGCCGACCGACTTCAGCGCCCGCATCGCCCGCAACACCCAGCTGCTGCTGCAGCAGGAGACCGGCACGACCGACATCATCGATCCGTGGGGCGGCTCCTACTACGTCGAGAAGCTGACCCACGACCTCGCCAACCGGGCCTGGGCCCACATCCAGGAGGTCGAGAAGGCCGGCGGCATGTCCAAGGCCATCGAGGCCGGCATCCCCAAGATGCGCATCGAGGAGGCGGCGGCCCGCACGCAGGCCCGGATCGACGCCGGCACGCAGGCCGTCATCGGCGTCAACACCTACCGGCTGCCCGACGAGGACCCGCTCGACGTGCTCAAGGTCGACAACAAGGCGGTGTACGCCTCGCAGATCGCCAAGCTCGAGCGGCTGCGCGCCGAGCGCAACCAGGACGACGTCGACGCCGCCCTCGCCGCCCTGACCAGGAGCGCCGAGCGTGGCTCCGCCAGCGACGGCTCGCTGGACGACAACCTGCTGACCCTGGCGGTCAACGCCGCGCGTGCCAAGGCCACGGTCGGCGAGATCTCCGACGCGCTGGAGAAGGTCTACGGGCGCCACCAGGCCGTCATCCGTACGATCTCAGGTGTGTACCGCACCGAGGCCGGACAGGCCGGCAACGTCGCCCAGGTCATCGCGGCGACCGAGGAGTTCGAGAAGGCCGAGGGCCGCCGCCCGCGCATCCTGGTCGCCAAGATGGGCCAGGACGGGCACGACCGCGGCCAGAAGGTCATCGTGACGGCGTTCGCCGACATGGGCTTCGACGTCGACGTCGGCCCGCTGTTCTCGACGCCCGAGGAGGTCGCCCAGCAGGCGATCGACGCCGACGTGCACATCGTCGGCGTCTCGAGCCTCGCGGCGGGCCACCTCACGCTGCTGCCGGCGCTCAAGGCGTCGCTGGCCGAGCTGGGACGTCCCGACATCATGGTCGTCATCGGCGGGGTCATCCCGCCCGACGACGTGCCGACGCTGCTCGAGATGGGCGCCGCCGCGGTCTTCCCGCCCGGCACCGTCATCGCCGACTCGGCGCTGGACCTCCTGGACAAGCTGCGCACGGCGTCCGCCGGCTGATGGTCGACGTCTCTGACCTGTCCGACGACGTCCGGGTGGGCAAGCGGGCCGCGATCTCGCGGGCCATCACGCTGGTCGAGTCGAGCCGGGCCGACCACCGGGCCGAGGCGCGCGAGCTGCTCGGGATCCTGACCCCCGAGGCCGGGGGAGCCATCCGGGTCGGGATCTCGGGTGTCCCGGGAGTCGGCAAGTCGACGTTCATCGAGGCCCTGGGCAGCCACCTGATCGAGGAGGGCCACCGGGTCGGTGTGCTCGCGGTCGACCCGTCCAGCGTACGCACGGGAGGCTCGGTCCTCGGCGACAAGACTCGTATGTCGACGCTCGCGGTCAGCCCCGACGCGTACATCCGGCCCTCGCCCAGCGCCGGAACGCTCGGCGGGGTCGCCCGCGCCACGAGCCAGGCCATGACGATCCTCGAGGCGGCCGGCTACGACGTGATTCTCGTCGAGACCGTCGGTGTGGGGCAGTCCGAGATCACGGTCGCGGGGATGGTCGACACGTTCCTGTTTTTGACCATCGCCCGCACGGGTGACCAGCTCCAGGGCATCAAGAAGGGCATCCTGGAGATCGCCGACGTCGTCGCGGTCAACAAGGCCGACGGCGACCGGGCCCAGGAGGCCGAGGTGACGGCCAAGGATCTCGCCGGCGCGCTGCGGCTCGTGCACGCCGGCACGCAGGGCTGGGTCCCGCCGGTGCTGACCTGCTCGGCGCTCGACGGCACCGGGATCGACACGGTGTGGAGCCGGATCATCCGGCACCGCGAGTTCCTCGGCACCCGCGGGCTGCGCGAGAAGCGGGCCCAGCAGCAGCTCGACTTCACCTGGGCGCTGGTCCGCGACGAGCTCGACCAGCGGCTGCGCAGCGATCCCAGCGTCGCCGCCGTCCGGGCCGAGATCCGCGAGGCCGTGCTGTCGGGCGAGATGCCGGCCGCCACCGCCGCCGACCAGATCCTCGCCGCCTACGACTCCTGACCCCCCGCGATCCGCGAGTGGCGGAAAGCGATCCGCGAGTGGCGGAAAGTGCAGTTCTTGGGACGGCGTGTCGTCCACTTCTGCGCCACTCGCGGGATGGTCTGCGCCACTCGCGCTACTGCGTGATCCGCGGTGCACCTTCCCGCACCCGGCCAGCAGCAGTCCGACGCCGTGACAGTAGGGGACCGGTCAGCGTCACACCCGCTCGGCTGGGGCGATCCGTCCCGCTGTGACAGGATCGGGAAGTGAAGCGAACCGTCTCGGCCCACCTCCAGCTCCACCTCCACGGCGAGGCCGACCTGATCTTCTCGATCGCGGTCGCCGAGCGCGAGGGCGTGAGCGAGAAGCTCGAGATCACCTCCGGCGGGACGAGGCTCGAGGCGCAGGAGATCGTGGGTCGCCACGGCACTCGCCTGCACCGGCTGACCGGACCGGTCGGGCCCATGGTGATCGACTACTCCGCGGAGATCACGGGGCAGGCCGAGCCCGCCCCGATCGAGCAGCTCGACATCATCGAGTACCGCCGGCCGAGCCGCTACTGCGAGTCCGACACGCTCTTCGCGACCGCGCAGTCGGAGTTCGCCGGGGTCCACGGCAAGGAGCTCCTCGACGCCGTGAGCTCGTGGGTGGGGGACAAGCTGACGTACGTCCCAGGGGCCAGCCAGCCGACCGACGGTGCCGTTGCGACGATGCTGGCGCGCAAGGGGGTCTGCCGCGACTACGCGCACCTCGTCGTGGCGCTGCTGCGCTCGCTCGACGTCCCGGCCCGCCTCGCCTCGGTCTACGCCCCGGGCCTCTTTCCGATGGACTTCCACGCCGTCGCGGAGGCGTACGTCGAGGGGTCCTGGCGGGTCGTCGACGCGACCGCGCTGGCGCCCCGCAGCAGCCTGGTGCGGATCGCGACGGGGCAGGACGCCTCCGAGACGGCGTTCCTGTCGCAGCACGGTGCCGCCGTCGACCTGCGGTGGATGGCCGTGACGGCCGTCGTCGACGCGCTGCCGGGCGACGACCTGACCGAGCTCGTCTCGCTGCGCTGACCCGCCGGCGTCGGACTCAGCCCCGACGCCGGGCGGCGTCGGTCGCCTCGCGCAGCTCGGCCGACGTCAGCCGAGGTCCGTAGCCCGGGGTGTCGGGCTGGATGCGCCAGCCCTCGGCCAGCGGGCCGAGGTCCACGACGTCGAAGCCGATCTCGTCGATGAATGCCGCGACCGCCGCCTTCGCGGCCGCATCGTCACCGGCGATGCTCAGGGCGCGACGACCGGCGGATCCGGTCGGCTGCGCGTGCTCGGTGATGTGCGCGGAACCGATGTGGTTGAACGCCTTGACGACGTGCGACCCCGGCAGGTGGGCCTGCAGCAGCTCCGAGCTCGTCGTGGACTCGTCGTCGAGTGAGTCGACGTGGCCGTCGCGCTGCGGGTAGTAGTTGTTGGTGTCGATGACCGTCGTGCCGGCCAGCGGCTCGACCGGGACCGAGTCGATCGCCTTGAGGGGGATCGTGACCACCGCGAGATCGGCGGCTGCGGCGGCCTCGGCGGGGGTCGCGGCGCGGGCCGACGGGCCCAGCTCGGCGGCCAGGTCCTGCAAGGTCTCGGGTCCGCGTGAGTTGCTGATGACGACGTCGTGGCCGGCCGCGACGGCGGCGCGGGCGATCTGGCTGCCGATGTGGCCGGCGCCGATGAGTCCGATGGTGTGGGTCATGCAGTCCTCAACGCCCGGCGTCGCGGCATATTCCTCCTCGGGGATGGCCTGCCTCGGTGGGACCATGGACATCTAGTCCCAAATAACTATGTGTCGAGCAAATGTCAAGACTGCACTTGTCGGCAGTTATTGGTTACTGTCTTTCACAGATGCACTGACGCGCGAGCGTTGTGGGCCGGCCGTCTCGGGGGGATGGCCGGCCTCCTCTTTTTCCTGGGAACAGGAGGGGTTACCGGACGTCGAGCCGGGCGTACGTCGACGGTCCCGTCGTGAGGGTGTCCCAGCCGCCGATGCGCCAGCTCGGCCGCCCTGGTGGCGCAGTGCCGGTCGAGGACGAAGCGGACCGCGGCGCACGCGGCGGCGCGGGCCGGTCCGCCTCAGCCGGTGCGGGGTTCCAGCAGGTCGAGGGCGACCATCCGCTGGTACAGGTACGGCGCGAGGGTCCGCATGAAGGTGAACGTGGGGTGCGACGTGTCGCGATAGACGTTGACCCCGCCGATCACGGCCGGACAGGTGCCGCCGCGACAGTAGAAGTCGGTCAGGTCGATGCTCGCGCCGTTGTCGGTCACGCGGGCCGCGTCGGGCATCGCGTCGTCGAACCGGAGACCGTGCGCGCGGGTGAACGAGCAGCTGTCGGGCGTGATGGGCCGCGTCTGCGCGAGGCACGTGTTGGGGTCGCGCCCCGGGTCGGGGTTGTCGCGCAGCGCGAGCACCGGGATCCCCTTCCGGCCCATCGAGCTCCACGTGGCGGAGAAGGCCTTGACCCGGGCGGCGTGGCTCCCGCTCTGGTACTTCGCCCGCCCGGTGGTGACGACGAGGTCGATCGACGGCGCCTGCGCCTCGAGCCACCGGGCGAGCTTGTGCCGCCAGGTCGTGCAGCTCTCGACCCGCAGCGTGTCCTCGTCCTCCAGGGGGATCGAGGTCCAGGCGCAGCTGCTCTTGAGCTGCGCCGTCAGGGTGATCTGTCGGTTCTTGGCCAGCTCTACGAAGATCGGCAGGTACGAGCGCAGGTGCGAGTCGCCGACCAGGACGACGTGCGGCAGGGACGTGTCGCTGACGTCGCCGAACGAGCAGTCGGTGCTGAGGTCGGGCGTGCCCGGGCCGGCGAAGCACCCGGGGTAGGCGTCGTCCTCCTCCCGTCCCGCGGCCTCGGGTGCCGGCACCAGGGTGCCGACCAGGTCGGGGTTGGTGCACGGATGGTCGGGGTCCATCGCCGCGGCGCCGAAGCAGGCGGGCTGGTTGGCGTTGAGCCTCTTGGTGACCGCCTCGGCCCGGTCGGCGGCGGCCCCGGCGATCGAGGACCCGACCAGGCTCGTGGTCACGAGAGCCGTGGCCGCGACACCGGCGAGCGCGAACGTGACGCCGCTGCGCCGCAGGCCGAAGGAGCCGGCGACACGGACCGGGTCCTCGACGTAGCGCTTCGTCAGCACGGAGAGGGCGATCGTGCCGGCCAGGATGCCGATCCGTGACCACAGCCCGAGCTCGTGGCCCAGCACGAACGGGAGGACGACGATGGGTGCCCAGTGCCACAGGTACATCGAGTACGAGATGTCGCCCAGCACCTGCACGGGGCGCAGCCGGATCAGGGGGGCGGGGGACACGGGGCCGCTGGGCGTACCGGCCACGATGACGGCCATGGCCGCCGCGACCGGCAGCAGCGCGGCGACGCCGGGAAATGCGGTCGACGAGGAGAAGGCGAACGCGCACCATGCCAGCGCGAGCAGCCCGCCCCACGACACCAAGGCCATCGAGGTCCCCGGCTCGCGGCGGGCTCCGCGCGTCCCCGGCGCACGCCGGGTCGTCCAGAGGGCGAGGAGCGCGCCGGCGCCGAACTCCCACGCGCGCGTCGGCGTCACGAAGTAGGCGGCTGCGGGGTTGTGGTCCGTGAGGTACAGCGAGTACGCCAGGCTGGCGAGCGTCACGCCCCCCAGGACGAGGGTCAGCGCCCGGCGGCTGGAGATCCGGGAGGTCAGTCCGGCGAGGGCGACCGCCGCGACCACCAGCACCGGCCAGAAGAGGTAGAACTGCTCCTCGACCGACAGCGTCCAGAAGTGCTGGGCGACGCTCGGCGCGTTGTCCGAGGCCAGGTAGTCGACGGCGTCGGACGCCAGCACCCAGTTCTGCGCGTAGAGCGCCGAGCCGACGATCTCCCGGAAGTTCTGCGCCCACGCGATCTGCGGGACCCAGACGTACACCGCGATCGCCGAGCTCAGCAGGACGACGTACGCCGCGGGCAGGAGACGGCGCGCCCGCCGGGCCCAGAACCGGGCCAACCGGACGCGGCCGGTCGACTCGACCTCGCGCAGCAGGTGGGCCGTGATCAGGAATCCTGAGATCACGAAGAACACGTCGACGCCGACGTATCCTCCGGGCAGCCGCCCCGGCCACAGGTGGTACAGGACCACCATCAGCACCGCGACGGCCCGGAGGGCCTGCACTTCGAGGCGCAGCTCGTTCTTCACCCTCGGTAACTCAGTTGGGTGCGAGGCCTAGGCCTTGGCCCAGTCCGGGTTCCAGCCGTCGACCTCGTCGGCGCGGCGCGAGGCCGGACCGGTGTAGATCGCGGACGGACGGATCAGGCGCCCGGTGCGCTTCTGCTCCAGGATGTGCGCGCTCCAGCCGGCGGTGCGGGCGGAGGTGAACATCGCGGTGAACATGTGCGGCGGGATCTCGGCGTAGTCGAGGATGATCGCGGCCCAGAACTCGACGTTGGTCTCGAGCACGCGGTCGGGACGACGCTCCTTGAGCTCCTTGAGCGCGGCCTCCTCCAGCGCGATCGCGACCTCGGCGCGGGGGGCGTTGAGCTCCTGCGCCGTACGACGCAGCGTGCGGGCACGCGGGTCCTGCGCGCGGTAGACGCGGTGGCCGAAGCCCATGAGGCGTTCGCCGCTGTCGAGCTGCTCCTTGACGTACGCCGTGGCGTCGCCGGACTTCTCGACGGCCTCGATCATCGACAGCACGCGGGCCGGGGCGCCACCGTGCAGCGGGCCGGACATCGCGCCGACGGCTCCGGAGAGCGCAGCGGCGGCGTCGGCGCCGGTCGAGGCGATGACCCGGGCGGTGAACGTCGAGGCATTCATGCCGTGCTCGGCCGCGGAGACCCAGTAGGCGTCGATGGCCTTGACGTGGTTGGGGTTGACCTCGCCGCGCCAGCGCGTCAGGAACCGCTCCGTGATCGTCGAGCACTTGTCGATCTGCGCCTGCGGCACCATCGGCTGGCCCACGCCACGCGCGGCCTGGGCGACGTAGGAGAGGACCATGACCGCGGTGCGGGCAAGGTCCTCACGTGCCTGGACGTCGTCGATGTCGTAGAGCTGCTTCATGCCCCAGGCGGGGGCGGTCAGCGCGATGGCGCTCTGCACGTCGGCGCGGATGTCGCCGGAGTGTACGGGGATCGGGAACGGCTCGGCGGGCGGGAGGCCGGGCTCGTACGTCCCGTCGACCAGCAGGCCCCAGATCTTCTCGAAGGGAACACGCCCGACGAGGTCGTCGATGTCGACGCCGCGATAGCGAAGCGCAGAGCCTTCCTTGTCGGGTTCGGCGATCTCGCTCTCGAACGCGATGACGCCTTCCAGTCCGTGGTGCACTTCAGTCATACGCTGCATTCTGCCCTGCGCCACTACGGTAGGCACATGGAGACCCCGGATCTGGCCCGGATGCGCGAGGAGTACGCCCGTGAGGGCCTCGACGAGACGGCCGCCGGAGACGATCCGCTGGCCCTGTTCGCGCGGTGGCTGGACGACGCGGTGGACGCCCACGTGCACGAGCCCAATGCGATGGCGCTCGCGACGGCGACCCCCGAGGGACGGCCGTCGGTGCGGGTCGTCCTGCTCAAGGGCCTCGACGCGCGGGGGATGACGTTCTACACCAACTACGACTCCCGCAAGGGCCGCGAGCTGGCCGCCAACCCGTGGGCCGCGGCGACGATGCTGTGGCACCCGCTGCAGCGACAGGTCCGGGTCGAGGGTGCCGTGGCGCGGCTCGACGCGGCGGAGTCCGACGCCTACTTCGCGTCCCGCCCGCGTGGCTCGCGGATCGGTGCCGTGGCGTCGCCGCAGTCGCGTCCCGTCGCGGGCCGGCGGGACCTGGAGCGGGACTTCCGGGAGGTCGAGGAGGCGTACGCCGGCCGCGACGTCGACCGGCCGGCGGCCTGGGGCGGCTACCGGATCGCGATCGAGTCGGTCGAGTTCTGGCAGGGCCGGGTCAACCGCCTGCACGACCGGCTCCGCTACGTCCGGCAGGGCGGCGGCTGGTCGCGGGAGCGACTCGCCCCGTAGCCACGGCCCGCTCGCGGGTGCTGACGGGCAGCGTTCACGTCCCGTCCACCGGGCGGCCCGAAGCGGGACGCCTCGCCCCCGCAGCGTGAGGGGCATGACAGCAATCGTCTGGACCCTGGCGCTCGGCTTCTGCCTGGCCTTCGCGGAGTCGGGGCTGGGGCTCGGGATGGTCCTGCCCGGTGAGACTGCGGTGGTGGTGCTCGCCGCGACGATGCGCTCGACGCCGGAGATGATCGCGCTCGGCCTGGCCGTCATGGTCGGCGCGAGCCTGGGCGATCACGTGGGCTACTTCCTGGGCCGTCGTTACGGCGACTCGCTCCGCGAGACCCGGGCCGTACGCCGTCTGGGTCGGCACCACTACGACCGGGCGACCGACCTGCTCCGACGCCGCGGCGGGGCCGCGGTGCTCATGACCCGGCTCGTGCCGATCGTGCGGACCCTGACGCCGGCGGCGGCCGGGGCGTCGGGGCTGGAGTACCGCCGGTTCGCGACCGCCTCCCTGGCCGGCTCGGCGCTCTGGTCGGGCGCGTACGTCGGAGGGGGGTCGGTCGTCGCGGGGGTCAGCGCGGTGACGAGCGACTGGCTCGGCCGGGCCTGGTGGCTCGTGGTGGTGCTCGTCGCGCTGGTGGTCGTGCCGGTCCTGCTGATCCGGGCCGTCGTCGGGGTGCGCCCTGCGACCGCCGCACCGGACGTCGCGTCACTCGAGCTCGCCACCGGCGTCATGCCGCCGCGCCCGACCTCCGGGGCACTGGCCGGCGAGCGTCACTGAGCTCAGAGGATCAGCGCGCCGGCCACGACGGCCGGCAGGACGCCCAGCAGGACCCATGCCGAGACGGGGGGCAGGCCGTGGACCAGCCGGATCGCGACCAGCGCCAGCACGCCCAGCGCCGCCATCACGACGAGCAGCAGGACCGCGTCGGCCTGACGCCCGTCACCGGCGACGCTGTGCGCCACGGCGGTCAGCGCACCCAGCGGGAACGACGCGACGGCCAGGATCAGGAACGACATGACCCAACGCTGCACCTGCTCGATGCTGAGCTCCCGTCGCGGTCCGGTCACGATCCCAGCATGGCACTCAGGCGCGGTGATCCGGTAGCGGACGAACGACGGCACGGCGAGTGCCGCGACGACGACGCCGATCACGACCAGCACCCCGCCACCGGCTGCGGCGGTCGCCGCGCCGACGGACGCCGCGGTCGCGCCGTGCAGCGTGTCGGCGATCCGGGGGCCGCCGGCCACCACGACGATGAAGACCCCTTGCAGCCGCCCGCGCACCGCGTCGTCGGCCGCCGACTGCAGCATGCTGGTCCGGAACGCCGCGGACGCCATGTCGGCCGCGCCGCCGAGGACCAGCATCAGCAGGGCGATGACCAGCATCGTCGTCATCCAGTGGTCCGCGAGGGCCACCGCGACGCCGAAGCCGATCATCGACACGCCCCAGAGCGCGATGCAGACGATGACGGCGCGACCCTGCCGGTCGACCCGGGACACCCAGCCGCTGAACACGCCACCGATGACCGATCCGGCGGGGATCGCGGCGAACAGCAGCGCGAACACGATGCCACCGTTGTCGGGCCCGCCGAAGTCGAGATGGGCGATCTCGGGGAACAGCGCCCGCGGCATGCCGAAGACCATCGCGATGAGGTCGACGACGAACGACATCATCAGCACGGGCTGCGTGCGCAGGTAGGTGAATCCCTCGATGACGGCTTTGAGCCCGGGAGTCCCCGTCACGGCGTCCAGGACCGGCAGCCGGGGCAGGCGGACGACGGCGCCCAGCGTCGCGAACAGCGTGACCGTGTCGATCAGGTACATCCACTCGAAGCCGATGATCGGGATGAGGATGCCGGCGACCAGCGGTCCCGCGATCGCCCCGGCCATCGTCACCGTCATGCTCAGCGAGTTGGCGGCGGGCAGCAGGGTGTGGTCGATCAGCTTCGGCAGGATCGCGCTGCGCGTCGGCTGGTTGACCGCGAAGAACGCCTGCTGCACCGCGAACAGCGTCAGCAGCGTCCACACGTTGGTGTTGCCCAGCGCGGCCTGCAGCCAGAACAGGCCGCTGGTCACGATGAGGCCGGTCGTCGTGACGATCAGCAGCGTGCGCCGGTCGAACACGTCGGCCAGCGCCCCGCCGTACAGGCCGAACACGACGAGCGGCACCAGGCCGAACATGCCGGCCAGTCCGACGTACGCCGAGGACCCCGTGTCGGCGTAGATCTGGGCCGGGACCGCGACGACGGTCAGCTGGGCGCCGACCACCGTGACGATGTTGGCCAGCCACAACCGGCGGAAGTGCGGGTTGCGCAGGGGCCGGGTGTCGGCGAGGAGATAGGAGATCGATCGCCGGGCCACGTCAGGACAAGATACGCCCGCCGGTCAGGCGAATGTGGCGGGGTCGACCTCGATCCAGATCTGCTCCGAGCGCCCCAGCAGCTCGCCGTCGATCGTGTAGAGCGCCGTGCTGGTCATGAACTTGCGGCCGTCGTGCCGGGTCAGCTCGCCGGCCGACACGTGCGGCTCGTCGGCGCGGGGCGCCCGGACGACCTCGGCGGTCATCCGACCCAGCACCATCGTCTGCCGGGTGAAGTCCGCGGCCCAGCCGCCGGGGCAGTCGAGCGCGGCCCACGTCGTCGGCACGTCGAGGAGCCCGCCTGGTCCGGCGAAGGCCGGGTGCGGTGTCCACGGGCCGGCGGTCCGGCCGTCGCCGACGGGGCCGGTGAACAGGCGCAGCCCGTCACCCTCCTCGCGGGCGGTCCCGCACGTGAAGCACCGGTCGAACGGGTGGTGGTGGAAGCCGGGATAGGCCGCCAGCCCCGCCTGGGCCTCGGCGTCCGTCGGCCGGGCCGGAGCCTCGCCCGCGAAGCCGCCGGGTGCTGCCTCGCCGACCACGGCACCGCCGGGGGTGAGGAGCCGGACGGTGTCCCCGTCGTGCTCCCAGCTCAGCGGGACGTCCAGCGGCGGTGGCAGCCGCAGCGTCGAGGTGACGGGACCCGGACCGCCCTGCGCCGCTGCGAGCATCCCGGCGACGTAGCCACCGTTGCCGGAGTGGTCGGGTCCGTTGAACTGTCCCGGGATCGTCACCATGACGCCCAACCTATCCTCAGCGGATCGCGTCGTAGCGCCGCAGGGACTCGGCCCGCTCCTCGGCATGGTCGACCAGCGGGGGCGGGTAGTCCGCGGGCGGCTCGTCCAGCTCCCACGGGGTCTGCACGTACCGGCTCGGCACGTCGGCGAGCTCGGGGACCCAGCGGCGGACGTACTGGCCGTCCGGGTCGAACTTCTTGCCCTGCGTCATGGGGTTGAAGATGCGGAAGTACGGCGACGCGTCCGTGCCGGATCCCGCGACCCACTGCCAGCCGTGCTGGTTGGACGCGAGATCGGCGTCGACCAACCGGTCGAGGAAGTGCCGGGCCCCGTGCTGCCACTCCAGGTGCAGGTCCTTGACCAGGAAGCTCGCGACGATCATCCGCACCCGGTTGTGCATCCAGCCCTCGGCCAGGAGCTGCCGCATCCCGGCGTCGACGATCGGGATCCCGGTCATGCCCTGCTTCCACGCCTCGAGCTCCTCGCCGGGCTGGTCGTACTGCATGCGCTCGAACGCCGGGTTGTAGTAGCCGAACGCGGAGTCGGGGCGCTGGTGCAGGACGTCGGCGTAGAACTCACGGAAGGCGAGCTCGCGGGCGTACGCCTCGGCGCCCTGAGAGCGCAGCGGGGTCAGGTCGGCCAGCATCGTGCGCGGGTGGATCGTGCCCCACTTGAGGTGCACCGACATGCGCGACGTCCGGTCCGGACCGGGCAGGTCGCGGGTGTCGTCGTAGTCGGCGACGTCCTCGTCGAGGAACGCGCGCCAGCGCTCCAGCGCCGCGGCCTCGCCGACCGGGGGCAGGGTCACGCCGGGGGGTGCAGAGGCATCGGGGATCTGGTGCGTACGGCCGTCGGGCCGCAGCCACGGGACGTCGTCGGGGGTCCGGGCCGGCGCCCGCCAGCCGTGCTCCTGCCAGGCGCGGAAGAACGGGGTGAACACGCGATAGCCCGTCCCGTCGCCCTTCGTGACCCGCCCTGGCGCGACGGCGTACGGCGAACCCGTGCGGACCAGGGCGATGTCGTGCTCCGCGAGGGCCCGCTCCACGTCGGTGTCACGCTCGGCGCCGTACGGCGTGAAGTCCGCCGACACGTGCACCGAGCCGGCCCCGACCGCGCGGGCGATCCGCGCGACCTCGGTGGCCGGGGAGCCGTGCACGACGTGCAGGCCGCCGATACGGTCGGAGAAGTCGTGGAGCAGCTGCACGAGATAGGCCTGGCGCACGCTGGCCCCCGGTCCCCAGAATGTGTCGTCGAGCACCAGGAGCGGGACGACCCCGCCCGGTCCCGCCTCGATCGCCGCCAGCAACGCCGGTTGGTCGTGCAGTCGCAGGTCGGTGCGGAACCACATCACGGATGTCGCCATGACGTCCATTGTCGGTGGTGACAGGGCAACCCGCTCGCCATGGAACAATGGACGGGTGAGCGACCTGATCGACACCACAGAGATGTATCTCCGCACGGTCTACGAGCTGGAGGAAGAGGGCATCGTCCCGTTGCGCGCGCGCATCGCCGAGCGCCTTCACCAGAGTGGACCCACCGTGAGCCAGACCGTCGCCCGCATGGAGCGCGACGGGCTGCTGGCGGTCGAGGGCGACCGGCACCTCGAGCTCTCCGAGAAGGGGCGCCAGCTCGCGACCCGGGTGATGCGCAAGCACCGCCTCGCGGAGCGGCTGCTGATCGACATCATCGGCCTGGAGATCGAGTACGTCCACGAGGAGGCGTGCCGCTGGGAGCACGTCATGTCCGAGCAGGTCGAGCGTCGTCTCGTCGAGCTGCTCGAGCACCCGACCGAGTCGCCCTACGGCAACCCGATCCCGGGCCTGGAGGAGCTGGGCGAGGTCACCAACGAGGCCGTGTTCCTGACCGGCGTGCAGCCCATGACGAAGGCCGTCGCCGGCTCCGTCGAGCCGATCCGCCTGGTCGTCCGGCGCATCGCCGAGGAGCTGCAGAAGGACACCGAGGTCATGTCGGTGCTGCGCCGTGTCGGCGCCCTGCCGGGCAACGACGTGCTGGTGTCGACGGGCCACGACGGCGTCGTCGTCGCCCGCCAGGGCGAGACCGCGGAGATCGACGCCGAGGCCGCCTCCCACATCTTCGTCACCGCCTGACCCCCCACCCACGCGTCAGTGGGGGCGGCGGGGGGTCACTTCCTCGGGGGTAGGGGGATGAAGCCGCTGGTGCGGCGGACGTACTCCTCGTAGCCGGGCTTGGACTTCTTCATGCCCTTCTCGTTGAGCGAGGCGCCGGTGACCTTGGTCAGGAAGATCGTCATCGCGATCGGGCTGATGACCGTCGCGAGCCCGGCCCACGAGCCGGCGACGACGATCCAGATGCCGGCCCACACGCACGCGTCGCCGAAGTAGTTGGGGTGACGGGTGTAGCGCCACAGCCCCTGGTCCATGAGCCTGCCCTTGTTGGCGGGGTCCTTCTTGAACGCCGCGAGCTGCGCGTCGCCGACCGACTCGAAGAAGAACCCGATCGCCCAGACCAGGATGCCGAGGACCAGCAGCGGCACGCTGATGTCTTCGTTGTTGGCGCCGACCATGATGGGCGTCGCGACGAGGAACATCGCGATGCCCTGCGGCACGAACACCCGCATCAGGGCGACCTGCGCGAACGGTCGACCGTCGGCGTCCGCCAGCTCGGCGTAGCGCGGGTCCTCGGCCTGGCCGGAGTTGCGCCGGTGCAGGTGCCACGCGAGGCGTCCGCCCCACACCGCCACCATCGCCAGCAGGATCCACCGCAGCGCGGGGTCCCCGTCCCCACCCGAGGACACCAGGGCCGTCTCCGCGGCGACCAGGACGAAGCCGAGGCCCCACAACGTGTCGACGACGGTCAGCTTCTTCTGCCGCTGGGCGATCGCGAGACCCACACCCATGAAGGCGATGACGACGCCCAGCCCCCCGAGGAGGCTGGCGCCGGACTGGGACAGGTCGTTGGGGGTCATCGGTCGATCATGTCAGTGCCGGGCAGCCACGCGAGCGGCGACGACGGCATCCCGCTCACGCCGCGGGCGCTGGGCTTGACCGCGAGGATCTGGTCGACGCCCATGCGATTCTCCTCGAACGCCAGCGCCCCGCCGGCGAGGTAGAGCCGCCACACCCGTGCGTTCTCCTCCCCGATGAGCTTGACCGCGGCGTCCCAGCGGTCCTCCAGCCGCTCGGCCCACCCGGCGACGGTCTGCGGGTAGTGCTCGCGCATCGCCTGCACGTCACGGATCTCCAGGCCCGACGCGGCGATCAGGCCGATCGTCTTCGCGAGCGGCTTCATGTGCATGTCGGGGGCGATGTACGTCTCGATGAACGGCCCGCCGCCGGGTCGGTCCCCGGGGGCGTCGTTGCTGCGCGACATCTGCTGGATCAGGGCTCGGCCGCCCGGCTTGAGGTAGCGGTGGATCGAGTCGACGAACACGACGTACTCCTCGTCGCCGACGTGCTCGCCCATCTCGATCGAGGCGATCGCGTCGATGTCGTCGTCGTGGACGCCCGACGCCTCCAGGTCGCGGAAGTGGCGCAGGCTCACGTCGACCCGGTCGGCCAGCCCCCGCTCGGCCGCCCTGCCCAGGACGTAGTCCCGCTGCTCGACCGACAGCGTCACGCCCGTGACGTGGACGCCGTAGTGCTCGGCGGCGAACAGGGTCAACGATCCCCAGCCCGAGCCGATGTCCACCATCTTCATCCCCGGCCGCAGGCCGAGCTTGCGGCACACCAGGTGCAGCTTGGCGGTCTGCGCCTCCTCGAGCGTCATCCCGGGGGTGACGTGGAACCCGCTCGAGTAGGCCATGGTGGGGTCGAGGATCAGCTCGTAGAAGTCGTTCGACAGGTCGTAGTGGTGCGAGATCGCGGCCTGGTCCCGCTCCTTGCTGTGCAGCTCGCCGGTCAGGTTGGACTCGGCGTCGGGGGCGGGCGGGCGCCGGCCGACGAGCCCGAGGCGCAGCGCGAGCGCCGCAGCCCGGGCGACCTGCTTGGGACCGATCCGCGGGCGACCGGCGGCCGGGTCGGCGACCCGGGCGTCGCGCACGGCGTCCCACATCGCCCGCAGCCCGTCACCGAGGTCGCCCTCGACGTCGAGATCGCCCTGGACGTACGCCCGCGCGACCCCGAGCTCGCCGGGCTGCCACATGACATGTCGCAGGGCCCGCTTGCTGCGGATCACCACGACGGGAGCCCCCGGCACGCCGGCCTCGCTGCCGTCCCAGGCCCGCAGGCGGATCGGGAGGGTGAGGCCGAGGGAGTCCTCGACGAGCGACAGCAGGGAGGCGGCGACGTTCATGCGCCAAGTCAATCGGGGAGTCGAGGGTTACGCCATCCGAATCCGCCGGATGCGGCAGACTTGGAACATGAGCGTCGGGACCGTGTTGAGGGTTTGGTTCCAGCGCACAGGATCGGAGATCCTCGGCTGGACGCTGATCCCTGTCGGCATCGTCCTGATGCCCCTGCCCGGACCCGGCATGATCATCGTGGTGGCCGGTGTCGCGCTGCTGTCCCGCAACTACGTGTGGGCCCAGAAGCTGCTCGACCCGCTCGAGCGGCGAGCCGTCGAGGCGGCCCGCTACGGCGTCGCGACGTGGCCCCGGATCGCGCTCGGCTTCCTCGGCGGCCTGTGGCTCGCGGTGCTCGGCGTCATCTGGTGGATCAGCCCCGAGATCCCCGAGTTCGAGATCCTCAGCGTCGGCTTCGGCCCGCAGCTGCCGGCGCACGGCTGGGCCACCGCCCTGGGCCTGTGGGCCTCGGCCCTCGCGGCGTGGGGCGTGCTGGGCTACAGCGTCGTCACGTGGCGTCACCCGCACGAGTCGGAGTGACGGGGTGAGCCGGCTCGAGGGACCCGTGTTGTTCCTCCAGACGCACGGTCCCCGCCCCGAGAACGCCTGACACGACGGCGGCCCGTAACCCGGCCCGGTCCCGCCGCGTTGTCCCTTGTGTGGCCCGTCGACGCACCATCGCGATCCTGGCCGCCGTGCTCGCCCTGCTGCTGGGCGTCGTGCCGGCGGCCGGGGCCGACGAGGGACCGCTCGACGGCGAGGCGCGCAGGATCCTGGCGACGGCGGCCCCCGGGCTCCCGCTCAAGGTCGTGACGACGTCACGGTCCGACGCCGGCCCGCGGATCACGACCGCCACGGCGTCCTCGGCCGGCGGTGCGCTGGCGTTGATCGAGGCGGCGCTGGCGCGGCCGTCGACGATCGGCGTCGACATGGCGCAGCGCGTGACGATCGCCGCCAGCCAGGACACCTACCGCTCGAAGCAGTACGCACTGACGCGCTTCCAGGCCGAGAAGGTCTGGCTGACGTCGTCCGGCCGGGGAGTCGTCGTCGCGGTCGTGGACACCGGGGTCCGGCGGGACCACCCCGACCTCGCCGGGCAGGTGCTGGCGGGCCGTGACTTCGTCGCCCCGGGCACCCCCGCGACCGACCAGAACGGTCACGGGACGCACGTCGCGGGCATCATCGCCGCCCGCGCCGGCAACGGTCGCGGCGTCGCCGGTCTCGCGAAGTCGTCCCGCATCCTGCCGGTCCGCGTGCTCGACGCCGCCGGGTCCGGCGACACCGCCGCCGTGGCCCGGGGGATCGTCTGGGCGGTCAAGCACGGGGCCGACGTCGTCAACCTGTCGCTGGGGACGACCCGCTCGGACACCGCGACGCGGGAGGCCGTCGCGTACGCCGTGTCCAGGAACGTCGTCGTCGTGGCCGCGGCGGGCAACGACGGCTGCGCCTTCCTGTTCGGCTCGCCCACGACATATCCCGCGAGCTATCCCGACGTCATCGGCGTCGCGGCGGTCGACCGCAACGGGGCCACCGCGTCGTACTCCAGCTGCGGCTCGTGGGTCGACGTCGCGGCACCCGGCAGCGACATCTTCTCGACGATGATCGCCCGGCCGGACTCCCGGCTGGGCTGCCCGGCCACGGCGATGTACTGCTCCCTGTCCGGGACCTCGATGGCGTCGCCGCAGGTCGCCGCGAGCGCGGCCCTGCTGATCGCGCGGCTGGGCAAGGGCTGGCGGGCCTCGACGGTCGGCTCGATCATCCAGGGCTCGGCCGACGACGTCGGCGCCGCCGGCCGGGACCGGAGCACGGGGACCGGGATCATCAACCCGCGGCGGATGCTCCGCGGCCGTTGACCCGCTGCGGTGGTCCCACCGCCTGCCGGGTAGCAGGATGGGGACATGGGTGATCTCTCGTGTGACGTCGTCGTGGTGGGACTGGGACCGGGCGGGGAGGCGCTGGTCGCCCGCCTCGCCAAGGCGGGGCTCGACGTCGTCGCCGTCGAGGCCGAGCTGGTCGGCGGCGAATGTCCCTACTGGGGCTGCATCCCGTCCAAGATGATCATCCGCGCGGCCAACGCACTGGCCGAGGCGCGTCGGGTCGACGGGCTCGCCGGCACCGCGACGGTCGAGCCGGACTTCGCTGTCGTCGCCCGCCGCATCCGCGAGGAGGCGACCGACGACTGGGACGACCAGGTTGCCGCCGACCGCGTCACCGCGGCCGGGGCCCGCCTGGTCCGCGGCCGGGGCCGCCTCGCCGGCGCCCGCACCGTCGTGGTCGGCGACGACACGATCACGGCGTCGAAGGGGGTCGTCCTCAACACCGGGACCACTCCCTCGGTGCCACCCATCCCCGGCCTGGCCGACACCCCCTACTGGACCAACCGCGACATCCTGAAGGCCGAGACCGCCCCCGCCACGATGATCGTCATCGGTGGCGGCGCGATCGGGCTCGAGCTGGCCCAGGCGTTCGCGCGCTTCGGCACCGAGGTCACGGTGCTCGAGGTCGCGCCGCGCATCCTCGCGGTCGAGGAGCCGGAGTCGTCCGAGCTGATCGGCACGGTCTTCGAGGCAGAGGGCATCGGCGTGCACGCCGGCATCCCGATCGACGCCGTGGCGCACGACGGCTCGGTCTTCCACGTGACGTCGGGCGACGTGACGTACGAGGCCGAGCGCCTGCTCGTCGCCGCCGGCCGCCGGTCGCGGCTCGACGACGTCGGCCTCGACACCGTCGGGGTCGAGGTGGACCGGTTCCTGACGGTCGACGACGCGATGCAGGTCACCGACGGGCTGTGGGCGATCGGCGACATCACGGGCCGCGGCGCGTTCACCCACGTCTCGATGTACCAGTCCGAGCGGGCCGCGCGAGCGATCCTGGGCGAGGACCTCGAGCCGTACGACACGAGCTTCCCGCGGGTGACGTTCACCGATCCCGAGATCGGCGGGGTGGGACTCTCGGAGGCGCAGGCCCGCGACCGCGGCATCAACGTCCGGGTCGGTCTCGCGCCGATCCCGGAGTCGAGCCGCGGCTGGATCCACGCCGCCGGCAACGAGGGCCTGATCAAGATCGTGATCGACGACGACCGCGGTGTCATCGTCGGCGCGACCAGTGCGGGGCCGGCCGGCGGGGAGACCCTGGCGGCGCTGGCGTTCGCGGTCCGCGCCGAGATCCCGGTCGCGACGCTCCGCAACACGATCTACGCCTACCCGACGTTCTGGCGGGCGATCGAATCCGCGCTGTGACCGTCAGGCCCGCTTCAGCATCTTCAGGACGTCCCGCTCGAGGGCCCGGCTGATCGTCGCGCCGGGGGCGACCCGCCGGTGGTCCCGGCCCACAGTGACCCCGTCGTCGAACAGGTCCACGACCCGCGGGTCGACATAGGACGACCGGGCCACGGCGGGTGTGTTGCCGAGGTGGTCGGCGACCTCGCGCATGACGGCCGCGACGGACTTCTTGCGACGGACCGGGGTGGAGCCGTCGGCGCCCGCGAGGGCCAGTGCCGCGATCGACGTGCCACGCCAGGTGCGGAAGTCCTTGGCCGTGTAGTCCTCCCCGAGCAGGTCCTTGACGTACGCATTGACGTCCTCGGCGTCGAGGGTGCGCCACGCCCGCCCGGACTTGTAGGCCAGCAGCCGGTCCCCGCCGCCGCGGCGCCGGCGCAGCGACTCCAGCACGACCCGGACCCGCTCGTCGCGGACCGTGACCTCGACCTCCTGCCCGGACTTGGCCGGATAGGCGAACGTCATGCCGCGACCCGAGCCGTGGACGTGGGTCCTCTCCAGCGTCGTGAGCCCGTAGCTGCCGTTCTCCTCGACATACCGCTCCGAGCCGATGCGGAACATGCCGAGGTCGAGCAGGCTGAACGCCGTCGCTGCGACCCGCTCGAGCGTCAGCGCGTCGCCGGACAGGTCACGTCGCGACTGGGGACGCTGCTTCAGCAGGGACGCGGCGAAGCCCTCCATCCGCTCGAACTTCTCGCGGTCGCGGCGCAGCCGCCAGTCGGGGTGGTAGAGGTACTGCCGCCGGCCTGCGTCGTCCGTGCCGACGGCCTGCAGGTGACCGTTGTCGACCGGGCAGATCCACACCGCCTTCCACGCCGGCGGGATCACGAGGAGCTTGCACCGCTCGACCTGCTCGGGCTCCAGCGGTCGACCGTCCTCGTCGACATAGCTGAAGCCGCGGCCGCGTGGGACACGGGACCAGCCCGGCGTGCTGGGGGAGGTTCTGCGGAGGCGCACCATGGTGAGATCACGCTAGGTGAGCGCGCGTGACCCCGCACGTCAGCGGCCACGACACCGATAGGGTGCGGTGGTGACCGCACACGATGACGCCGCCGGACCATCGTGATGACGATCGCCGACCAGCCGGTCGAGCCGCACGAAGCGGCCGCGATCGAGTCGATGCTGGCCGAGACGAGGGCGCTGCTCGGCGCCGACACCGCGACGATCCTGCTCCTGGACGCCAGCCTGACCGCGCTCGACCCGTACCTGTCGGTCGGGCTCGACCGGACGCCGCGCCTGGCGACCCGTGTCCCGCTCGGTGAGGGCTTCGCCGGACGGGTCGCCCTGCTGCGCGAACCTGTCGTGCTCGAGCACGTCACCCCGGACAACGTCCTCAACCCCGTCCTGCGGTCGCACGGCGTGGAGTCCCTGCTGGGCGTGCCCCTCGTCGTCGACGACGAGCTGATCGGGGTGCTTCACGTGGGGTCCCGGGCCGAACGGCGCTACGGCGCCGAGGACGTCACGATGCTGACCAGCGCCGCCCGCCAGCTCGCCTCGGCGATCCGCGCCCAGACCCGCGACCTCGAGCACCAGGCCGCGATGGTGCTGCAGCGGAGCCTGCTGCCCAGCACCCCGGTCACGGTCCCCGGCCTGGACATCGCGGCGAGGTATCTCCCGGCGGAGGGTGACCTCGGCGGCGACTGGTACGACGTGTTCACCCTCCCCGACGGCCGGCTCGGCGTCGTGATGGGCGATGTCGTGGGGCACGGGCTGCACGCCGCGGTCATCATGGGCCGGATCCGCAGCGCCCTGCGGGCGTACGCGCTCGACCACGACGACCCGGCCGAGGTGCTGACCCGGCTGGACCGCAAGATCAGCCACTTCGAGACGGCGGCGCTGGCCACCGTCATCTACGGCGTCGCCGAGGCGCCCTTCCGGACGTTCCGGTTCAGCTCGGCCGGGCACTGGCCTCCCGTCGTGGTGGGCCAGGACGCCGACGACGTCGGACAGGTCACGTCGGAGGTCATGCTGGGGGTCAGGCCCGACACCCGACGGACCACGACGGTCGTCGAGCTCGTGCCGGGATCGCTCATGTGCCTCTACACCGACGGGCTGGTGGAGCGCCGCAGCAGCGAGCCGGGGACCGATCCCCTCGAGCGCGGGCTGGAGCGCCTCCGTGGCGCGCTGAGCGCGGATGTCGCCGCCGAGGACAACGTGCGCTCGGTCATCGCGGCCCTCGTGGCCCAGGACGTCATCGAGGACGATGTCGCGCTGCTGGTGATCAAGACGACCTGATCGACGCTGGCGCTGTCACTTCCGGGCGGACGAATCCTCCTCGGAGGCCTTCTTGGCAGCGGCCTTGATGTCCGCAGCGGCCGCGTCGTCGATCGCATGGTCGACGACGGCTTCCGCGTGGGTCAGGGCCTGCCGGATCTTGACCTCGCCGGGATCGGAGACGAGGGCGACGATTCCGGAGTGACCCGGTGCGACGGAGTCCTTCAGCTCATCGGCCAGCTCGCTTCGGTGGTGCCGCTCCCGCACCTTGCCCGTCGCTGCGCCGGCGGCGCCCACGGCGGCTGCACTGCCCAGGATCGAGGGCGGGAAGATGACACCGAGGGCGATGCCACCGACGACGCCCCACTTGAGCCCCGAGCGGGTGCTGTGGTCCGTGGCCTTCTGGATCTCCAGCTTTCCGTCGTCACTGCGTTTCACCACGACGACGCCCTCGATGGCGACCGTGGCTCCGTCCTCGGCGGCCTTCAGCTCCTCGTAGGCAACCCACGCGGACTGGGTGTCCGGGAAGTCGGCCACCATGAGCGAGTACGCCCCGTCGGTGACGCCGGCGACCACGGGGTCGTCGGACCTCGTCGGGCCCGTGTTCTCTGACTCTGACATCGTTCACTCCTTGTCTTGGCCTGTCACGCCTGTATGGGTTCAAGAACCTAGGGCGGAGTCCGCACGCCGACCTCCTTCACAGCGGGTGAGATCCGGGAGTCACGAGCGCTGACCGCTCCCGCTGCGTCGCGGAAGCCAGTCGTAGACGACCATCGTGCGCAGCAGCAGGTCCTGGACCGAGCGGCGTCGAGGGTTCACGGCACACCACAGCAGTCCCATCGGGAAGACGGCGCACAGCGCGGCGCGAGCCAACGCCCGGGCAGGACCCAACGGACCCCTCGCCAGGGTGACCACGCGGACCCCCATGACGTGGTCACCGAAGGTGCGGCCCCCGATCGACCACGCGGCAGCGAGGTACAGCACGAGGACGGTGAGGTAGACGGCGACGTCCAGGACGAGGGCCAGGTCGGGGAACTCGAAGCGGCGCGGGTCGACGACGAAGAGGAACGCGGCGTAGCCGGCGTACGACCCGATCAGCACCGCGCCGACCGCGAGACCGTCGATGCTGCTCGCCGCAAGCCGCGTGACGACCCCGGCAGCTGTCCCCTGGTGCGAGCGAGCCTCGAGCGGGATGATCGACAGGTCTGGTTCGTTCACGGTGCGTCGGCCCCCGGCCCGTCCGGGGCCCTCGGGCGCCGGCGGCGGAGGAAGTGCCGCTCCAGCGTCCGGCTGATGGCGTCGTCAGC
Source organism: Aeromicrobium sp. (assembly GCF_025965075.1). GTDB lineage: Bacteria > Actinomycetota > Actinomycetes > Propionibacteriales > Nocardioidaceae > Aeromicrobium. Next base: position 22,789 of record NZ_JAOPXQ010000047.1, read on the forward strand.
GGAGATGCCGGTCATGCGGGCGCCCCGCACGGTCTCCGACGCCATCGAACCGGTGGAGTCCCTGATGATGGCCGGCAGGTCGATCGCGGCGATCACCTCCTCCACCACGGCCACGAGGTCGACCCGGTCGATCACCGCACCGATGTCCAACCGGTCCGCGATCGCGTCGACGTCGACGTCCTCGACGACCGCGTCGAGGTCGACATGGCGAGTCACGATCCCGGTCAGGTCGAGCCGGGAGACCACCGTCTCGACGATGACCGGCGCCCACTGGTCAAGCCATCGCTCGACGTCGTGTGCCGCCCGTGCCCGGTGTCGGGCGCCGCGCCGAGCAACCTCGTCGAGGACAGCGGCCGGTTGCCAGCGAGCAGGAACGAGCGGCGGGTGCCACAGGGCCCACGAGCGGAGGACCGGCAGCCCGGAGGTGGCCCGCACCACCCTCATGCCGGCGCCGACGGTGGTGCTGACGATCCCCACCGCCACGTCGACCACGAGCTCGGCGTCGGAGCGCGCCCCAAGCACCTCCAACTCCCGTGGGACCTCGGCGAGGTGTGTCACCGTCTCAGGCTGCCCCGGTGCGACCAGGCTCGCTTCACCCACGTCGGATGACATGGGGCGCTGCGGGGGTGCCCTCGACAGGAATCGAACCTGTGGCCTACCGCTTAGGAGGCGGTCGCTCTATCCGACTGAGCTACGAGGGCGCGTGCACAGGTTATCGACTCTCAGGTTGACGACATACGATCGCCCTTGTGTCAGCACTCATCCGCCGCTCCCCGCGACCGGGAATCGAGCGTTGAGGCGGCTCCTGGCCGGCGCCGTGGTCGTGGCGATGGTGATCGCGGGACTCGGGGCGTGCGCGTCCTCCGAGCCCGAGCGGACAGCACCCGACCGGTGCTCCACGGGGCGTCCCCTGGACGTCGGGACGACGACGCGGACGGTCGTCGTCGGCGGGGTCACCCGCACGTACGTCCAGCACGTCCCGCCCGGTTACGACCCGACGGCGCGCACACCCCTGGTGATGCTGTTCCACGGGCTGGGCGGCGACCCTCGGGCCGTCGTCCGCACGACCGGCATGGCGCAGGCCGCCGACGAGCGCACCGCGATCCTCGTCGCGCCGCTGGGCAGCGGCAAGGTCTCGCACTGGGACTTCCGCTCCCCGATGACCGAGCCGACCTCCGACCTCGCCTTCGTCCGGACCCTGGTCAAGGAGCTCAGGCGCGACGGCTGCATCGACTCGTCACGCACGTACGCCGCGGGCTTCTCCAACGGCTCGGCGCTGACCCTGGCGTTGGCGTGCGACGGGTCGACGGACTTCGCGGCATACGCCGCCGTGTCCGGGCCCTACTTCACGCCGGACTGCGCCAGTGCGCCGCCGGCGTCGATCGTGTACTTCCACGGGATGAAGGACCGGACCGTGCCGTACGAGGGCGCCACGACCGTGGTCGGCCAACTCCCCGCCGTCAACGACACGATGTCGATGTGGGCGTCGCACGACGGCTGCCCGGCGTCCGGCGCGACGACCACCGCCTCGGACGACCTCCGGCACTACTCGTGGACGTCGTGCCGCGACGCGACGGCAGTCGACATCTACGCGATCGTGGACGGCGTGCACGGCTGGCCCGGCGGCGGTCCGATGTCGCCCGGACGGACGTCGCGGACCGAGGACAGCCCGGTCGACGCGACCCGGCTGATCTGGGAGTTCTTCGATCGGCATCCCGCTGGTGGACAATAGCGGCATGACGGAAGCCCGACCATGACCAAGCCCATCGAGACCTGGCTCACCGACATGGACGGCGTCCTCGTCCACGAGGAGAAGGCGATCCCGGGCGCCGCGGAGTTCATCGCCCGTCTGCAGGAGACCGGGCGCAGCTTCCTGGTCCTGACGAACAACTCGATCTTCACGCCCCGCGACCTCTGCGCGCGCCTGCGCAGCGCGGGGATCGACCTGCCCGAGTCGGCGATCTGGACCTCCGCGCTCGCGACGGCCCGCTTCCTCAGCGAGCAGCGCCCCGGGGGCACGGCGTACGTCATCGGGGAGGCGGGGATGACGACGGCGCTGCACAACGTCGGCTACATCATGACGAGCCAGGACCCCGACTACGTCGTCCTGGGGGAGACCCGCACCTACTCCTTCGAGGCGATCACCCGGGCGATCCAGCTGATCGAGAAGGGCGCGCGCTTCATCGCGACCAACCCGGACGCGACGGGGCCGTCCCCGGCCGGCTCCCTGCCCGCGACGGGGTCGGTCGCCGCCCTCATCACGAAGGCCACGGGAGTTGAGCCCTACTTCGTCGGCAAGCCCAACCCGCTCATGATGCGCAGCGCCCTCAACCAGATCGAGGGACACTCCGAGACGACCGTCATGATCGGCGACCGGATGGACACCGACGTGCTGTCGGGGCTCGAGGCGGGCCTGCGGACGTTCCTGGTGCTGACCGGCTCGACCCACCGCGACGCGGTCGAGCGTTTCTCCTACCGGCCGACCGAGGTCTACACCTCGATCGCGGACATCGTGCCCTTGATCGGCGGCTGATCCACACCCAGGAGTTACCCATGGGTAATATCCACCCGGGTAAGTTTGTTATCGTTTCGTAATCTCCGAGAGGATCCACCGGTCCCGACGGAGGAGCTCCGGCAGAAGCTGCCGGGGGAACCCACCAGGGAGTGAAACGTGAAGGTCTTCCTCACGGGTGCGAGTGGAGTGATGGGCCGATCGTCCATCGAAGCCCTGCACCGAGCCGGCCACGACGTGGTCGGACTGACGCGGTCCTCGGGGACCGCCGAGCTGGTCGCGGCCATGGGCGCGCAGCCGTGGCCCGGCGACCTGTACGACCGGCCCAACCTGACCGCGGGGATGCAGGGGTGCGACGCCGTCGCCAACCTCGCCACCAAGGTCCCCGTCGGCACGGCCGCCCTGCGGCCCGGATCGCTCAAGGCGATCGACCGCATCCGTCTCAACGGGTCCCGGATCGTCGCCGACGCCGCCCACCGCGCGGGGGTCGAGCGGATCGTCCAGCAGAGCCTGAGCTTCATCTACGCCGACCACGGGGACGGCTGGATCGACGAGCACAGCCCCGTCGACGTCACCCGCGCCACGGAGCCGGTCGTCGTCGCCGAGGACAACGTCAACAGGTTCGCGGTCGACGGCGGCACGGCGGTCAGCCTGCGCTTCGGCCTCATCACCGGCGACGACGCCAACACCGCCTGGCTGTTTCGCCGGGCGGCGGCGGGCCGGTCGATCGGCCTGGGGCCCGAGGAGTCGTGGATGCACGTCATCCACCCCGAGGACGTCGGCACCGCCGTCGTCCACGCCCTCACGGCACCCGGCGGGGTCTACAACGTCGGCGCCGAGCCGGTCCAGCGCCGCGACTACGTCGACATGATTGCACGGGCCGCGGGCCGGGAGGCCGGACACTTCCTGCCGGGCTGGATCCTGCGCCTCGGGGCCGAGAAGCTCGAGATCCTCACCCGGTCACAGCGGGTCAGCTCCCAGCTGTTCAGCGACCGGACGGGCTGGCAGCCGGTGCACGCGACACTGAGGCGGGAGTGGTTCGATGCCCTCGTCCCGGCCTGATCCCGCGGAGCGGGAGCGCCGCCGCCGCGCGGCCGAGCTGCTGGGTGACCTGATGCCCAGCACGACGTCCGACGAGACCGACGAGGGCTGGAGCGAGTTGGGCGGGACATCGCGCGACGAGGACTACCTCCGCGATGTCCCGCCCCACCACGGCTAGCTGGAGCTGCGTCGTGCCTCCGGGCGGGTCGCCAGGGAGTCGCGGATCTCGCGCAGCAGCGCGATGTCCTCCGGAACGGCCTCTGGCTCGTCGACACCGGGTCCGGGCTTGCGCATGGCCTGCAGCTTCTGTACCGGCACGACGATCGCGAAGTAGATGACCGCCATCGTGACGACGAAGACGATCAGGGCGTTGATCAGCCCGCCGATGTTGACGAAGGTCGCATCGCTGTCGGTGATGTTGAAGCCGAAGCCCTGGGCCTTGTCACCTCCGGCGACCGCGATGATCGGGTTGACGAAGTACGTTCCGAATGCGCCGACGAGCGTCGTGAACGCGACGCCGATCGCGATGCCGACGGCGAGGTCGATCACGTTGCCGCGCATCAAGAAGTCCTTGAAGCCTTTGACCATGCTGTCCCCCTGGGGGTGTGGGAAGTGCTGACCGCTCGACAGTAGTGGTGACAACGCGGCCACCACTAGGACGACGTGATGAGGCTGAATCGCGCCTCCAGGCCGGCCGTCGCCAGCGACAGGGCGTCCTTCTCCGACGTCACGATGCCCAGCGACGTCGCGTCCGGATCGTCCGGGCCCGGGACGGTGACGACCTCGACGGCGCGCGCGACGACCGTCGCCCGGCTCTCGCCGTCGGGGTCCACCGCGACCACGTCGACCCGGTCACCGACCCTCACGCCCGCGGCGCCGTCGGCCAGGTCGACCCGGATCGTGGTGAGGACGGCGCCGGTCCCGTAACCGGCCAGGGCGTCGGCACGCAGGACCCGGAAGTCGGTGACGGTCTCGCCCCGGCGCATCGGTCCGGCGACACGTCGACCGACGGCGGCGGACCGGTCCAGCGCGTGCCCGGCGGCGGCAGCGGCCGGGACCGTGGTCGTACGCAGGTCGCGCTCCGTGATGACGTGGCCGCTGCGCAGGTCGTGCCGGGAGACGACGACCGGGATGCCGTCCGTCGGCTGACGCAGCGACGAGAGCCCGGTCAGGACCGCGAGGCCGGCGAGGACGGCGGCGAGCAGCCTGCGGTGCTCGAGGACGAGCTGCTGGATCCGGTCCATGACCAGAGCCTAGGAAGATCGGCCCGGACCCGCAGGAGTGTGTCCACAGGGGGGGCGAGCGGGCTACGCGGCGGAGCCGGAGTCGCTCTTCTTGGCCGGCGCCGCCGCGGCGGGCTTGCTGTCCGAGGAGGAGCTCTTGCTGTCGCTCGAGGACGGCTTGGCGGCGTCGGACGACGACGACGTCGACCGGCTGTCGTTGCGGTAGAACCCGGAGCCCTTGAACACCACGCCCACGGCGTTGAACACCTTGCGCAGGTCGCCGCCGCAGGTGGGGCAGACGGTCAGCGCGTCGTCGGTGAAGCTCTGCTGGACCTCCAGCGCTTCTCCGCAGTCCTTGCACTGGTACTGGTACTTCGGCACGACATGCTCCCGCTCGATCGGCAATGCTCCCCAAGGGTACAGTTGCCGCACCGTGATCGATCGCATCCCTCGTCGCCAGAGCCCTCTCGGAGCCCATCGATGACCGAATGGCTGCTGCTGGCCACGTCCCTCCTCCTGATGCTCGCCTGCGGGGTCTTCGTCGCCGCCGAGTTCTCGTTCGTGACGGTCGACCGCGCGACGATCGAGCGTGACGCCGAGGCCGGCGACAAGGGCGCCCAGGGCACGCTGCTCGCGCTGCGGTCGCTGTCGACCCAGCTCAGCGGCGCCCAGCTCGGCATCACGATCACCAACCTGGCGATCGGCTTCCTGGCCGAGCCGGCGATCGGCAAGCTGTTGCACGACCCGCTGGAGTCCGCGGGGCTGCAGGACGGCGCGCTCAAGGGGGTCTCGTACGGCATCGCGCTGATCGTCAGCACGGTCGTCACGATGCTGGTCGGCGAGCTCGTGCCCAAGAACTTCGCGCTGGCGCTGCCGCAACGGACCGCCGCACTGACCCAGTGGCCCCAGCGGGCGTTCACCCGGGCCATGGCGTGGCCCATCCGGGCGCTCAACGGCCTGGCCAACACGATCCTGCGGGCGCTCGGCGTCGAGCCGCAGGAGGAGCTGCGCTCGGCCCGATCGCCGGTCGAGCTCCGCTCTCTCGTGCTGCGGTCGGCGGTCGAGGGCGCGATCGACGACGAGACCGCGGACCTGGTCGCCCGCAGCATCGCGTTCGGCGACCGGACCGCGGCCGACGTGCGTACGCCGCGGGTGCGCGTCCACTTCCTCGAGGGACGCGACACGGCCTTCGACGTCATCGAGGCCGCCCGCCAGACGGGCCACTCCCGCTTCCCGGTCATCGGCAAGAGCCCCGACGACGTCCTCGGGATCGTCCACGTCAAGCAGGCCGTCGGCGTCGAGCCGGACCGCAGGCGCTCGGTCCGCCTGACCGACATCCTGGACCCGCCGACGATCGTGCCGGACAGCATCGAGCTCGACCCTCTGCTGTCGGTGCTGCGCGAGCAGGGGATGCAGATGGCGATCGTGGTCGACGAGTACGGCGGCACCGACGGGGTCGTGACCCTCGAGGACCTGGTCGAGGAGATCGTGGGCGACATCGCCGACGAGCACGACCGGCTGTCGTCCCGCAGCCGGCACCGCCGCGACGGCACGTGGTCGCTGTCGGGCCTGCTGCGGCCCGACGAGGTCGAGGAGCAGACCGGCATCGCACTGCCGGAGGGCGAGGACTACGAGACCATTGCGGGCCTCATCCTCGAGCGGCTCGGCCGCCTGGGCCAGCGTGGCGACGTCGTCAGCCTGCGCCTCGACCGGACACCTGACGACGACGAGGACGATCCCGAGCCGCTGCTCGTGACGCTGACGATCGAGCGCATGGAGGGCCGCCGCATCGACCGGGTCTCCCTCACGGTCGACGACGAGGCCATGCCCGGGGAGGTCACCTCATGAGCGACATCGGAGCCGTCGTCCTGACGGTCGTGCTGCTGGCGCTCAACGCGTTGTTCGTCGCTGCGGAGTTCGCGCTGATCTCGGCCCGCCGCACCCAGCTGGAGCCGCGCATCGCGGCCGGCTCGGCGCCGGCGCGGTTGGCGATGCGGGCGATCGAGAACATCACGCAGGTCATGGCCGCGGCGCAGCTCGGCATCACGATCTGCTCGCTGGGCCTCGGCGCCGTCGGCGAGCCGGCGATCGCCCACCTCATGGAGCCCGTCTTCGAGGCGGTCAACGTCCCCGAGGGGGTCGTGCACCCCGTCTCGTTCGTCATCGCCATGACGATCGTGGTGTTCGCCCACGTCGTGCTGGGCGAGATGGTGCCCAAGAACCTCGCGCTGGTCGGTCCCGACCGGGCGGCACTGTTCCTCGGCCCGTTCATGCTGGCGGTCGTGCTGGTCCTCAAGCCGTTCGTCGTGCTGCTCAACGGCACGGCCAACATGATCGTCCGGGCCTTCGGCGTCGAGCCCAAGGATGAGGTCGCCTCGACGTACTCGCACGACGAGGTCGCGGGGCTCGTCGAGGAGTCCCGCCGCGAGGGCCTGCTCGACGAGGACGAGTACGGACTGGTGTCCGGCGCGCTCGACTTCTCCGACGGCACCGTCGCGCAGGTCCTGCTGCCGCGGGCCGGGCTCGTCACGATCCCGCCGAGCGCGACCCCGGTCGACGTCGAGCGGGCCTGCGCCGACACCGGCTTCTCCCGCTTCCCGGTCGTCGACGCGATGGGCGACATCACGGGCTACCTGCACATCAAGGACGTGCTGGAGACCGACGGCGCGGCCCGCCGCGAGACGATCGCGGACAAGTGGCTGCGCCCGCTCGCGACGGTGCACGCTGACTCGGGGCTCTACGAGGCCCTCCGCACGATGCAGGCCCGGGGCTCGCACATGGCTCGGGTCGCCGACGAGTCCGGCCAGGTGCTCGGCGTCATCATGCTCGAGGACGTCCTCGAGGAGCTCGTCGGCGAGATCCGCAGCGGCAGTACCGGCGACGGCAGGCGCGCCTGACGGCTGGGCACGGGTCGCGTCGACCCGGGCAGCGGTGTGGGTGAGAATGGCTCGGTGCGCCGCTTCGTCCTCGTGACCTCCTCCGTGCTGTTGCTGGCCGTCCTCGGGGCGGCGATCTTCTCGTTCGTCACGGTCCGCAAGTCGTTCCCCGACACGACCGGGGAGCTGACCGCGAGCGCGCTCAAGGGCACCGTCACGGTCCAGCGGGACGGCAAGGGCATCCCGCAGATCTATGCCGACAATCCCGAGGACCTGTTCTTCGCGCAGGGCTTCGTCCAGGCGCAGGACCGCTTCTACGAGATGGACTTCCGCCGCCACGTCACGGCCGGGCGCCTGTCCGAGCTGGTCGGCGAGGGGGGGCTGGAGACCGACAAGTTCGTCCGCACGCTGGGCTGGCGCCGCACCGCCGAGAAGGAGCTGGCCCTCCTCGACGACACGACGCTCTCGCTCGTCCGGGCGTACGCCCGAGGGGTCAACGAGTACATCGACGACCGGTCGGCGTCCCAGCTGTCGCTGGAGTACTCCGTCCTGTCGCTGACCGGGCCGGACTACACGCCCGAGCCGTGGACCGCGGTCGACTCGCTGGCCTGGATCAAGGCCATGGCGTGGGACCTGCGCAGCAACATGGATGACGAGATCACCCGGGTGCTGTCGACCGCCAAGCTGTCGGTCGACGAGGTCGAGGAGCTCTACCCTGGCTATCCCTCGGACCACGCCACGATCGCCGGCGAGGGCACCGTCGGGGGTGGCACGTTCCGCCGGACGGTGACACCCGATCCGGCCCTGGCCCGCTCCGCCGTGGCCTCGCTGTCGTCGGCACAGAAGGGCGCCGAGGCGTTGCCCGCGCTGCTGGGCATCGGGGAGGGCATCGGCTCCAACTCGTGGGTCGTCGACGGCGAGCACTCCACGACGGGCAAGCCGATCCTGGCCAACGACCCGCACCTGGCGCCCTCGATGCCGGGCATCTGGTACCAGGTCGGGCTGCACTGCCGCACCGTCAGCGCGGCCTGCCCGTACGACGTCTCGGGCTTCTCGTTCGCGGGTCTGCCCGGCGTGGTCGTCGGCCACAACGACCGGATCGCGTGGGGCGTCACGACGATGTACGCCGACGTCGCGGACCTGTACCTCGAGAAGGTCACCGGCGACACGTACGAGTACGACGGACGGCAGCTCCCGCTCGAGACCCGTCAGGAGACGTTCGAGGTCGCGGACGGGGACACCGAGCGGATCACAGTCCGGTCGACCCGACACGGACCGATCCTGTCCGACCTCGACGACGACCTGTCGAGGGATGTCGCCGACGTCGGGGCGGGCCAGCAGGCCACGGCGACCCGAGGCGCGTACGAGGTGTCGCTCGGCTGGACCGCGCTGACGCCCGAGCCCACGATCAAGGCGGTCTTCGCCCTCGACAAGGCGCAGGACTGGGACGACTTCCGGGCCGCGGCGAAGCTGTTCACGGTGCCGGCGCAGAACCTCGTGTACGCCGACCGGGCCGGCAACATCGGCTATCAGTCGCCCGGCACGATCCCGGTGCGCCGCAAGGGCGACGGCCGGTGGCCGGTCCCCGGCTGGGACAAGAGCTACGGCTGGACGGGGACGATCCCGTTCGAGGAGCTCCCGACGGTCTACAACCCCGACGAGGGCTTCATCGTCACGGCCAACAACCGGGTCATCGGCAACCAGTACCCGCACGTCCTGGGTGCCGACACCGCCGACGGCTACCGGTCCGAGCGCATCCGTGACCTCATCACGGCCAAGGACAAGCTCAGCGTCGCGGACATGTCGCGGATCCAGAACGACACCTACAGCGCCAACGCCGCCCGGCTCGTGCCGGAGCTGCTCCGGATCCAGCTCGAGAGCGCCTACTACCGCCAGGGGCAGGCGACCCTCCGCGGGTGGGACTTCCGCCAGGACGTCGACTCGCCCGGTGCGGCGTACTTCAACGCGGTCTGGCGGCACCTGCTCGAGCGGACGTTCCACGACGAGCTGCCCAAGAACGCCTGGCCGACCGGTGGGGAGCGGTGGTTCACGATCGTCGCGAGCATCCTCGACCAACCCGGCAACCACTGGTGGGACGACACCACGACTCCGGGCATCAAGGAGACGCGCGACGAGATCCTCGCCGACGCGATGCGGGCCGCGCGGGACGAGCTGACGATGATCCAGTCCCGCAGCCCGAGCGAGTGGCGGTGGGGCACGATGCACAAGCTCGAGCTCGTCAACCCGACCCTGGGTGACTCGGGCGTCGGCCTGGTCAACCGCATCTTCAACCGTGGCCCGTTCAAGGTCGGTGGCGGCAGCGGCATCGTCGACGCGACGAGCTGGGACGCCACGGAGGGCTACGAGGTCACCGCGGTGCCGTCGATGCGGATGGTCGTGGACCTGGGCAATCTCGACCGCTCCCGCTGGATCCAGCTGACCGGCAACTCCGGTCACGCGTTCGACGACCACTACCTCGACCAGGCGCCGCTGTGGGCCAAGGGCGAGACGCTGCCGTGGGCGTTCGGCCGCAAGGCCGTGGCCGCATCGACCGACGACACGCTGACGCTCAAGCCCAGCGGGACGAGCTAGCGGGACGAGCCAGCGGCGCCGGCTAGGGGACGCGGAACAGCCCGGCCGGGGTGACCGCCATCTGCACGGGCACGTCGTGCGGCTCGTGCGGCAGCGTCGGCAGCAGCTCGTGGGTGAACACCACGGCGCACAGCGGCGCGGACGTCCCGGCGAGCGCGCGGTCGTAGTAGCCGGCGCCCCGTCCGAGCCGGTGACCCGCGTGGTCGACGGCCAGCGCCGGCAGGATCACCACGTCGCACGTCTCGAGCGCGTCGACCCCCAGGCGTACGCCGGCCGGCTCCGGGATGCCGAGCGCGGTCGGCGTCACCGCTGCGGTCGGGTCGTACGTCGACCAGTCGAGCGTGTGGTCATCGAGGCTGATCGGCACGACGACCTCGACCCCACGGTCGTGCAGCGCCGCGACGAGCGGGCCGGTGCCGGGCTCGGTCGGCATCGACAGGTAGCAGGCGACCCGGTTGGCGCGGGCGATGACGGGTACCGCGAGCAGGTGCAGCGCGATCGCCTCGGCGGCCTCGGCACGCTCGCCGGGCGACATCGCACGACGTCGGTCGAGGAGCTCGCCGCGCACCTGAGCCTTGGTCACGCGCTGACGCTAACCTATGGGCGCCGGAAGGCGCTCGAACTAAGGAGGTCTCGTGACGGGCTTGGAGCAGGCGCAGCAACGGATGGTGGACGCGGGGGTGCCGCAGCGAGCGATCGACGTGTTCTCCTCCTTCTACGGACAGCTCGAGGGGGGCGCCTCCGGGATGATCCCGGAGTCCGAGGTGGACCCGCTCGTCGACATCGACCACGCCGGTGCGATCTCGCTGACCGACGAGCAGTGCCGCGAGGCGGCCGCCGTCACGGCTGTCATCAAGCTCAACGGCGGCCTCGGCACCTCGATGGGGCTCGACCGGGCCAAGACCCTGCTGCCCGTCCGGCCCGACCTGACGTTCCTCGACGTCATCGCGGGACAGGTCCTGCACCTGCGCGAGCAGCTCGGCGTGACGCTGCCGCTGCTGTTCATGAACAGCTTCCGCACCCGCGACGACACCCTGGCCGCGCTCGCGAAATACGACGACCTCGCGGTCGAGGGACTGCCGATCGACTTCCTGCAGAATCGTGAGCCCAAGCTCCGCACCGACGACCTGACGCCCGTCGACTGGCCGGCCGACCCGTCGCTCGAGTGGTGCCCCCCGGGACACGGCGACCTCTACACCGCGCTCGAGGTCTCCGGGATCCTCGACGCCCTGATCGACGCCGGCTACCGCTACGCCACGGTCTCCAACGCCGACAACCTCGGTGCCGCGCCGGACCCGGCGATGATGGGCTGGTTCGCGGCCTCGGGCGCGCCCTACGCCGCCGAGGTCTGCCGACGCACTCCCGCGGACGTCAAGGGCGGCCACATCGTGGTCCGCAAGAGCGACGGCCGCCTGGTCCTGCGGGAGACCGCGCAGACCCCCGACGAGGACGCCGCGGCGGCCGCCGATCCCGAGCGGCACCGCTACTTCCACACCAACAACCTGTGGTTCGACCTGCGGGTCATGAAGCAGACGCTCGAGGACCGCGAGGGCGTCCTCGGCCTGCCGCTGATCCGCAACACCAAGACCGTCGACCCCACCGACAAGTCCTCGACCGAGGTCGTGCAGATCGAGTCCGCGATGGGTGCCGCCGTCGAGGTGTTCGACGGGGCGACCGCGATCGAGGTCGACCGGTCCCGGTTCCTGCCGGTCAAGACGACCAACGACCTGCTCCTGCTGCGGTCGGACGTCTACGGCGTGGGGGACGACTTCCGCGTGCGCTCGCAGGTCGACGCGGCCCCGCTGGTCGACCTCGACCGCCGGTTCTACTCCACGATCGCGGACTTCGACGCGCGGCTGCCGTCGCCCCCGTCGCTGGTCGAGGCGCGGCGGCTGACGGTCCGCGGGGACTGGCGGTTCGGCCGCGGAGTCACCGTGCGTAGGGACGTCACCCTGGACGACACCGGCACGGCCGAGAGCGTCGCGGCGGACACCCGGTTAGGCTGACACGCATGTCCTCAGGAGGAAATGACCACGGACCGGAGCAGCGCATGCTCCCGACCGAGCCGGGTCAACCTCCTGCACAGGCCGGCCCGAGCACCGCTGGGGCCGGCGACGAGGAGCTCACCCAGCCCGTGACGCGTCCCGAGACCCCGGCCAGCGAGGCGGCACCGGCACCGGCCGTCCGCCCCCGGCCCGAGAGCGTCCGGGAGGGCGTCCTGACGGTCGAGGACCACCTCGAGAAGATCCTGCGCGGCATCGGGCCGCTGGCCCCCTACGAGCAGCCGCTCGTCGAGTCGCTGGGCCTGCCGATCCATGAGGCGTTCGTCAGCCCGATCGACCTGCCCCGCTTCGACAACTCCTCGATGGACGGCTACGCCGTGCGCGCCGAGGACATCACCGGAGCCACCCGCCAGCAGCCCGTGACCCTGCCGGTCGTCGGCGAGATCTCCGCCGGATCGGCCAAGCCGTTCGCGATCAGCGCCGGCACCGCGGTCAAGATCATGACCGGCGCCCCGATCCCGCGCGGCGCCGACGCCGTCGTGCCGTTCGAGGAGACCGATCGCGGCAACGCCCGCGTGCAGATCTACGCCTCGGCCGACCGGGGCGCCCGGATCCGCCCCCAGGGCGAGGACATCCGCACCGGCGACACCGTGCTGGCCGAGGGCACGGTCCTCGGCCCGCGCGAGATCAGCCTCCTGGCCTCGCTCGGCGCGCCCCGGGTCAAGGCCCGGCCGCGCCCCCGTGTCGTCGTGATCTCGACCGGCAGCGAGCTGCGCGAGCCCGGGACCCACCTCGACTACGACTCGATCTTCGACGGCAACAGCTACATGCTGGCCGCGGCGGTGCGCGAGGCCGGAGCGATCTGCTACCGCGTCGGGGCGGTCGACGACAGCCCGCGCCGGTTCCAGCGGGTCCTGTCCGAGCAGCTCGTGCGCGCCGACCTGGTGGTCACCAGCGGCGGCATCAGCAAGGGCGACCACGACGTCGTCAAGGAGACGCTGTCGGCGCTCGGGACGGTCGACTTCAACGAGGTCGCGATGCAGCCGGGCAAGCCGCAGGGCTTCGGCAAGGTCTTCGACGAGCAGACCCCCATCATCACGCTGCCGGGCAACGCCGTGTCGGCCTACGTGTCGTTCGAGGTGTTCGTCCTGCCGGCGATCCGCCGCATGATGGGCCGGACGCCCTACCGCCGCCCCATGGTCCACGCCGTGCTGGCGTCCGACCTGCGATCGCGGCCGGGCGTGCGGCAGTACGTCCGCGCGGTCTTCGAGGTCACGCACCGCGGTGCCAAGGTCACCCCGTTGGAGGGCGCCGGGTCCCACATGGTCGGGACGCTGGCCAAGGCCAACGCGCTGATCATCGTCGGGGAGGACCAGACCGCCCTCAACCTCGGCGACACGGTCCGCACCCTCGTGCTGGACAGGCCCTTCTAGTGGCGGACCGTCTGACCCACGTGGACGACTCCGGGGCGGCGCGGATGGTCGATGTCACGGCCAAGGACATCACCGCCCGGACCGCCACGGCCCGCGGCCGGGTCGAGGTCAGCAGCGAGGTCGTGGCGCTGCTGCGCGGCGACGGCATGCCCAAGGGCGATGCCCTGGCGGTCGCCCGGATCGCCGGCATCATGGCCACGAAGCGGACGCCCGACCTCATCCCGCTGTGCCACCCGCTCGCGATCAGCGGTGTGGAGGTCGACCTCGAGGTCGACGACGGTGTCGTCCTCATCCAGGCGACGGTCCGGACCGCGGACCGTACCGGCGTCGAGATGGAGGCGTTGACCGCCGTCAGCGTCGCCGCGCTGACCGTCGTCGACATGGTCAAGGCGGTCGACAAGCTCGCCCGGATCACCGACATCGAGGTCATGGCGAAGTCCGGCGGCAAGAGCGGGGACTGGCAGCGCTCATGAAGGCAGCCGTCGTCGTCGCGTCCAACCGTGCCTCGAGCGGTGTCTACGAGGACACCACGGGCCCGCTGATCGTGGACGCCCTGCGGAGCTGGGACTTCGAGGTCGGCCCGCCGGCCGTCGTCCCGGACGGTCAGCCGGTCGCCGACGCCATCCGTGCGGCGCTCGTCGATGGCGCGGTGGCGGTCATCACGACCGGCGGGACCGGGATCAACCCGACGGACCGCACCCCCGAGGCGACGCGTCCCCTCCTGGATCGTGAGCTCCCCGGCGTCGCCGAGGCGATGCGGGCGCGCGGCGTCGCCAACGGGATCGCCACGGCATCCCTGTCGCGGGGACTCGTCGGAGTAGCCGGATCGGCTATCGTCGCGAACCTGCCCGGCTCGCGTGGAGGCGTCAAGGATGGTCTCGCGGTGCTGGCCGAGGTCCTGCCGCACGCGGTCGACCAGCTGCAGGGCGGCGACCACCCCAGGAGCGAGTCCTGAGCGCCGGCTGGCCGGTCACGCTGTCGCACGGCTCGATCGGCGTCCGTCCGCTGCGACGTCGCGACGCCCGCGCGTGGCGGAGGCTGCGAGCCGCCAACGCGGAGTGGCTCGGACCGTGGGAGGCGACGTTGCCCCGGGAGGCCGGACAGACCTCGACGTCGTACGTCGCGATGATCGGCGCCCTGCGTCGTCGGGCCCGGCTCGGGCAGGCCATGCCGTTCGCGCTGACCTGGGACGACGAGCTCGTCGGGATGCTGACGGTCAACGGGATCACGTGGGGCTCGGCGCGCTGGGCCAACCTGGGCTACTGGGTCGCGCGGAGCCACGCGGGCCGCGGGATCACCCCGACGGCGGTGGCGCTGGTCTGCGACCATCTGCTGACGACCGCGGGGTTGCACCGGATCGAGATCTCGATCCGGCCGGAGAACGCCGCGAGCCTGCGGGTCGTGGACAAGCTGGGCTTCTCCGAGGTCGGGCTCGCTCGCCGCTACCTGCACATCGCGGGGGAGTGGCGGGACCACCGGGTCTTCCAGATCCTGGCCGAGGACGCGCCGAACGGCCTGCTGTCCCGGCTCACCTCGCGCTAGACCCTCGGGTGGACCGGTGAGCGGTGCGCCAGCGTTCAAGGGGTGGATCGATGTGGCCGCCAGCGCATCAGCCCGGGCGGGCGGCTATTGGCGGAGGTGGCCGGGTGGGCCCGATGTTGCGAGCCATCCCGACCTCACCGATCACCGACAGCCCCGGATCGCCCTGACCCAGGCCGATCCGGTGGACCGCTCGTCGTACGAGGCCGCGACCTGGGCGGCCTGCTCGGCCTGCGCCGCACGGATCACCCGGTCCAGCGCGACAATCGCCTCGACCCGGACGAAACCGGTCTCCACGACCGGCAGCGACTCGAAGTCGTACGACAGCACCTGACCCAACAGGGAGTCGATCGGCGCGTCCTCTAACATGCTTCGACTCCAGAGGCCGCCACCGACACGAACTCTCTGCAAGGGCAGCCCATTCCGTGACCTGTGGAAGCGGTCCCGTCGACGGGAGGGGCGCCGCGGGCCGAGCGAGTCACACACGCCCCACAAGTTCTCAGGCGACACACGCCCGTGCTGCGGGTGATGGGGCTGCTGACCGCCTACCGTTTTGCTCGTGGGCCAGAGTGGTGGGTTGATCATTGCGTTCGTCGTCGTTGTCTGGGCGGCGTACTTCATTCCGCTTGCCCTCCGCCGCTATGACGAGGCCGGCAAGAACGACTCCGTCGAGACCTCCGGGTCGCTCGGCCGTGTCATCTCCCGCCCGACGCCCGCGACCGCAGCGCCTGTGATCGCCGAGAAGGTCGACGTGACGCCGGCCGCTGCGACCGACACCCCCGCTCGTACGCTCGACCGACCCGCCGCACGACTGGCAGCCCGTCGCCGTCGCCGCACCCTGCTCACGCTGCTGGCGCTCACCGCCGTCGTCGGGATCCTTGCCGGACTCGGGGTCGTCCCCGTCCTCGCGCTGGCGGTCCCCGCGGTCCTCGACATCGCCTGGCTCGTCGCCTGCCGTGTCCAGGTCCGTGGTGAGCTCGGCCTCGCTGCGCCCAAGCTGCCGCGCAAGCGGGACACGCCGGTCGCGTTCGACGAGGAGGACACGATCATCGTGTCCGGCCAGTTCGAGGACATCAACCCGGGTCGCAAGCACCGGATGGAGGACGTGGCCCTCGAGGTCGACGCCCTCGATGACCAGATCGTGATCGCGGTCCCGTCCGTCTCGACCGCCGGCGAGGCTCTCTGGGACCCGCTGCCGGTCACCCTGCCGACCTACGTCACCAAGCCGCGTGCCGGCCGGACGGTCCGCACGATCGACTTCTCGCAGCCCGGAACGTGGACCTCGGGACACATCGAGGGCGAGGACGTCGAGCTGCCGAAGAGGGCCGACGGACCCGACCAGCAACGCCGCGCAGTGGGTCACTGAGTGGCCTGATAAAGTTGGCGAGCGCCCGCAGTTCGGGGCGCATGGGGCATTGGCGCAGTTGGTAGCGCGCTTCGTTCGCATCGAAGAGGTCAGGAGTTCGAATCTCCTATGCTCCACCATTGACAGCGGGACCGGGAATGCTTTCTCCCGGTCCCGCTGTCAATTTGTGTGGCGAGTGATTCGGGGAGGAGCCGCTCTCGGAGCCCCGTGCCGTTTGTCGCCAGTGAAGTAGGGGTAACCCCAGCCCCAGCGGTCACTCGGGTCCGCCCCACTGAAGGAGCAGACCATGGCGCACGACAGCCAGCACGACCTCACCACCCACGACAGGGATCACGACCACGACGGGCGTACCGACCTGATCGCGACGGACGAGGACCATGCCCGCGACAAGTTCGGCGGGCTCAACACCGGCGCAGCATTCTTCGGCTGGATCGTCGCGATCGGTGTGGCGGTCCTCCTGGCCGGCATCATCGGCGCGATCCTGACGGCGGTGGGCTCCTCCGTCGAGGTGACCCAGTCCGACGCGGAGCGCTCCGCCGGGACGATCGCCGCCTCGACGGCCATCGCCCTGTCGGTGATCCTGGCTCTTGCCTACTACGCGGGCGGCTACGTCGCCGGCCGGATGTCCCGGTTCGACGGCGCCCGGCAGGGTGTCGGCGTGTGGGTCATCGGCCTGGTCGTGACGGTCATCGCGATCGTGCTGGGAGCGATCTTCGGTGACAAGTACAACGTGCTGGACCGGGTCGACCTGCCGCGGATCCCGATCTCGACGGACGAGCTGACCGGGGGTGCCGTCATCACCGGTGTCGCCGTGATCCTCGTGACCCTCCTGTTCGCGATCGCCGGTGGCCTGATGGGCCACCGCTATCACAACCGCGTCGACCGGGCTGCTCGCAGCTAGGCATCACCTACGCACGACGGCCCCACGCAGACGCGTGGGGCCGTTGCTGCGTACGGGGCTACTTCTTCTTCCTGCTCTTGGCTTTGGCCTTGGTCTTGGTCTTGGTCTTGCTGTGGCTCTTCTTCGCCTTGACGGGCGTGCCGCTGCTCTTGGCGGGGCCCGAGGAAGCAGGGGAGGAGACGGTCGGCTGCCGCACCACCACGGGAGCGACCGCGACCGACAACGTGATGGTCGTCCCGTCGGGCAGCCGTCCGGACTTGTCCAGCGCGACGACCTCACCGGCGTCAGCGGCCTGGGTGACGTCCTTGCGCGCGACGACGAAGCCGAGCTTCTCCAGGCCGGCCGACGCCTTCGCGTACGTCGTGCCGATGACGCTTCGCGCCGAGACCCTGATCTTGCCCGAGACCACGGACAGCTCGACGACGTCGTCGTCACCGGCCTCGTCTCCGCGCTCGGGGGACTGGTCGACCACGAGCCCGGCGGGCTTGCCGGCGACGTCGACCGACTCGCGGCGAACGGTCAGCCCGGCGTCCCGGACCTTGGCGGTGGCGTCCTTGACGTCGAGCCCGACGACCGAGGGCACGACCGGGGCTTCGTCGGCCTGCATCCGCTGCAGGCCGAGCGCAGCCAGGACGACCGCGACGCCCAGACCGGCGTAGAGGGTCCGAGGGCGGGGGCGTCGTGCGGCGGGGTGCGCGACGGGATCGGAGGTCCCGGTCGGCAGCGGGGCGGACACCATCGTGTCCTCGGCAACGAGCTCCGACGGCACGTCGACCCCGACCGGGGGCTCGGCCGAGGGTCCCACCACGACGCGCTCGCTCGCGCCGGCGGCGGCCGCCAGGAGTGCGACGGCGGCCGCGGTGGACGGACGGTCCTCGGGTGCCTTGGCGCTGAGGGAAGCGATCAGGTCCCGCACGGGCGCGGGGACCTCGTCACCGACCGGCGGCAGGTCCTCCTGCAGGTGCGCCAGCGCCGTCGCGACGGGGGACTCCCGGCGGAACGGGGAGACGCCCGACAGGCAGTGGTAGGCGACGACCCCCAGGGCGTACAGGTCGGACTGCGGCGTGGCCGTGCGACCGGCGGCCTGCTCGGGGCTGAGATAGTCCGCGGTCCCCAGCAGCGAGCCGGTGTCGGTGAGCGGCTCGCTCAAGGGCGAGCGGGCGATGCCGAAGTCGACCAGGACCGTGCGGCCCGTCGGCGTCACCATGATGTTGGCGGGCTTGAGGTCGCGGTGGACGATGCCGGTCTCGTGCGCGGCCTGCAGCGCATCGGCGACCTGCATGACGACCGACATGACCTGCTCGGGCGCCATCGGGCCCTGCTTCATGAGCTCGGCGAGCGTACGGCCCTCGATGAGCTGCATCGCGATGTACGCCATGCCGCCATGCGTCGAGCCGTCCTCCTCGTAGTCGTAGATCTGGGCGACGCCGGGGTGGAGGATCGACGCGGCCAGGCGGGCCTCGCTGCGCATCCGGGCCCGGGAGACGTCGTCCGCGAGCGGTCCGGCCCGCAGGACCTTGATCGCGACGGGGCGGCCGAGCCGGGTGTCGTGGGCGCGATAGACCGCGCCCATCCCGCCGGAGCCGAGGATGTCCCCCAGCTCGTAGCGGGCGCTCAGCAGCTCATCCATCCCAAGACACCTGTCATCCGGCCCGCGACGGCGTCGACGGTTAGCGGGGGAGTACCCCGAGATCCGGCCGACAAACCGCCCACCGAAGGTGAGGACGAGGGCGAGGCGCCGGGGTCATACTCGGGAGAAACACAGCGACGAGGAGGAATGCATGACCAATCTCAACCCCTACATCACGTTCGAGGGCCAGGCCGCCGAGGCGATGCAGTTCTACCAGTCCGTGCTGGGCGGCGAGCTGACCAGCAACACGTTCTCGGAGTTCGGGATGACGCCGGACCCGGCGTACGCCGACCAGATCATGCACTCGCAGCTCGAGACCGAGGACGGCCTGGTCCTGATGGGCGCGGACCTCCCGCCGGGAATGCCCTATAAGCCGGGCATGACGATCTCGATCTCGCTCAGCGGTGATGACGAGGCGACCCTGCGGTCATGGTTCGACGGGCTGTCGGCCGGCGGGACGATCTCGCAGGCGTTCGAGCCGGCGCCGTGGGGCGACACGTTCGGGATGTTCACCGACAAGTTCGGGATCGACTGGCTGGTCAACGCCGCGGGTCAGCGGGGCTGAGGTCAGGCTCGTCGGCGCAGGAGGAGGCGGCCGATCCCTGCGATCACCACGGCGACCAGGGCCCACGGCAGCAGCACGCCGACGATCTCGACGGTGTGGTTGACGGTCGACACCAGGGCGTTCCAGCCGTCCCGCAGCCCGCCGGTGAAGCCGCCGGGCTCGACCGAGTCGACCTGACGCTTCTGCGACAGGTCGATCGACAACGTCGAGAGCGACACCTGGTCGGCGACAGCCTTGCGTTGCGCCTCGAGGCTCTCGAGCTGCTCCTGCCGTTGGGTCAGCGCGTTCTCCGCCCTGATGACCTCGCCGCTGCTGCCGGCCTCGGCCAGGATCCCCTCCAACCGGCCGATCGAGAGCTGCAGCGCGTCGATGCGGGCATCGAGATCCTTGGTCTGCGCCGTCACGTCCTCATTCTGCAGCGAGACATGCTCGACCGTCCCGTACGTCGTGAGGCGATCGATCGTCGCAGTCACCCGGGTGCTGGGGACCCGCACCGTGACGAATGCCGATGCCTCGTCTCCCGAGCCGCTCTCCGAGCGGTTGTCGACGCGGCCGCCGATGCTCTCGACCCACGTGCTGAGACGTTGTGCCGTGCCGCGCGGGTCCTTGACCGTCACGCTGACCTCGCCGGTCGTGATCACCTGGCGGTCGTCCTCGGGGGCGACGGACTTCGCGTCGCCGGCGGCGGAGCCGCTGCCCTCAGCCGCTGCGCTGTTGCGCTCGGCGCGGCCTCCGCTGTCGTCGGCCGAGATGCTCGACGAGGGCTGCGTCGAGTCGAGGGACTCGAGCGCGTACCCACCGAGCCCGACGACCAGCACGCTCGCGGCGGTGAGCCCGATGATGGTGCGCGCGCGGCGGCCGCGGCGCTTGATGTCGCTGTCGACGGAGTGCATGACGGACAGGCGCATCTTGTCGATGCGGTCGTCATGGAGGGTCGGGGTGGTCATGATGTCTCCCTCATCGAGCGGAGGTCGGCACGGAGCCGGCGGCGGAGGCGTGAGATCCGGTTGCGGACGACGGCGTGGGTGACGCCCAGCTCGTGGGCGGCCATCTCGTAGGTGTGGTCGCCCGCGACGCAGAGGTCGTAGAGGCGGCGGTCGGTCGGTGACAGGGTGGCGGTGGCCTTGTCGATCTCGGCGCGGACCAGGCCGGACTCGACCTCGTCCTCGACGGCGCGGTCCGCCGCCACGTCGGGGTCGAGCTCATCGGTGCTGCGCCGCCGGCGGGTGCGGCTGGCGTTGAGCGCCGTGTAGCGGGCGGTCACGAGCAGCCAGGGGAGGACGGACTCGTCGACGACGGTGATGGTGCGGATCTTGTGCCACGTCGTGATGAACACGTCCTGGGTGATGTCCTCGGCCTCGCGCTCGTCGCGGACCACGCTGTACGCCTGCCAGTAGACGGGACGCACATGCCGGTCGTACAGCTGTCCGAACGCTCCGCGGTCACCGGTCGCGGCGCGCGCCAGCAGCTCCCGGTCGCCGATCGCGGGACCGTCGTCGAGGGTCGTCGGTGAGGTCACCCGGCGCTCCGTTCTGTGCTGTCGTGCGGACGCTTCTACTGGTAGATGTCCGGACGAGGCTCACCGTCTCACGTCGGCTCGGAATTGATCGGGGATCGGCCGGATCCCTCGGACGTACAGTGGAGGCGGGGACCGAGGGGGTGGGCGTGAGACGAATCGGACGGGTTCTCGCGGCCTGCGCGCTGCTGGTGCTTGTCGTGTCCTGCGCGAGCCACGCCCCGGTCCCTTCGCGCTCCATGGAGCTCGCGACGCTGGACCCGGTCAAGCGCGTGACGTCACCGCCGGACGCCGACGTCCGCCGCTCGGTGTATGCCACCTCGCGGCTCAGCCCCTCGCCGATGCTGCTCAACCTCTGCCGCGGGCCCATCGCGATCGACCTCGGCCCGGACCGACCGGTGCTGGTGGCCGAGCACGACTACTGCGGCGGCCGGGCGTGGATCCCGCAGCTCGAGCCCGGGGACGCGGTCGCGCTGACCGGTGACGGTGTCGAGGACGGCACGTATCTCGTGACCGACATCTCGACCGAGCGTCGCGGCAAGGCGCAGGTCGGTGACCTGCCCGCCGCCGACGTCGTCCTGCAGACCTGCATCTCGCCGGGGGAGATGGTGCTGGTGGCGGCGAACCGGTTCGTGCCGGCGTTGCAAAACTGACAGGTTTGCGCGTCAGGCCGTCTGAAAGTCTCTCTAGGGGGTCCGGGGACCCGTCCCGGTCTCGACCCGCTGTGAGTGGTCGATGCTTGGAGGGATTAGTCCGGGCAAGCGGCGACCCTTGGCGTAGGACGGCGTCCGCAACCCAGCCGTCGCATGCCGGAATCGCTGCAAATACAGCAGATATCAACAGCTGGGGAGGGGGATGCTGCCGAGATGTCGAGAAGTAGGACGTGCTCCAGATCACATTTTGTCAGCTATCGACGGTAAATGACTACCTGTCATCTAGTCCGAAAGAACTAGAGAAAGATAGTCACAAAAGTGACCCCAAGTCGGGACGTTAGGCCTTACGTTTCTCTCAGGGAGCGCCACCGTCCGG
>NZ_JAOPXQ010000094.1 GCF_025965075.1 Aeromicrobium sp.
CGACCATCGGGATGGCGACCTTCTCGACGACCTTGTCCCAGTCGACGCCGACGCCGGCTGCGAGACCGACGCCGATCAGGCCGCCGATCAGGGCGTGCGAGGACGACGACGGGATGCCGAAGTACCACGTGATGAGGTTCCACACGATCGCCCCGACCAGCGCGCTGAGCACGACCGTGAGGGCATGGTTGGCCGACATGTCGTCGAACCCCGTGAGGATGTCCTTGATCGTCTTGGCCACCGCGGTGCCCAGCAGGGCACCGACGAAGTTGAGGACGGCGGCCATCGAGAGGGCGATCCGTGGTGTCAGGGCGCGGGTCGAGACCGAGGTGGCGATCGCGTTGGCCGCGTCGTGGAAGCCGTTGGTGTAGTCGAAGAAGAGGGCGATGGCGACAGTGGCGATCACCAGCGCCAGGGTGAGGTCCACTACTCAGGACTCCTTGACGGCGATCTGCTCCACCGTGTTGGCGACGGATTCCAACGCATCGATGGCGTGCTCGAGGGAGTCGACGACGTCCTTGAGCTTGAGCACCTCGAGCGACTTGTAGCTGCCGCTGAACAGGTTGGCCACGATGCGGCGGTAGGACCGGTCGCCCTGGTTCTCGAGGCGGTTGATCTCGATCCAGTACTCGTCGAGGTCCTTCATGGTGCGCAGCCGGGGCATCGCCTCGGCGGTCAGCTGGGTGGCCCGCTGGAGCACCTCGACCTGGGGCGCGAAGTCGGCCGGCAGGTCGCCGAGCTCGTACAGCCCGATCAGGTCGACGGTCTCCTCCATGAAGTCCATGACGTCGTCGAGGCTGCTGGCGAGGCGGTAGATGTCCTCGCGGTCGAACGGCGTGATGAACGTCGAGTTGGCCCGCCGGATGATGGCGTGCGTCGTCTCGTCGGCCTCGTGCTCGGCCTCACGCATCTGCTCGCCGATGGCCCGCTTGTCGGTCCCGGAGTCCAACATCTGTGCCAGCAGATTGGCCCCGTCGACGAGGTGATTCGCCATCTCGGTGAACAAGTCGTAGAACGATGTCTCAACTGGTCGGATGCGAAAACGCACGACGAGCTCCTGTCAATGCTGGGTAGGGCAAGCCCATGCTAGAGGCACGGCGTTCACGCAAGCGAATCGCGGGTGTTACCTGCTGTTCAGGGGCGCTCGGAGAGCCCGAGGATCTCGTCGACCTCGTCCTGGGTGAGGGGCCTGTCCTTGCCCGAGGCCGCGATGATGAGCCGACTCGTCAGCTCGATCTCGTCGAGCGCCTGGTCGTCGCGTAGGCGACTGTCCAACGGCTCCGGCATCTGGTGGGGCTCCCTGATCCTTCTGCGATGTGTACGTGATCATCCCGAAGGACGGCACCGAAGCCCCACCCTCAGGATCATTCCCCCCCACCGACGAGCCTAGGCCAGCCGTCAGCCTGGCGCAGCCGATCGTCCGTTTCGGACGCCCCCCTCAACCTGCGAACGAGTCCGGCCCGCCGTGCGATCATGGGGGCCTAGGTCCTACATGTTCCCGGGGGATGACAGATGCAGCAGACCGCTGGCCATACGGAGCGGGTCGATCGCGAGATCGAGCGTTATGGCGTGCTCGGCCGCCAGCCCCTGCGCGACCTGCAGTCCCTCGTCGACCTGATCGCGGCGATCTGCGAGGTCCCGTACGCGGCGATCAACATGGTGGGCAGCCGGTCACAGCACCAGATCGTGACCTCCGGCCTCGAGCCATCGATCTGTACGCGTGAGGACTCGATGTGCGCCGTGGTGATGGGCGACCCGCGTCCCGTCGAGGTGGACGACGCCAGCGTCGATCCGCGATTCCGGGACAACCCGTTCGTGACGGGCGAGATCGGCGCGGTCCGGTTCTACGCCTCGGCGCCGATCACGACGCCGGACGGCCTGCCGATCGGTCGGCTGTGCGTGTTCGACCTCGCGCCCCGCGAGCTCACCCCGCTGCAGAAGCGGGCACTCGGCGTCATGGCGGCCCAGGTCATGGACCTGCTGGAGCTCCGGTTCCGCAGCCGGGCCCTCGAGGACTCGCTGCAGGAGCTGACCGACGTACGTGACGAGCTGCGGCGCACCAACGAGCACCTGACGCTCTTCGCGGGCCAGGTCAGTCACGACCTGCGCACCCCGCTCACCGCGATCCTCGTCAACGCCGAGCTGCTGGCGACCAAGCCGGTCGTCGAGGGTGATCCGGAGGTGTCGCAGATGGTCGGCGCCGTCGAGCAGGCCGGTCACCGGATGGACTCCATGATCGAGGAGATGTTGACCTACGCCCAGCACGGCGGTCGCCCCCGCATCGTCGAGACCGACCTGCACCACGTCGTCGACCTCGTGCTCACCGACGCCACAGCCCTGGTCCGGCGCGACGACGCCGACGTCCGGGTGGGTGACCTCCCGCGTGTCATGGGAGATCCCGACCTCCTCTACTCGGTCGTGCTGAACCTGGTCACCAACGCGATCAAGTTCGCCCGTCCGGGCACGTCGCCCTCGGTGTCGATCACCGCGGAACGGCTCTCGGCCCACTGGCGGATCCGGGTGTCCGACGACGGCATCGGGGTGTCGCCCGGTCGGCAGGAGTCGATGTTCGAGCTGTTCGCGCGGGCGGACGACAGCGCCACCGGACACGGGATCGGTCTGGCCACGGCCCGGCGGATCGTGGAGTCCCACGGCGGCACGATCGGCATGGAGAGCCCCGCCACGGGCGGGACGAGCGTGTGGTTCGACCTGCCGGTGTAGGCGGGTAGGAAGTCCTTCGGCGAGTGGTGCCGAAGTGTGGAGTGCGTGGGGCAATTGCGTGGAGATCGCGTGGATCCGACCTCAATACGTTGATGTCACAAGCCAACGCAGCGCCCCCCACACCACGACACCACGAAGGACACACCATGATGACCAAGAAGATCCTCCTCCCCCTCGCCACCCTCGCCGCCGCCGGCGCCATCGCGGTCGGATCGGGCGCCACGTTCACCTCCACCAGCGCCAACACGATCAGCTCGGTCACCTCCGGCACGCTGAGCCAGTCCAACACCAAGGCTGACGCCGGCATCTTCAACCTGACGAACATCAAGGCCGGCGACACCGTCAACGGCACCCTGACGATCACGAACACCGGCACGCTCGACGCCAACTTCTCGCTGACCGAGGTCAAGTCGGCCAACGAGTTCGCCAAGGACAACCTGACCCTGACGATCACCGACACCGCCACGCCCACCACGCCGGTCTGGTCCGGCAACTTCGGCGACCTGGCCGACGGCACCAAGAACGACCTCGGTCTCGTCAAGGCCGGCGCCTCCAACACGTACGTCTTCAGCGCCCAGCTCGCCACCACCGCTGACAACACGCAGCAGAACAAGACCGCCAACGCCACGTTCCAGTGGGACTCCGTCCAGCTGAACGGCGAGACCACCAACCAGTGATCTCAGGCCCTCGGGCCAACCGGACGTGCCGTCGACCTCGGGTCGGCGGCACGTCGTTGTTTTTCCGCAGATGTGGAGAAGGCGAGGAACTCGTGTGGAGAACGCGTGGATCGCACTTTTCTAGAGTGAAGACATGAGCCAGCACCGGAAGGAGAAGAGCGCGATGACCCGTCGTCTGCCGCACATGGCCGCCGCCCTCGTGGCCGTCGTCGCCGCCATCTGCCTGACCGGCTCCTCCTCCGCCTCGTACGTCTCGAGCTCGAGCTCGACCGGCACGGTCTCCGCCGCCGCCGACTGGGTCGCCCCGACCGTCGCGATCACCGCTCCCGGCACGGCCGTCCGCGGCACCACGACGGTCACCGCGACGGCGACCGACACCGCCGGCTCCGGCGTCAAGAGCGTCACGATCCAGCGCGCCGTCGCCGGCGGCTCGACCTGGACCGACATCTGCACCGACACCTCGGCCCCCTTCACCTGCGACTGGGCGACCAGCGGTCTCGTCGACGGCGCCTACGACCTGCGGGCCGCCGCCACCGACAACGCCGGCAACACCGCCACCTCCGCCACGACCCGCACGACGGTCGCCAACGCGATGACCGTCGTCCTGGACCGCCCGGGCGACTACCTGCACGGCACGGTCTCGACGACGTCCACGGTCACCGGTGCCAGTGGCCTGGTCCCGACGGTCCGCGTCGAGTACCTGCCCGCGGGCGGCTCGACCTGGACGACCCTCTGCGCGGCCAACAGCGGCCCCTACACCTGCTCCGCGAGCACCACGTCGATCGCGAGCGGCACCTACAGCTTCCGCTCCGTCGCCACCGCCGGCAGCGCCACCGCCACCTCGGCGACCGTCACCGGTGTCATCGTCGACAACACGAACCCGACCGTCACGCTGACCGACCCGGGCACGCCGCTCAAGGGCACCAAGACGTTCACCGTCAGCGCGACCGACGCGCACTCGGGCATCGCGAAGGTCGTCGTCCAGGCGACGACCGGCACCACGACGACGGATGTCTGCACCATCACCGCTCCGGCGACGACCTGCTCCGTCGACACCACGACACTCCCCAACGGCACCTACAGCTTCCGGGCCGTCGCGACCGACAAGGCCGGCAACTCCACGACGTCCGCCGCGATCGCGAACCGCGTCGTGCAGAACACGGTCTCCACCATCACCCTCGCCACGCCCAGCCCCTACCTGCGCGGCAGCGTGCCGCTGACCGCGAGCACGACGACCACCGGCAAGATCACGAACGTCCGCTTCGAGCAGTCGGTCGCCGGGTCGGGCACCTGGACCACGATCGCCACGACCACCAGCACGACGGCGAGCTACACGACGAGCTGGAGCACGAGCGCCCTCAACGGCACCTACGACCTGCGCGCGGTCCTCACCGACTCCGACGGCAACACCGTCATCTCGAACGTCGTCGCCGGCCGCCTGGTCGACAACATCGCTCCCAAGGGCGCCGACATCCAGACCACGAACGGCGGGACCGCGGGCAGGATCGACGCGGGCGACACGATCGTCTACACGTACAGCGAGCAGATGGACCTCAGCTCGATCTACGCCGGCTGGTCCGGCACGGCCACCTCGGGCGCCATCCGGGTCGGCGGGCTGTTCACCAACAACCAGATCCTCCAGATCGACAGCCCGACCAACCTCCGGCTCGGCACCGTCGACCTCAATGCCAGCTTCGCCTTCCTCGGCGATGCCACCGCCGACGCATCCATCACCGCCGCGACCGTCACGATCGACGGCATCGTGCGCACGGTGATCACCGTCAAGGTCCTCGGCAACGCCGGCTACCAGGTCAACGCCGCCGCCAACATGGTCTGGACGCCCTCCGCCTCCGCGACCGACCTGGCCGGCAACCCGACCAGCACCGCCACCGTCACCGAGTCCGGTGCCCTGGACGTGGACTTCTGATGGAACACCCCCACACCCCCGCCTCGCGGGCAGCCGCCTTCGCGACCACACTCCTGGTGCTCGTGGAGCTGGCACGCGTTGCCGGCGGCCGGCACGACTCCTACGTCGCCGCGCTGCTGCTGGCGCTGCTGGTCGCCACCGCCGCCGTGTCGCTCAAGCTGCACCGGGACAACTGCTTCGAGTCCCGGCTCGGCGCGACCCTGCTGGCAGCGTTCACCGGCGGCGGCGTCGTGCTGACGGCTGTCGCCGGCCTGCCGGGACAGGACGTCCGCCCGTTCGGCTCGCTCGGGTTCGTGATGCTTGTCGTCTCCGCGGCGATCGTCGGCCTCCTGTCGTACGACCAGGCCCAGCGGGTCGCCGACCGTCGGTAGACGTCGCCGTATGCTTCCTGAAATGCCCCACCTCGTGTTGCTCGTCGAGGACGACGACCAGATCGCTGCGCCCCTCATCCGCACCCTCGAGCGTGAGGGATATGACGTCGAACGTGTCGGCGCGGGACTGCCCGCCGTCGACCGGGTGGCCGCCACCGGCGTCGACCTCGTGCTGCTCGATCTCGGCCTGCCCGACATCGACGGCCTGGAGGTCTGCCGGCGCATCCGCGCGGCCGGCTACGTCGGCGGCGTCCTGATCCTCACCGCCCGCGGCGGCGAGCTCGACCGGGTCGTCGGCCTCGACGTCGGGGCGGACGACTACCTCGCCAAGCCGTTCGGACTCGCCGAGCTCCTCGCCCGCACGCGCGCCTTGCTCCGCCGCAGCGCCCCGACTCGCGCCGA
>NZ_JAOPXQ010000105.1 GCF_025965075.1 Aeromicrobium sp.
GGCCCTCGCTGGCCCCTTCGATCAGGCCGGGGACGTCGGCGACGGTGAACGTCGTCGAGCCCGCAGTGACGACGCCGAGGTTGGGGACCAGCGTCGTGAACGGGTAGTCGGCGATCTTGGGCCGGGCCCGCGACAGCGAGGCGATGAGGCTCGACTTGCCGGCGCTCGGGAAGCCGATCAGGCCGATGTCCGCCACGACCTTGAGCTCGAGCGTGATGGTCAGCTCGTCGCCGGGCTCGCCCTTGAGCGCGAAGCCGGGGGCCTTGCGCTTGGACGAGGCCAGGGCGGAGTTGCCGAGACCGCCGCGACCGCCGGCGGCGATGACGAGCTCGGTGCCCGGGCCGATCAGGTCGGCCAGGACCTCACCGGACTCGTCGCGGACGACGGTGCCGTCGGGGACCCGGAGGACCAGGTCCTCGCCGGCGCTGCCGCTGCGGTTGCTGCCGGCACCGGGGGCGCCGTTGGTGCCGCGACGGTGGGGCTCGTGGTGGTAGTCGATGAGGGTCGTGACATCGGCGCCGACCTGCAGGATCACGTCACCGCCGTTGCCGCCGTTGCCGCCGTCGGGACCACCGAGGGGCTTGAACTTCTCGCGGTGGACCGAGGCGACACCGTCGCCACCGGACCCGCCCGCGACGTGGAGCGTCACCTTGTCGACGAAGCTGGGGACAGCCATCGGCCGCTCCTTCCGTACGGGCCCGTGAGGGCGGTTGCGTGTTGCCTGAAAATGGGACGAAGGGGCCAGCCCGCAGCGGCGGACGGCCCCTTCGAGGGAAGCGTGTTCGCTGGTGCTACTCGGCCGGACTACCCGCGAGGACAGTGGCCGGGACGATGTTGACGACCTTGCGTCCACGACGACGGCCGAACTCGACCGAGCCCGCCGACAGCGCGAACAGCGTGTCGTCGCCACCGCGGCCGACGTTGGTGCCCGGGTGGAAGTGCGTCCCACGCTGACGGACGATGATCTCGCCGGCGTTGACGAGCTGTCCGCCGAAGCGCTTCACGCCGAGGCGCTGTGCATTTGAATCGCGGCCGTTCTTGGTGGAGGCTGCGCCCTTTTTGTGTGCCATCTGCTCAGTCCCCTACTTGTCGATCCCGGTGATCTTCACCTGGGTGTACTTCTGACGGTGACCCTGACGCTTCTTGTAGCCGGTCTTGTTCTTGTACTTCTGGATGACGATCTTCGGGCCCTTGGCATCGCCGACGACCTCAGCGGTCACCGTGATCTTGGCCAGCGCGTCGGCATCTGCCGTCACGTTGTCGCCATCGACGAAGAGAACGGCAGGCAGGGAGAGCGTGTCGCCCTCGGCCTGGACGACCTTGTCGATCTGGATGACGTCGCCGACAGCAACCTTCTGCTGGTTGCCGCCACTGCGCACGATTGCGTACACCACGGGAATCCTCACTCATTTCAGCTCTGGGGCACGGCCCACACAGGAGTGGGACGCGCGAGAACGGCGCGCAGAGCGCACCGAGGAACTAGTTTACGGAGCCTGACCCTCGCTGGTCAAAACGGGGGTCTCCGACGGGGTGCTCTCCGCGGCTGCGGAGGGTGCCTCGGCGGACGCCGGCGGACCGGCTGGCTTGGACGCGGAGCCACGCTTGCGCGAGCCCCGACGGGTCGTGGGTGCCTGCTCGGCGGGCGCCTGGGCGTCCGCCGACGGCTTGTCGACCACCGGCGTGTCGACCGCGGGAGTGGGCGGTGCCGGGGTCTCGGCGACGGGCTGCTGGGAGGCGGTGTCGTCCGTGATCTGCGCCTGAACGGGCTGCGACTCGGCCGGCTTGGGCTCGGTCGGCTTGGGCTCCTCGGGCTTGGGACCGCGGGGGGCGTTGGCCCCACCGTTGCCCTGGTTGCCGCCACCGCCGCCCCGGTTGCCGCCGCCGTTGTCGTTGCCGCGACCGCCGCCGGTGTTGCCGCGTCCGCCGCGGCTGCCGCGCCGCTGCTCGTCCTTCTTGGGCTCCACGGGCGTGTCCTGAATCACGACGCCACGGCCGTGGCAGTGGTCGCAGTCGACACTGAACGACTCGAGCAGGCCCGTGCCGATCCGCTTGCGGGTCATCTGGACCAGGCCCAGCGAGGTCACCTCGGCGACCTGGTGACGCGTGCGGTCACGACCCAGGCACTCGACGAGGCGTCGGAGCACGAGCTCGCGGTTGCTCTCGAGGACCATGTCGATGAAGTCGACGACGATGATGCCGCCGATGTCGCGCAGGCGGAGCTGGCGGACGACCTCCTCGGCGGCCTCGAGGTTGTTCTTGGTGACGGTCTCCTCGAGGTTGCCGCCCGAGCCGGTGTACTTGCCGGTGTTGACGTCGACGACCGTCATGGCCTCGGTGCGGTCGATCACGAGCGAGCCGCCCGACGGCAGGAAGACCTTGCGGTCCAGCGCCTTGTGGATCTGCTCGTCGAGGCGGTATGCCGTGAAGGCGTCCTGCTCCTTGTCGTCCCAGCGCCTGACCCGGTCGGACAGGTCGGGGGCCACGTGGTCGATGTAGCCCTTGATCATGTCCCAGGAGTCGTCGCCCTCGACGACGAGGCCCTGGAAGTCCTCGTTGAACAGGTCGCGGACGACCTTGATCATCAGGTCGGGCTCGGAGTAGAGCAGCTCGGGGGCCTTGCCGGCCTTGACCTTGCCCTCGATGACCTCCCAGCGGGCGGTCAGCGCCGTGACGTCGCGGGTCAGCTGCTCCTCTGTCGCGCCCTCGGCGGCGGTCCGGACGATGACGCCGGTGTTGTCCGGCAGGACCTCCTTGAGGAGGGCCTTGAGCCGCGCGCGCTCGTTGTCGGGGAGCTTGCGGGAGATGCCGCTGGTCTGACCGCCCGGCACGAGCACCAGGAAGCGGCCCGGAAGACTGATCTGGCTCGTCAGGCGGGCGCCCTTCTGGCCGATGGGGTCCTTCGAGACCTGGACCAGGATCGTCTGGCCCGGCGTGAGGGCGTCCTCGATCTTGCGCTGCTTGCCGTTGCCCAGCGTCGTCCAGTCGACCTCGCCGGCGTACAGGACGGCGTTGCGGCCCGCGCCGATGTCGACGAAGGCGGCCTCCATGCTGGGCAGGACGTTCTGGACCTTGCCGAGGTAGACGTTGCCGATGATCGAGACCTGCGACTCGCGGGCGACGTAGTGCTCGACGAGGACGTTGTCCTCGATCACGGCGATCTGCGTGTAGTCGTCGCGCTGGCGCACGACCATCTCGCGCTTGACCGACTCGCGGCGGGCGAGGAACTCGGCCTCGGAGACGATCGGCGCGCGACGGCGTCCGGCCTCGCGGCCCTCGCGGCGGCGCTGCTTCTTGGCCTCGAGCCGGGTCGAGCCGGCGACGCCGGTGATCTCGTCCTCGGCGGTGCGGCCGCTGCGGACGCGGACCACGGTGTTCTCGGGGTCGTCGGGGTGCGCGTCGGCACCCTCGCCGGCCCGGGCCCGGCGACGGCGTCGGCGGGTGCCGCCGTTGCCGTCGTCCTCGGTGTCGTCGTCGGAGTCCGCTGCGGTGTCGTCGGAGTCGCCCTCACCCTTGCGGCGACGGCGGCCACCGCGGCTGCGGCGACGGCGTCGCGGCGCGTCCGGGTCGTCGTCGTCCTCGTCGGCGTCGTCATCGACGTCGGCCTGCTCGGTGTCGGCCGGCGCGGGCTTGGTCCGGGCCGGAGCGAGTCCCGGCTCGGGAGCCTTGAACATCGCCGCCGTCGCGAACGTCGGTGCGGCCGAGGTCGCCGTGGTGGTCGTCGCGGCGCTGTCGTCCGCGGTCTCGTCGACCTCGTCCTCGTCCACCTCGTCCGTGGCCGGGGCGACATCGGCGGGCGGGCCCGCGGGGGCGGCTGCCTTGCGGGTGGCCCGACGGGCCGGCGCCTTCTTGGCCGGGGCGTCCTGGGCGGCCGAGGTGTCGTCCGCGGCCCGCCGGTCGGCCTGCTGGGGCTCGGCCTGCTTCGGCTCGGCCTTGGCCCGGGGGGCCTTGGCCGGGGCGACGGGAGCCGCGAAGCTCACGGCGGCGGGCGGTCCCGCCGGTCGGCCGGCGGCACGACGGCGGGTCGTGGGCGCCTCGGTGGATTCAGCTGTGGGTGTGTCGTTGTCGTCGAGCATGCGCTCTCCTTCGCCCTGGGCCGGACATTCTCGGCCCGGGGCACGTATGCGGTCCGGCGGGCGGACCTGAAGCCTTCGGTCAACCCCGGCGCCACGCGCCGGGGGTTGACGACGAACCTCGGCTTGTCACATCGACTCCCACACCTGCCGCCGCGGTCGGCACCCGATCAGGATGCGTCGCGGTCGAAGGCAAGTGGATCGCCAACCGTGCCGAGCTCCGTGTCCAGAGGGCCCTGGGCCAAGCGAGTCGCGATGGGCGTCTGCTCGAGCTCGAGACCCCCGCTCGAACGGAGTCCGGCGAGAACGTCGTCTGGTCGTATCGACGGTGTGTCGTGTCGCACAACCACTGCCAGTATCGCACACGGCCCCATCGGGGTCTCGTCGGAACGCACCGAGAGGCCCAGCACCGCGGCGCGGCAGTCGAGCGTACGCAACCCGCGCTTCATCATCCGCTCGATCAGGACCTCCTCTGCCGCGAGGAAGCCGTCGACGGCGGACTGCGCGTGCTCGGCGGTGACACCGGGCAGCGCGATCTCCCACGAGCTGCCCTGCAGGCGGTCGGCCAGCGCGCCGGGCTTCGCGACGACGACCTCGACGATGTCGATGCCGTCGGGCAGGGCCGAGTCGAGGGCCTCCCGGACCTGGTCGGGGTCGCACGGACGGGTCATGCCGATCTCGAGGTACTCCGCCTCGCTCGCCGCACCGGTGGGAGACGCGTTGGCGTACGAGATCTTGGGGTGCGGGGTGAAGCCGGAGGAGAAGCCGATCGGGATAGCCGCCCGCCGGACCGCCCGCTCGAACGCGCGGGCGAAGTCCCGGTGGCTCGTGAACCGCAGCCGGCCACGCTTGGCGTACCGGATCCGCAGCTTCTGCACGATCGGCAGCTGCGGGTTGGGGGCTTCGGGATTGGGGGTTCCCTCGAGGGTCGTCACCCGTCGAGGCTACCCGCGCCTCGACGCACCACAATGGGCACGTGACGTCTGCTCCCCCCGCCCCGACCCTCGTCGGCCGCTGGCTCGTCGGCACCGCGATCGTCCTGCTCGCCGCCAACCTGCGGGTCGCGGTCGGCAGCATCGGCGTCGTGCTCGAGTCGGTCCGTGACGACCTGGGGATGAGCACGACGGTCGGTGGGGTCCTGACGACGCTGCCCGTCGTGTGCTTCGCGGTGTTCGGGGTCGGCTCGGCCGGGGCGGTACGCCGCCTGGGGCTCCACCGGGCCGCCGCGCTGGTGCTGGTGCTGGTGCTGGCGGGACTCGCCAGCCGCGCCGTGGTCCACGACGGGGCGTTGTTCCTCCTGTGCAGCATCGTCGCGCTGGCCGGCGCCGCGGTCGGCAACGTGATCCTCCCGCCGCTGGTCAAGGCGCACTTCCCCGACCGGATCCCGCTCGTGAGCTCGTTCTACGGGGCCGCGCTGATGGCCGGCGCCGCGACAGCCTCGGTCGCCACGGTGCCGCTGTCCGACGCGTTCGGCGGCTGGCGGGCCGGGATCGGGCTGTGGGCGGTCGTCGCGGCGGTCGCCCTCGTCCCGTGGCTCGTGCTGCTGCGCCGCGACGTCCACGCCGGTCCGACGACGAGCGAGCGGCTGGCGCTGCGGGACATCGCGCGCTCGCCGGTCGCGTGGGCCATGGTCCTGGTCTTCACGGCGCAGTCCGCGGGGGCCTACGCCCAGTTCGGCTGGTTCGCCGAGATCCTCACCGACGGTGGCGTCTCGGACGGCTACGCCGGGGTCCTGCTGGGCCTCATCAGCGCGGTCGGCATCCCGTTGACCCTCGCGCTGCCGTGGTTGATCGGTCTGGTCGGCGACCGGCCGTACCTGCCGTGGGCCTTCTCCGCGGTCACTGCGGCGGGGTGGCTCGGCGTGCTGCTGGCACCGTCGACGGTCCCGTGGCTGTGGGCGCTGCTGCTGGGGCTCGGCGGCGGGGCGTTCACCTGGACCCTGACGATGATCGCCCGCCGCACCCGCACGACGGCCGGCACCGCAGCGCTGTCGGTCGCGACGCAGGGCGTCGGCTACCTGATCGCCGGCCTCGGCCCGTTCGGCGTCGGCGCCCTGCACGACCTGACCGGGTCGTGGACCGTGCCGTTGATCGCGCTGATCGTGCTGCCGGCGTTCATCGCCGTGTTCGGCACGATCGTCGCGCGGCCCGTCATGCTCGAGGACTCCCTCGGAAGCAGGACCGGACCGCGCGACTAGGGGTCAGCAACCGACCGGGCGGGTCGCGACGGCGCGGGTCGCACGGGCCTGGCGGGCGAGGTGCGCGACGAACGCGAGGCGCCCACCGTGCTCCTGCACCGCGTGCTCCGCGGCGATCCGCCGGCGCTCGAGGCGCTCGGTGAGCTCACGCTCGTGCTGCTGGGTGTCCACCTGGGCGATGAAGTCGTTGTACATGATGTGTTCCTTTCGTCATGCACGACATTCCTCGCTGAGGCAGTGCCCCCACATCGGACGAACGGCGTAACCTGCGCGCGGCCGCTACCTCAGATCCCGCCCGGGCTACCTCACCCCCTCCGAGGTCGGTTTACCACGGTCCCGCAGCAAACCGACGCCCTCCGGCGTTCCCCCAGAGCAAGCTGGCGCGTACCGCGGGAAGTTTCCTGCGGTACGCGCCAGGTTGCTCAGGGACCGTGGTAAACCGCCGGCGGGGTCAGACGACGCTGAGCGGCAGCAGGGTCTTGCCGGTGGGGCCGATCTGGATCTCGGTGTCCATCTGCGGGCAGACGCCGCAGTCGAAGCACGGGGTCCAGCGGCAGTCCTCGACCTCCAGCGCCCCCGAGGGGTCGAGCGCGTCCTGCCAGTCCTCCCACAACCAGTCGCGGTCGAGGCCTGCATCGAGGTGGTCCCAGGGAAGCACCTCGGCGTACTCGCGCTCGCGGACCGTGTACCAGTCGAGGTCGACCGGCTCGTCGGCCAGGGCTTCCTCGGTCTTGGCCGCCCAGCGCTCGTACGAGAAGTGCTCGCTCCAGCCGTCGAACCGGCCACCGTCGCGCCACACCGCCTCGATGACCTTGCCGACGCGGCGGTCGCCCCGGGACAGGAGTCCTTCGATGATGCCAGGCTTGCCGTCGTGGTAGCGGAAGCCGATCGCCTTGCCGTACTTCTTGTCGGCCCG
>NZ_JAOPXQ010000108.1 GCF_025965075.1 Aeromicrobium sp.
CGGCAAGCTCATCCCGGCGGGTACCGGTCTCGACCGCTACCGCAACATCCGGGTCGAGCCCACCGAGGAGGCCCGTCAGGCCGCCTACGCCGTCACCGGCTACGGCGACTACGACTACGGCTTCGGCGCCCCGGACTCCGCGCCGGTGCAGCTCGATGACTTCGACTTCACGTCGTACGACAAGTAGTCAGCACTGAGCGTTGCCCCCGGACCCGTCAGGGTCCGGGGGCTTCGTCGTCCGTAGGGCAACGGGATCCGGGACTCAGAGGCCGTTGCGGCGCAGGACCTGGTCGAGCTGCTCGGCGGTGGCGCGCACCGAGGCCGGCTTCTGGTAGAAGTACTTGTGGGTGTCCGACGGCGGCCCGCCGGGAGCGCCCTGGTCGTTGCAGATCTCGTCGCCCTCGACGCACAGGCTGATGGCGGCCGCGCGCAAGTCGGGGTCGATCGGCGCGCCGGAGCCGAGGCGGCCGTTGCCGGTCGTGGGCCTCGGCGCGTAGGACCACTGGACGATCTTGTCGGCGGGGTTGCGGCGCGGGTCGGCGATCATCGCGACGAGCGGGATGCGGCGGGCCAGGTCGCGCGGCACGGCGACCGTCGCGGTGTGGAGGACCTGCGCGCCCTGGCTGAACCCGACGAGCGCGAAGCGGGTGTCGGGGCAGGACCGGGACAGCGACTCGAGCCGCGACGACACCATCGCCGCCCCCGTGTCGACGTGCGACTGGTACGCCGCGAGTGACGAGGCTGCCGCGGAGTCGTAGCGGACCGCCTCGAGCCGGACCGTGGTGTCTCCCCGGGCGTGCAACCGGCGGGTCAGCTCCGTGACCGTGCGGCGTACCTCGGTGCCGACACCGAAGTTGCGATCGAGCGCCTGGGTCGAACCCCGTGCGCCGATCACGACGAGGTCGGCGCACGTCTGGCCGACCAGGGCACCCGTGTCCTCGGGCGCCCCGTCGTCGGACGCCGAGAACGCACCCGAGCAGCCGGCCATCGAGAGGACGGCGGCGAGCAGGGTGGCGAGTCGCGCGGGCCGCCGGGTCATGGCGCCTTGGCCGGGCGGATCTGCTCGGCCTCGAGCGAGGCCGCCGGGACCCGCACCGACGGCGGCTCGGCCTCCCGGAACAGCCACGTCAGGCGCGGCTCGAACAGGGGCCGGAACAGCGTCGCGACGGGCTTGGTCATCAGGAGGTTGGCGGCGATCACCGCGACCACCATGCAGCCGACGACCGACAGGGCTCCGTACTGCTCGAGCTTCTGCCACAGGTCGAACTGGCGGTCGAGCCAGATGATGACGAAGCCGTGCAGCAGGTAGCAGTAGAACGTACGTCCGCCCAGCACCGTCGTGATCGACCGCGAGCGGGGGATCAGCGACAGCGTCGCAAACGTCAGCGCCGCGCCGACCAGCAGCAGCTCGCCGCGGGTCATCATGCCCTCCCACGGCCCGGCGGTCAGCGGCTCCTCCTCGTAGCGGTCCTTCCACAGCAGCCACTGGGTCTCCCACCCGTGGGCGTACACCTGGCAGATCACGAACGACCCGGCGAGCAGGAGGACCGACGCGACCCGGATGCGCCAGTCGCCGAGCTTCATGAACAGCTCGCGGTTCATGTGCAGCCCGATGACCCAGAACGGCAACAGGGCGAGGACCTTGGGCAGCGCCAGGACGTTGGGGATCTCGATCAGGCCGGCGAGCAACGAGATCACGATCGACGTCGTGATGGGGTACTTCAGGGCCCGCCAGATCGGCGTCGTGATGCGCCAGATGAACAGGGCCGCGAGGAACCAGCCGAGCCACTGCGGCGACAGGATCATGAGATGGGTGGGCTTGCCGTCGTAGTGCTTCGTGATGAGCTGCAGGCTCGTCTCGACGAGGAGGTACGGCACGATCAGGGTGCTGACAATGCGCCGGATCTGCCGGAAGTCACCGACGTAGTGCCGGGCGGTGTAGCCCGAGATGAGGATGAAGAACGGCATGTGGAACGCGTA
This sequence comes from Aeromicrobium sp., assembly GCF_025965075.1. GTDB lineage: Bacteria > Actinomycetota > Actinomycetes > Propionibacteriales > Nocardioidaceae > Aeromicrobium. The sequence goes on from NZ_JAOPXQ010000108.1 coordinate 1,981, forward strand.
GATCCACGTGTAGACGCCCTTGGCCGAGTCCATCACGACGAGCTCGGTCAGGGAGTGCCCGATCACGACCAGCAGCATGACCCAGTAGCGGGCGTTGTCCAGGTAGGCCACGCGCTCCTTGGGCGGAGTCGTGGCCACCGGGAGTGGGTCGAGTGAGCTCATCACCGCCGATCCTAATAGCCTGAGACCAATCCGACCTGTGGAGGACCAGTGCCAGAACCGTCACGCACACAACGTCTCGGGGCGTATGCCGTGCTGGTCCGCGACGACATGATCCTGCTGACCAGGATCTCGCCGATCGGCTTCCCAGCCGGCCACTGGACGCTCCCCGGGGGTGGGGTCGACCACGGCGAGTCGCCGGGCGACGCCGTGCGACGGGAGCTGTACGAGGAGGCCGGGCTCGAGGCGCGGGCCGTGCGTCTCGTCGACGTCCACGACGTCCACGTCGTCGACACCGGCCGCGGTGACGTCTACGAGGACTACCACGGCGTCCACCTGCTGTACGCCGTGGACGCCGACCTCACGGTGGAGCCGCACGTCGTCGAGATCGGCGGGACGACCGACATCGCCCGGTGGGTCCCGATCGTGGACGTCGGGTCAGCGATCGGCCCGGTGCTCCCGATGGTCGTGCACGCGATCGAGCGCGTGGATCACTTCGCCGCGGGTGTGTAGAACAGGGCCGTGTAGTTGCCGCGGGCCGACAGGATGTTGACCGCCCGCGCGATGCCACCGTCCGCGGTCCGCGCGGTGTAGGTCGTGCTGACCGAGTTGAGGTCCTCGGCGACGTCCTTGCTGGTGCGCCCCGTGCGGCTGTGGGACTTGACGTACGCCAGCGCGACCTGGTCGGCCAGGGCGGCTCCCCGGGTGCTGACGGTCGCGAACTGCGGTTTGAACCCGCTCAGGATCAGCGTCGTGGACGTCGGGGCCACCCAGCCGTCGACGAGCTTCGTCGTGGGCGGGGCGTCCTCGTCCATCTTGGGCCAGATCAGCCCGGAGGTCTCGGTCAGCGGGTCGATCTCGGCGATGTTGTCCAGGGAGCCCGTCTCGCGGGCGAGCTGGCCGGCGCGAGGCTCGCCGACGAACTGGACCGTGACCTGCATGACCGGCTTGCCCAGCGTCGCGGGAGCCGAGGTGCGGTCCGAGAGCCGGCCCGGGTCGACCCGCATCGTGACCCGGATGTCGCGGCTGCCCTCGGTCTCGCCGCGGGCCGAGAACTCGCACGCGGTGATCCGGCGCTCCTTCGACGTGCAGTACGCCGACAGGTCGTCGAGCTCGACGCCAGCCTCGGGCAGGGCCGCGTCGATCTGGGCGAGCATCCGCCGCACGACGTCGGACGGAGCGCCGTCGATCCGCATCAGGGAGATCGTGGTGTCCGGTCGGGGTGTCTCGTCGAGGATCTTGAACGAGTCGTCGCTGGGGCGGCTCGTGGGCGTCGGGGTCGGCGTGGGCGACGGTGCCGGGGTGCCGTTGGCCTCGTCCTGGGCGAGCTTGTCGGCCTTGACGGCCTCGCTCTGCGCCTCGGCGGCCTCGAGCTCGGGTCGGTAGGCCTCGATCAGCCGGTGGCTGCGGTAGCGGAAGAGCGGCCCCAGCTGGGTCGCCCCCTGCGGGACGAACAGGCCGTACGCGATGGGGCTCTCGGGGCCGGACTCGTGCTCGGAGAGGTCGGGCGGGGGAGTGCGGACGGCGCCCACGGACGTGGCGGGGCTCGGATCCTGCTGACCGCTGCCACCGTCGCACGCGGCCAGCGCCACGAGCGTCAGCACCGAGAGCAGCGCCGCTGTGGTCCGAGACTTCATGTGTTCCCCTCGTCGGGCCCGTCGACGGGCGGATTCTCTGTGGAGCGTGGAGGGGCCTCGCACCGACGGCCGCCCGCGTACCAGCACCTCACGATATCGTTCCCTCCCAAGACTCCGGATCCAGATGGGAGAACCGGTCACGATGACGCGCACCACGACGACGGACCGGGTCTTCGCCTCCCTCCGGGAGTCGATCCTGACCGGCGAGTTCCCCGCGGGGTCGCTGCACTCGATCTACCGGCTGGCGGACCTGCTCGGGGTGTCCCGCACCCCGGTCCGGGAGGCGGTCCTGCGGCTCGCGGACATCGGCCTGGTCACGGTCGAGCGCAACCGTGGGGTCCGGATCCGCGGGGTGTCGGTGGCCGACGTCCAGGCGGTCTTCGAGCTGCGGCTCATGATCGAGGTGCCGGCCGCGGCCTACGCGGCCACGCACGCCGGCCCCGACGACGTGAAGGCGCTGACCGACGAGCTCGACGGGATGCGACTCGGAGCCGAGGCCGGCGACGAGGCCGCGTTCACGGGTCACGACCGGGCCCTCCACCACGCGATCGGCCACGTCCTCGGCAACGTCCGGCTGCAGCACGAGGTCGCCGCCCTCCGCGACTCCATCCAGACCCGGGGCGCCTCGACCCTGCACCGGTCACGGGGCATGACGGAGATCCTCGACGAGCACGTACCGATCGTCGAGGCGATCGCGACGGGTGACCCGGCGGAGGCAGGGGCCCGGATGGAGCGCCACCTCGTGCACACCGCGTCGCTGCTGATGGGACAGGTGGCACCCGACGCCGCAGCGGTCGACGACGCCTGGGCGGACCGCCTGCGGGGACACCTCTACGTCCCCGGTCGGAGCGCCTCCTCACGGCAGTAGCATGCTAGTCTCGGCACCGTTCGCACCCGAAGGAGAAGCACATGTCGAACTTCCATCCGAGCCACCCGGAGACCGTCTTCACCTATGGGGCGCCGGGCCTCAAGTTCGGCGTCGGTGCGCGCCATGAGCTGGGCCACGACCTCGGCCAGCTCGGAGCACGGCGGGTGCTCGTCGTGACCGACCCGGGCGTCGCGGCGACCGGGGCGCCCGAGGAGATCGCCGAGTCGCTGCGCGCAGCGTCGATCGACACGATCGTCTTCGACCGGACGCGGGTCGAGCCCACCGACCGGAGCCTCGACGAGGCCATCGCGTTCGCCCGGGCCGAGGGGCCGTTCGACGCGATCGTCGCGGTCGGCGGTGGCAGCGCGATCGACACCGCCAAGGCGGTCAACCTGCTCGTCACGAACGAGGGCGAGCTGATGGACTACGTCAACGCCCCCGTCGGACGGGCCCGCGCGCCGAAGAACCCCCTCCTGCCGCTGATCGCGGTCCCGACGACGACCGGGACCGGCAGCGAGAGCACGACGATCTGCGTCCTGGACGTCGTGAGCCAGCACGTCAAGACCGGGATCTCCCACGCGCGGCTGCGTCCGACGTTCGCGGTCGTGGACCCCGAGCTGACGATGAGCCAGCCGGCCGGCGTGACCGCGGCGTCGGGGCTGGACATCCTGTGCCACGCGCTCGAGAGCTACACGGCACGGCCCTACGGCTCGTACGAGCGCAAGCAGGCCCACGAGCGGGTGCCCTACTGCGGCTCCAACCCCATCGCCGACATGTGGTCGGAGAAGGCGCTCAGCCTGATGGCCGCATCGTTCCGCACGGCCGTGCGCGACGGCGACGACCTGGCGGCGCGGACCGAGGTCGCGATGGCGGCGACCTTCGCCGGGCTGGGGTTCGGCAACGCGGGTGTCCACATCCCGCACGCCAACGCGTACCCCATCGCCGGACAGGTCCGTGACTTCCGGCCGGCCGACTACCCAGTGCTCGACAAGGACGGCGACCACGCGCTGGTCCCGCACGGCATGGCGGTGTCGCTGACGGCGCCGGCCGCGTTCCGCTACACGTTCGAGGCGTCCCCCGAGCGGCACGTCCGCGCGGCCGAGCTGCTCGCGCCGGGGGCCGCCCGCCCCGACGACGCGGCGGAGTTCCTCCCGCAGGTGCTGGCCGCGATCATGCGCGACGTCGGCATCCCGTCCGGGATCGGGGCGGTGGGCTTCGGCGAGGGCGACATCGACGCGCTGGTCGAGGGCACCATGAAGCAGCAGCGCCTGCTCGCGACCGCCCCGCTCGAGGTCACCGAGGACGCCGTCGCGACGATCCTCGACCAGTCGATCGAGCTCTGGTAGCCGTGACGCGCTCCTCCATCGCGCCGACCGCGGTCACGACCGACGTCGTTGCCGAGCTGGCCCGACTGGGCGTCACGGACGTCGACGACTCGACGCTGACCCGGGCCCTCTACAGCACCGACGCCTCTCTCTACCGGGTCGTGCCGCAGGTCGTGGTCCGGCCGCGCAGCACCGAGGAGGTCCTCGCGACGATCGCCGCCTGCCGGGAGACCGGCACGCCCCTGACCTCGCGCGGCGCCGGCACGTCGATCGCGGGCAACGCGATCGGCACGGGCGTCGTGATCGACTTCACCCGGCACCTCAACCGCGTCCATGACATCGACGTGGAGGCCCGCACGGCACGGGTCGACCCCGGCACGGTGCACGCCGTGCTGCAGAAGGCCGCGGCGCCGCTGGGCCTGCGGTTCGGCCCCGACCCGTCGACGCACACCCGCTGCACGGTCGGCGGGATGATCGGCAACAACGCGTGCGGGTCGCGCGCGCTGGCGTACGGCCGCACCGCCGACAACGTCGTGGCGCTCGACGTCGTGACGATGGCGGGGGAGGAGCTGTCCCTGACGGCGGGCGGACAGACCGCCTCGCCGACCCTCGACCGCCTGCGCGAGGTCGTCGCCGGCGGACTGGGGACGATCCGCACCGAGCTCGGCACGTTCGGCCGCCAGGTCTCGGGCTACAGCCTCGAGCACCTGCTGCCCGAGAACGGGTTCGACGTCGCGACGTTCCTGGCCGGCACCGAGGGGACGCTCGCGACGATGACGTCGACGACGGTGCGCCTGGTGCAGGACCCGCCGCACCGCCGGATCCTGGTGCTGGGTTACGCGTCGATGGCCGACGCGGCCGACGACGTCCCGGCGCTGCTGCCGTTCGCGCCCACGGCGTGCGAAGGGCTCGACTCCCGCATCGTCGACGTGTTCCGCACGCACAAGGGCTCCGTGCCCGACCTGCCGCGGGGCCAGGGCTGGCTGTTCGTCGAGATCTCCGGCGACGACCCGCTGCTGGTCGCCGACACCGTGACCCGGGCGTCCCGGGCGGCGTCCGCCGTCGACAGCCGCGTCGTGACCGACGCCGCGGAGCAGGCGGTCCTGTGGCGCATCCGCGAGGAGGGTGCCGGCCTCGCGACCCGCACCCTGCCCGGAAAGGCCTTGTCGGGCTGGGAGGACGCCGCGGTGCCGCCGGAGCGGCTCGGGACCTACCTGCGCGAGTTCGACGAGCTGCTGCGCGCCAACCGCCTCGACGGCGTCCCGTACGGGCACTTCGGCGACGGCTGCATCCACGTGCGCATCGACTTCCCGCTCGACGAGCCGGGCGGCCACGAGGTCTTCCGGTCGTTCCTGTTCGATGCGGCGAGGCTCGTCGCCTCCCACGGCGGCTCGCTCTCGGGCGAGCACGGTGACGGTCGCGCGCGGTCCGAGCTGCTCCCGCTGATGTACTCCGCCGACGCGATCGACCTGTTCGGCGCCGTCAAGGGCGTCCTCGACCCCGACGACCTGCTCAACCCGGGTGTCCTCGTCCGCCCCCGCCCCGTCGACGCGGACCTGCGGGGCCCCGAGTCCATCGTCGGCCGCCTCGACGGGCGGCTGGGTCTACGCCTGCTGCACGACGCGGGGGACCTCGGCAAGGCCGTGCACCGGTGCACCGGCGTCGGCAAGTGCATCGCGGACAACCAGGGCTCGAACGGCGTCATGTGCCCGTCGTTCCAGGCGACCCGGGACGAGAAGGACTCGACCCGCGGCCGGGCGCGGGTCCTGCAGGAGATGATCGACGGCCGCCTGGTCAAGGGCGGCTTCCGCGCCCCGGAGGTGCACGACGCCCTCGACCTGTGCCTGTCCTGCAAGGGCTGCCTCAACGACTGCCCGACCGGCATCGACATGGCGAGCTACAAGTCCGAGGTGCTGCACCAGTCGTACAAGGGCCGCCTCCGCCCCCGCAGCCACTACGTCCTGGGCCGCCTGCCGTTCTGGGCCCGGGTGACGTCGCCGATCGCGTGGCTCGCCAACCTCGGGCTCCGGACGCCGGGCCTGCGCTCGATCGCGCGCTGGGTCGCGGGCGTCGACCAGCGGCGCAGCCTCCCGGCCTTCGCGACGAGGCGCTTCTCCCGCCTGGCGCGGCCCGTCCTCGCCGACGGACGGCCCCGGGTCGTCATCTGGGCCGACTCCTTCACGGAGTACTTCTCGACCGACGGTGGCCAGGCCGCGCTGCGGGTGCTGGACGGCGCGGGCTACGACGTCGAGGTGCTGAGCCGGCCGCAGTGCTGCGGACTGACCTGGATCACGACGGGTCAGCTCGACACCGCGCGGACCATGATCGCCCGCGCCGTGGACCAGCTGCACCCCTATGTCACGGCCGGCGTCCCGGTCGTGGGGCTCGAGCCGTCGTGCCTGGCTGTGCTCCGCTCGGACGCCGTCGAGCTGCTCGACGATCCGCGGGCCCTCGACGTCGCCGCCGGCGTGTTCACCCTCGCCGAGGTGCTGCAGCGGACCGAAGGCTGGCAGGCGCCCGACCTGACCGGGACGCGCCTCGTCGTCCAGCCGCACTGCCACCAGGCCTCGGTGCTCGGCTTCGAGGCGGACCTCGCGGTGATGCGGGCGACCGGTGCCACGATCGAGCGGCTGTCCGGCTGCTGCGGCCTGGCGGGCAACTTCGGCGTCGAGAAGGGACACTACGAGGTGTCGGTCGCGGTCGCGGAGCAACAGCTCCTGCCCGCGATCCGTAACGCGGCACCCGGTGCCGTCGTTGTCGCTGACGGATTCTCCTGCAGGACCCAGCTCGATGACCTCGTCGACGTGACCGCCGTACATCTCGCCCAGATACTCGACCGCTGACCGGAGACGAGCCCACCATGGACCATGCGCTGGAGCTCGGCACCGCGACGTCCCGCTTCGCCGAGCTAGCTGCGATGTCCGCCGGGGACGAGCCCGTCCCGGCGTGCGAGGGCTGGACGGTGCACGACCTGGCCGTCCACCTCGGCACGATCCACCGCTGGGCCGGCTCGATCCTGCTCAGCGGTCAACGCCTGCCCGAGCCCAAGCCGCTCGTCACGGAGCCGGTCTCGGAGTGGTACTCCCGCACGGCCTCGGCCCTGCTGGGCGCGGTCCAGGCCGTCAGCCCCGACGAGCCGGTCCCCAACTTCACCCACCTCGGCGAGACCGCGGCGTTCTGGTCGCGTCGGCAGATGCACGAGACGACGGTCCACGCCGTCGACGCGGCACAGGCGCTGGGCTTCGACGAGGGTCGGTGGACCGTCGACCCGGCCCTGGCCGCCGACGGCATCGATGAGGTGCTGCAGGTGTTCTTCCCCCGCATGACGGCCCGCGGCCGACGACCGGACGTACGCTCTCGGGTCCGGCTCGTCGCGACCGACGTGGGCCAGACGTGGATCGTCGGTCCCGGCACGGACGACGGCACACCGCTGCAGCTCCACCCGTCCCGGGAGGCGGACACGACCGTCACCGGGACGGCGTCCGATCTCTACCTCGGGCTGTGGCACCGGGTGTCCCGGCACCGTCTGGAGTTCGACGGGGACGACGCCGTCGCGATGTTCGAGGGGCCCACGACGCCGTAGCCCGCGGCCGGGGCGTGGTCGACCGGGCGGTGAATTTGTCCCATGGCGGTGCGGGCCGGTAGTATTCGAGACTGTGCCTGCACCAGTCAGGCCGTTGCACGCATCCCGCCGGATTTCACGGCGGTGAGTGCATCACGACTCATGGCTCACACCAGTCAGAAGAAGGAAGTTTGTAGTGCCCACGATCAACCAGCTGGTCCGCAAGGGCCGTCAGCGCAAGGTCGTCAAGACGACGACCCCCGCGCTCAAGGGTTCACCTCAGCGACGCGGTGTCTGCACCCGCGTCTACACCACCACCCCGAAGAAGCCGAACTCCGCGCTCCGCAAGGTCGCCCGAGTCAAGCTCTCGAGTGGTACCGAGGTCACTGCATACATCCCCGGTGAGGGTCACAACCTGCAGGAGCACTCGATCGTGCTCGTGCGCGGCGGTCGCGTCAAGGACCTCCCCGGTGTGCGCTACAAGATCATCCGCGGCGCCCTCGACACGCAGGCCGTCAAGGGTCGCAAGCAGGCCCGCAGCCTGTACGGCGCGAAGAAGGAGAAGAAGTAATGCCTCGTAAGGGTCCCGCGCCCAAGCGCGTCGTCGAGACTGATCCGGTCTACGGAAGCCAGCTCGTCACTTCACTCATCAACAAGGTCCTGGTCGACGGCAAGAAGCAGGTCGCCCAGCGCATCGTCTACGCCGCACTCGAGGGCACGCGTGAGAAGTCCGGCACCGATCCGGTCATCACGCTCAAGCGCGCGCTCGACAACGTCAAGCCGGCCATCGAGGTCAAGAGCCGCCGCGTCGGTGGCGCGACCTACCAGGTCCCGATCGAGGTCCGCGCGGTCCGCCAGAACACCCTGGCCCTGCGCTGGCTCGTCAGCTACGCCGGCTCGCGCCGCGAGAAGACCATGGCCGAGCGCCTCATGAATGAGCTGCTCGACGCCAGCAAC
>NZ_JAOPXQ010000128.1 GCF_025965075.1 Aeromicrobium sp.
TCCGGGGCGGCCCGGCGCAGGGCCGCGCTGGTGCGGGCGGCGCTGCCCGGGGCGCTCGACCTCATGGTCGCGGCCCTGGAGGTCGGCCGACCACCCGTGACGGCCTTCGCCCTGGCCGCGGAGGCGACGTCCGAGCCGCTGGGTCCCGAGCTCTCCCTGGTCGCCGGCCGGCTGGCGATCGCCGCGGACGCGGACACCGTGTGGCAGGCGTTGGCGACCGACCCGGCGCTGGCTCCGGTCGCCCGGGCGTTCCGCCGCGCGGCGGTGTCGGGCATGCCCGTCGCGCACGTCGTGTCGGGCGTCGCCGAGGAGATGCGCCGGGAGCGCAGCGCGATGCTGCGCGAGCGCAGCCGCAAGGTCGCGGTCCGGACCGCGGCGCCGCTCGGGGCTTGCTTCCTGCCCGCGTTCTTCCTGATCGGGATCGTGCCGACCGTGCTGGCGACGTTCCGGACGTTCTCGTGGTGAGTCCACAGCCGGCGATCCCGCGCGGGTTGTCCCCAGCCGCTGCATCCGCGTCGCACATCCGGGTGTCCGCGGCGCATCTTCTGTTCGACCGCTTCACCCAGATGGAAGGACACCCATGAACCTCAACCCCCGCCGCGGCGAGCGTGGCATGACGACCGCCGAATACACCGTCGGCACGCTCGGCGCCTGCACGATCGGCGGCGTGCTGGTCAAGATCGGCCAGTCGCCGTGGTTCGGCGACCTGGTCAAGGACCTGCTCGACAAGATCCCGAGCATCCTGCCGTTCTGAGACCCGGTCCGGGGCGGCGCCCGCCGCCGCCCCGGAACCCTTCCGAGAGGACATCGCATGACACGTCTGGTCTGCACGATCCGCGGGCGCCTGCCGGGGCCCCGCACCGACCGCGGCATGGTGACCGCGGAGTACTCCGTGGGCACGCTCGGCGCCGTCATGATGGCGGCCGTGCTCTACAAGCTGGGCCTGCTGGGACTCGACGGGCCGTGGTTCGAGCACCTGCGCGACATCATCGAGCGAGCCCTGTCGTGGCGCAGCCTGCTCGACGGCCTCAAGGGCGTGCCGAGGCTCGGGATCCGGATCTGATGCGGCGGGAGCGCGGCATGGTCACCGCCGAGCTGGCCACGATCGCGCCGTTCGGGGTCGCGCTCGCGTTCCTGCTGCTCTGGGTCGTCTCGCTGGGGCTGACCCAGGTCCGCATCGCGGACGCCTCCCGCGAGGCCGCCCGGATGATTGCCCGCGGTGAGTCGACCAGCACCGCCGCGGCGGTGGCCCGCCGGCAGGCGCCGGCCGGCGCGTCGGTCCGGGTCACCTCGGCCGGCGGCATCGTGTCGGTGACGGTCCGCGCGACCTCGCGGATGCCGGTCCCGTTCTTCTCCGGGGTCGGCTCGCGGCGGATGGAGTCGACGTCGCTCGCCGCTGAGGAGTCACCCTGATGAGCCGCGCGCGGCCCGACGAGCGCGGCTCCGTCACGATCCATGCCGCCGCCGTGACCGTGCTCCTGGTCGTCGCGGCGGTCGTCCTGCTGCAGGTCGGGAGCCTGGTCCGGATGCGGCACCAGGTCGCGGCGGCCGCCGACCTGGCCGCCCTGGCGGGGTCGCAGGCCAGCGTCCAGGGCGGGGACGGGTGCGCCGCCGCCCGCACGATCGCCCGGCGCAACGGGGCGGAGCTGTCGGCGTGCCGGATGGACTTCGACGTCGCGACGGTCACCGCCCGGGCCGTGAGCCCGCCGTGGTGGGGCAGCCGGTGGGTGACCGACCAGGACGCCCGCGCCGCCCCCGACTTCTACCTCGACGAGTGACCCCACTCCCCTCCCGGTCCGCTGGGCGTGACGTTTGCGCCCCTGATCCGCCGATTGTGGGGCGCAAACGTCACTGCCAGCGGGGCGGGGGTCAGGTGGGGGCGCCGGCGAGGAACGCGTCCAGCAGCCGGATCGCGCCGGCCTTGTCGAGGGGCTCATTGCCGTTGCCGCACTTGGGGGACTGGACGCACGACGGGCAGCCGTCCTGGCACTCGCAGGCCGCGATCGCGTCCCGGGTCACCCGCAGCCAGCGCGGCGCGACGTCGTATCCCCGCTCGGCGAAGCCGGCCCCGCCCGGGTGGCCGTCATAGACGAACACCGTCAACGTCCCCGTGTCCGCGTGCAGCGCCGTCGACACCCCGCCGATGTCCCACCGGTCGCACGTCGCCAGCAGGGGCAGCAGCCCGATCGCGGCGTGCTCGGCGGCGTGAGCCGCACCGGGGACGTCGTCGTGCTCGAGCGCCTCCGCCACCGCGGCGGCGTCGAGCGTCCACCACACGGCCTTGGTCTGCAGCGTGCGGGCGGGCAGCTCCAGCAGCTCCTCGCCGAGGATGCCGCCACCGGTCGTGCTGCGCTTGAGGTAGGACACGACCTGGTTGACGACCTCGACCGAGCCGAACGACATCGCCGCGGCCCCCCACGGCGTCGTCCGCTCGGTCTCCGTCACGGCGATCTCCGTGACCGACCGGGCCATCGTGGAGTAGTCGGGATCGGCGCGGTGAACGATCGCGATGCCGTGGTCGACGTCGTACTCGTCGACGACGTGGATGTCGCCCTGGTGCACGTAGACCGCGCCCTCGTGGACCGTGGAGTCGGCCGAGCCGCCGTCGACCGTGCCGATCAGCCGCCCGGTCCCGGCGTCGACGATCTGCACCGGGGAGCCGCCGCTGGAGCGGATGTCGGCCAGGTCGCTGGCGCGTTCCCGCTTGGTCCAGAACCAGCCGGCCGGACGCTTGCGCAGCCAGCCGGCGTCCTCCAGCGCCGCGACACCCTCGGCGCTGCGCGGGCCGAACACCGCGAAGTCGGCCTCGGTGAGCGGGATCTCCTGCGCCGCGGCGGCCAGGTGCGGCCCCAGGACGTACGGGTTGTCGGGGTCGAAGACCGACGCCTCGACCGGTGCGCCGAGCAGCGCCTCGGGGTGGTGGACCAGGAACGTGTCGAGCGGGTCGTCGCGGGCGACGAGGATCCCGATCGAGCTGCGCCCCGAGCGGCCGGCGCGCCCGAACTGCTGCTGCAGCGCCGCCCGGGTGCCGGGGAACCCGACCGTGATGACGGCGTCCAGCCCGGCGATGTCGATGCCCAGCTCCAGGGCGTTGGTGCTCGCCAGCCCGAGCAGGTCGCCGCTGCGCAGCCGGCGCTCGAGCTCGCGGCGCTCCTCGGGGAGGTAGCCGCCGCGATACGTCGCGACCCGGCCGACTAGCTCGGGATCGATCTCGCCGAGCCGGCGCTGGGCGGTCGACGCGACCGACTCGGCGCCGCGGCGGGAGCGTACGAACGCCAGTGTGCGCACCCGGCCGATCACCAGGTCGGTCAGCAGCTCACCGGCCTCCGTCGTGGCCGAGCGGCGGACCGGGCCGGCGGTGGGGTTGCCGCTCGGGTCGGTGCCGGGCATGAGCGGGGGCTCCCACAGGGCGATGGTCCGGGCGGCGTGGGGCGAGGAGTCCTCGGTGACCGGCACGACCTCGAGCCCCGTCAGCCGGGCCGCGAACACCTCGGGCTCCGACACCGTGGCTGACGACAGGACGAATGTCGGGTCGGCGCCGTAATGGGCGCAGATCCGGCGCAGCCGGCGCAGGACGTGGGCGACGTGGGCGCCGAAGACCCCGCGGTAGTGGTGGCACTCGTCGACCACGACGTGCGTGAGGCCGCCGAGCGCCCGGGCCCAGCGCGCGTGCGCCGGAAGGATCGAGTGGTGCAGCGTGTCGGGGTTGGTGAGCAGGTAGTTCGCGTGGTCGCGGGCCCACGCGCGCTCCTCGCGGGAGTTGTCGCCGTCGACCGTGGCCGGTCGGGCGAACGCCGCGGCTCCCGCCAGCCGGCGCAGCTGGTCGGCGGCCAGTGCCTTGGTCGGGGCGAGGTAGAGGACCGTGGGCATCCGGTTGCCGTGCAGCGAGCTGCCCGACCGGCCACCTGCCAGCCCGGTCAGCGCCGGCGCCTGGAACACGAGGGACTTGCCCGAGGCGGTCCCGGTCGAGATGACGGTGTGCCGGCCGGCGTGCACGTGGTGCAGCGCCTCGGCCTGGTGGCCCCACAGCGTGTCGATGCCCTCTGCGGCGTACATGTCGCGGACCGCCGGGTGGATCCAGTCGGGCCACGGCTCGACGACCGCCTCGCGCGCCGGGACCCGCTCGACGTGCGTGACCCGCTCGCCGTAGCGCTGCACGAGGTCGGCGGGGTCCACCCCCCGAGTCTCCCAGAGCCCGCCCAGCCGGGGTCCTGCGCGGCGGTTCGCCACGGGCAGGGGGACCGGGATCGTGATTGAATGCTGGCGAGCGAAGGAGTCCCATGGAGCTGGCAGTCACGTCCCGGACGGACGGCGATTTCGAGATCGTCGAGGTCGGTGGGGAGATCGACGTCTACACAGCGCCGCGACTCCGCGAGGCCATCGTGGCGGCGATCGACGCGGGTCACACCCGGTTGATCATCGACGTGCAGAAGGTCGACTTCCTGGACTCGACGGGTCTCGGCGTCCTGGTCGGTGCCCTCAAGCGGGTCCGAGCCGACGGGGGATCGCTCGACATCGTGTGCACGCAGGAGCGCATCCTCAAGATCTTCCAGATCACGGGACTCGACAAGGTCTTCGGCCTGCACGGCTCGATCGACGAGGCGCGCTCGAGCCAGTCGTGATCCCGGTCACACGCAACGCTGGGTTCGCCATGTAACCTGCGTCACGCGGTCTGCCCGCCAGGTCGCTGCTCGTCCTTGCCTTATCTCTGGAGGATTTTTCATGGCGAACGCGACTCTTGTTGCGGCAGCCGGAGACCTCGACCTCTCGAACGACAACACCTACGTGGTGTATGGCGTCGCGGCGGTCGGAGTCATCGCGCTGATCATGGCCGCGGTGTTCCGCGCTGAAGTACTCAAGGCATCCGAAGGCACCGCCAAGATGCAGGAGATCGGACAAGCCGTCCAGGAGGGCGCCCAGGCGTACCTCGGGCGCATGTTCAAGACCCTGGCCGTCTTCGCCGTGCTGGCGTTCGCCCTGCTGTTCGTGCTCCCCGGCTCGTCCGAGATCCGGATCGGCCGCTCGGTGTTCTTCGCGCTGGGCGCCGGGTTCTCGGCCACGATCGGCTACCTCGGCATGTGGCTCGCGACGCGCGCCAACATCCGGGTCGCCGCCGCGGCGCAGAACGAGGGCCGCGAGGTCGCGATGAAGATCGCGTTCCGCACCGGCGGCACGGTCGGCATGCTGACGGTGGGCCTGGGCCTCGTCGGCGCCTCCGCCGTCGTCCTGATCTACGGCGGGGACGCCCCCGCGGTGCTCGAGGGCTTCGGCTTCGGCGCCGCGCTGCTGGCGATGTTCATGCGAGTCGGTGGCGGCATCTTCACGAAGGCCGCGGACGTCGGCGCCGACCTGGTCGGCAAGGTCGAGCAGAACATCCCCGAGGACGACCCGCGCAACGCCGCGACGATCGCGGACAACGTGGGCGACAACGTCGGCGACTGCGCCGGCATGGCGGCCGACCTGTTCGAGTCGTACGCCGTGACCCTGGTCGCCGCGCTGATCCTCGGCTCGGTCGCGTTCGGCGCGCTGGGCCTGGTCTTCCCGCTCGTGATCCCGGCAATCGGCGCCGTCACGGCGATCATCGGCGTCTACCTGACCCGCCCGCGGGCCGGCGAGGGCGGGCTCACGACGATCAACCGCTCGTTCTACCTCTCGGCGCTCATCTCGGCGCTCGCGTCGGTCGGCGCCGCGTTCCTGCTGCTGCCGACCAAGTTCAGCGACGCCTCGATGGGCTTCGCCAGCTCGACGGAGTCCAACCAGCTCGTGACGCAGTTCTTCGGCAACGAGAGCTCGGCCGACCTGGACGGCAACCCGCGCCTCATCGCGATCATCGCGGTCCTGATCGGCATCGTGCTGGCCGCCGTGATCCTGGCGCTGACGGGCTACTTCACCGGCACCGAGACCCGTCCGGTCAAGGACGTCGGCAAGACCTCGCTGACCGGCGCGGCCACCGTCATCCTGTCCGGCCTGTCGGTCGGCTTCGAGTCGGCGGTCTACACCGCGCTCGTGATCAGCGCCGCGGTGTTCGGGGCGTTCCTGCTGGGCAGCGGCTCGATCATCCTGTCGCTGTTCGCGGTCGCCCTCGCGGGCTGTGGCCTGCTGACCACGGTCGGCGTCATCGTCGCGATGGACACCTTCGGGCCCGTCAGCGACAACGCCCAGGGCATCGCCGAGATGTCGGGCGACGTCGACGAGCAGGGTGCGCAGATCCTCACCGAGCTCGACGCGGTCGGCAACACCACCAAGGCCATCACGAAGGGCATCGCGATCGCGACGGCCGTCCTCGCGGCGACCGCGCTGTTCGGCTCGTTCGCCGATGGCATCAAGGAGGAGTTCTCCAAGGTCCTGCGCTCGTTCGACGTCACCAACGCGGCGGGCATCAAGGACTTCGAGGCGTTCGCCAAGGACATCACCTCCGGTGAGGTCGACTCGCTGCGCGGCGTGCTCAACGTCGGCGACCCGAGCCTGCTGGTCGGCCTGATCATCGGCTCGGCCGTCGTGTTCCTGTTCTCCGGCCTGGCGATCAATGCCGTCGGCCGCGCCGCCGGCGCCGTCGTCTACGAGGTCCGCCGTCAGTTCCGCGAGATCCCCGGCATCATGGAGGGGACCGGACGTCCGGAGTACGGCAAGGTCGTCGACATCTGCACGCGTGACTCGCTGCGTGAGCTCGCGACGCCCGGCATCCTGGCGATCTTCGCCCCGATCGCGGTGGGCTTCGGCCTCGGCGTGGGACCGCTCGGCGCCTACCTCGCCGGCGCGATCGCGACCGGCACGCTGATGGCGGTGTTCCTCGCCAACTCCGGTGGTGCGTGGGACAACGCCAAGAAGCTCGTCGAGGACGGCAACCACGGCGGCAAGGGATCGCCGGCGCACGAGGCCACGATCATCGGCGACACCGTGGGTGACCCGTTCAAGGACACCGCCGGACCGGCGATCAACCCGCTGCTCAAGGTCATGAACCTGGTGTCGCTGCTGATCGTCCCGCTGGTCATCAAGCTGACGTACGGCAACGATGCCAACGACACGCTGCGCTACGTCGTCGCCGGCGTCGCGGTCGCCGTCATCGCGGGTGCGGTGTACGCCTCCAAGCGTCGCCCGATCGCGCTGGACACCCAGGAGCCGCCGCGCAACGGCGCCCAGGAGCCCCCGGTAGGCATCCCCGCCTGACCAAATGCGAGTGGCGCAGATCGAAGAAAATGGGACGGCGTGTCGTCCAGATCTGCGCCACTCGCGGACGGGTTTGCGCCTCTGGAAGGGTGGGGGCGTGCTTCCCGACGAGTTCGTCCCCGCCCTTCGCTCTGCCCTGACCCGCGCGGCCTTCACGGTCGACGACGTGTACGCCCTGCTGGGCGACGACGCCCACCGCGCGCTCGGCCGCAACCAGACCGTCCCGGCGCTGCGGGCGACCCGGGGCGGCAGCCCGCTGGCGACGCTGGTCCGCCTGTTCGCCCTCCAGGTCCCGGTCGACCGGGCCGCTGCCGACACGGCCCTGCCCGGTCTGGTCGAGCCGTTGGTCGCGGCCGGGATGCTCGCCGCCTCGGGCGGCGAGGTGCGCGCGCTGGTGGACCTCCGGCCGTACGGCGACGAGTCCCACGACTGGTGGATCGTGTGCGACCCGACCCCGGGGCTCGACTCGGCAGGGCAGTCGGTGCGGGCCATGGATCCCGAGCACGTCCTGGGGATCAGCGAGGCCTCGTCGTCGCTGGCCCAGCTCACGGTGCGCACGCCGGTCGACCGGGCCCTCGACATCGGCACGGGCTGCGGGGTCCAGGCGCTGCACCTGGCCCAGCACGCCCGCGAGGTCGTCGCGACCGACGTCAACCCGCGTGCGCTGGCGATGGCCTCCCTGACGGCCCGGCTCAACGACCTCGACGTCGAGGTGCGCGACGGCAGCCTGTTCGATCCCGTCGCCGGCGAGACGTTCGACCTCATCGCGACCAATCCGCCGTTCGTCATCTCGCCCCCCGGCAGCGAGGTGCTGGTCTACCGCGACTCCGGGATGCCCGGCGACAGCGTCGTCCGGCACCTGGTGGAGAACGCCGACTCCCATCTCTCCGACGGAGGCTGGTGCCAGATCCTGGCCAACTGGGCGCATCGCGCCGGCACCGACTGGCAGGACCAGGTCGGCGAGTGGCTCGGCGGCCGCCCGGTCGACGCGTGGATCCTGCAGCGTGAGCTCGTCGACCCTGCGGCGTACGTCGAGATGTGGCTGGCCGACGCGGGACTCGCGACGGCGCCGGACTACGTGCAGCGGTACGACGCCTGGCTCGACTGGTTCGCCGAGGAGCGGATCGAGGCGATCGGCTTCGGCTGGCTGAGCCTACGCAAGACGTCGGCGACCCCCGTGCACCGGATCGAGGAGTGGGCCGGGGAGATCGCGCCGCCCGTGGGTCCGGCGATCGCGGACTGGGGGCGGCGCACCGACCTGCTGCGCACGCTGGACGACGGCGCGCTGCTGGACCAGGCGTTCCGGCAGGCGCCCGACCTGGTCGAGGAGACGCGTGGACCCGTCGGGGCCGAGCACCCGGAGACGATCGTGGTCCGGCTGCAGCAGGGTGTGCGCCGCGCCCGGCAGGTCGACACGGTCGAGGCCGGCCTGGTCGGCGCGAGCGACGGTGACCTGACCTCCGGCCAGATCCTGGACGCCCTCGGGTCGCTGCTGGACCGCGACGCCCACGAGCTGCGCCGGATCTACGCCCCGTCGGTGCGGGAGCTCGTCGAGGACGGTTTCCTGAGCTGAACCGGTCCCGCCCGGTGGTTCAGCGAGGTGTAAACGGGAGTTGTCGCCTAGGGTTCGATGTGTTCCACAGCACTGCTGTGCTCGACGACTGACCATCGACGGCACGGTTTCCCATCCAAGCACCGTAATCACCGCGCGCCCACTCCCACGTCCGAGGTTGCTTCACCAGGACGCGGCGCTGGCCCGGCCGAAGGCCCCGATGACCCGTCTCCTGTCCTCGTCCACCCGCGCCGTGACGTCCCGCGGACCCGCCCTCGTGCTGGCCGCCGGGTCGGTGCTCATCGCCACGTCGGTGTGGCTCGCGCCCGCGGCCAACGCGGTTGACCCGCCCCGGCCGGTGGGCCTCGGCACCGCGGCGACCTACTCGGTGCTCGGTGGCTCTGCGATCACCAACACGCTCGAGACGGTCCTCGGCGGGGACCTCGGGGTCAGCCCCGGCACCGCGGTCGACGGATTTCCGCCCGGCGTGACCAGGGGCAGCACCCACATCGGCGACACGCCGGCGGCACTGGCGCGGGCGGATGCCTTGGCGGCGTACACCGACGCCATGAACCGGACCTTCACGGCCAAGATCTCCGGTGACCAGGCCGGCCAGACGTTCACGTCCGGCGTCTACGCCGCCGACGCGGCGCTCGATGTCAGCGCCAACGGGATCCTGACGCTGGACGGGCAGGACGATCCCAACGCGGTCTTCATCTTCCAGATCGGCTCGGCCCTCAACATCGGGGCGTCGACGACGGTGCGGCTCATCAACGGCGCGCGGGCGTGCAACGTGTTCTGGAAGGTCGGGAGCGCCGCGTCGATCGGCGCCTCCTCAGCGTTCACCGGCACGGTCATGGCCGCCGCCGCCGTGACGGTGGGTGCCGACACGACGGTGCAGGGGCGGGTGCTCGCGGGCACGGCCGTGACGCTGGCGAAGAACCGTTTCACCACTCGGAGCTGCAGCGTGGCCCCGCCGGACGGCGACGGTGACACGGATGCCGACGCCGACGCGGACGGCGGGGCCGATGGTGACTCCGACAGCGATGCGGACGCCGGTGCCGGTGCAGATGCTGATGCGGATGCGGATGCCGACGGCACCGGCAACGGCGGCACGGACGCCGGAGCGGACGCCGACGCCGGCGCGGATGCCGACGCGGACGCCGCTGCCGACGGCAACGCGGATGGTGCTGCGGGGACCGACGGGACGGACGTCGTCACCGGCAAGGACCTGCCCGACACGGGCGCACCCGAGGGCCTGCCGCAGCTGTTCCACCTGGGCCTGGCGATGGTTCTGGTCGGCGGGGGACTGGTCTTCGTCGGACGGACCCGACGCGCTGAGGGCAGGCACCGACTCGCCGGCTGATGGTGTGACCTGCCGCGTCCCACGTGCGGCGGCACCACCGGCAGGGGATGCTCGAGTCATGGCCTCTCCGCAGCAGGGACTCATCGACCATGACGACTACGACCTCGCGGGCGTGGTGCTGGAGAGCTGGGACGCGTTCCTGGGTCTCGTCGACGCCGCGGACCTGTCCGCCTCGACCCGGCTCAAGGGCTGGACCGTCCGCGACATCGCGGTCCACCTCGGCACGTGGGACGGCGAGTCGGCGCTGACCTCGGTGCTGGCGAGCCTGCGGTCGGGGGACGCCGACACGGCGCTGGACCCCGACGCTTTCAACCGGGGGGTCGTCGCCGCCCACGGGGATGCCGACGACGCCGCCGTGCGGGAGGCCCTCGCCGCGTCACGCGCCGACGTGGCCGAGCTGCTCAAGTCCGAGGAGGCGCGCGAGCGCGGCGGCGACCCGGTCTCGAGCGTGCTGGGCCCGATGCCGTTGCTCACCGTGGTGCACGCGGGTTGCTACGAGCTCGCGGTCCACGCCCTCGACATCGCCGACGCTGTCGACGGCACCTGCCCGTCGGTCCTGCTGCGGCACGGGGTCGCGGCGCTGACCGACTCGACGGGGTGCCTCGCCGCCCGCGAGGGCATCGACGCGACGATCGGGATCAACGCCAAGGAGGCGCCGTGGACGTTCACGGCACACGCCGACGGTCGCTGGTCCACCGACCGTATCGACGGGGACCCGCACGGACCGCGCGTCTCGGGCAGCGCCCAGGACCTGCTGGAGGCCTCGGCCGGTCGCGCCGACCCGGTGCGGCTCGTGACGCTGCGGCACCTCAAGATCAAGCACCTCGGTGGGCTTCTTGCCCTGACCCCGATCATCGACCAGGTCCCCGGCCTGCCGGGTGGACGGACGCTGAAGTCCGCCGCCAAGAGCCTCGGCAGCCTCTTCAACCGCTGACGCGTGGTTTGCGCCCGCTGACGCGTGGGTTGCGGACAGGAGTGTTCGGGCGCAACCCCCTCGTCAGGGGGCGCAACCCCCTCGTCAGGGGGCGGAACCCCCTCGTCAGGGGGCGCAACCCCCTCGTCAGCGGGCGGAACCCACTCCTCAGCGGATGGGGGTGAGGTCGAGCTGCATCACGGTGAGGTCGAGCCAGTGGCCGAACTTCGTGCCGACCTGGTCCATCTGACCGACGACCCGGAAGCCGCGGCGACGGTGCAGGTCGACCGAGACGGTGTTGGACGACTCGATCATCGCCATCATCCGGTGGAACCCCGCGTCCCGGGCGTGCGCGATGAGCCGGTCGAACAGCGCCGACGCCAGCCCGTGGCCGTGGTGGGACGCCAGGACGTACAGCGAGTTCTCGACCGTGTGCCGGTAGCCGGACTTGGGACGCCACGGCCCGTACGACGAGTAGCCCGCCACGACGCCGTCGACCTCCGCGACCAGGACCGGGAACCCGGCCGCCTGCCGCTCGAGCAGCCAGGCCCGCCGATCGTCCAGGTCGACCTCGGACTCGTCCCAGATCGCGGTCGTCGTGCGGACCGCCTCGTTGTGGATCGCCAGCAGCCCCGGCAGGTCCGCCTCGGTCGCCTCGCGCACCGTCATCGTGGCCTCCCGTCGATCGTCGCCAGCTCCGGCGACGGCCGCCACCGGGGGATCATCTGGCCGAACAGCGCGACGCACGCGATCAGCGTCGCGACCGAGCCGCCGACGACGAACGCGCCCCACGCACCGACCCCGTCGATCGCGGCGCCGATGATCGGCGAGCTCGCCGCCCCACCGAGGGTGAACGCCGTGCCCTGCCAGCCCATCGCCTCGCCCCGCCGGTGCTCCGGCACGAGCTTGGCGATCCACTCGCCCGCCGCGGTCATGGTCGGGGCACACAGGAAGCCGGTCGGGATGACCCACAGCGACAGCGACCAGACCTCCCCGCCGAGCCCCACCGGGATCGTGGTCAGCCCGAGCGCGAGCAGGAGGTACGTCGGCCGGATCGAGGTGTTGAGCGCGCCGTAGATCAGCCCGCCGAGCAGGGACGACAGGCCCCACAGGCCGTACGTGATGCCGACCGACCCGACCGCGTCGAGCTCGCGGAGCTGCGCGACGATCCCGAGGTCCGTGCCGATCAGTGCCACCATGGTCCCGGCGGAGATGAGGAAGAGGAACACGACCGGGACCGAGACCCACCGGCCCGAGTCGACCGGCTCCTCGGCACCGTCCCCGCGCGGCTTCGGCGCCGAGCGGGTCGGCGGGTCGAGCCACAGGAACAGCGCGCCGGCGAGCGCCTCGCACACGCCGATCGTGATCAGCGCCGGACCGCCGCCGGCCTGTGTGACGATCAGCGCGCCGACCGCGGGGCCGATGATGAAGCTGCCCTCGGCCAGCACGCTGTCGGCGGAGAACGCGGTGCGCCGCTGGTCCTCCTCGACCATGACGGTCAGCGCCAGCCGCACGATCGAGAAGATGGGGATCAGGAAGACCCCCATGAGGAACGAGATCGGGATCAGCCAGACGTAGTCCACGACCGTCGCCACGGGATACAGCACGACGACCGCGACGATCGATGGCAGCACGGCCCGGCGCAACCCGATGCGGTCGATCGCCCGGCCACGCCACGGCGCACCGATCGCGATGCCCAGCGTCGTGGTCGCCGCGAGCACACCGGCCTGGGTGTAGGTGCCGTCGAGCTCACCCACGACGTACAGCGTGAAGACCAGCGGCGCGGCCATCGCCGGGATGCGGGCGAAGAACGCCGCGACGAACAGGGTTCGGACGGAGCGGTCCGCCCACAGCTGCGCGTATCCGGAAAATGCCACGGGACAGTATTTCACCGTCCCGCACCCCCTCGGTGACAGTGCTCCTTGACAGCACGCGTTAGCGTATGCCCCGTCCGCCCACCTCAGGAGTTTCCGTGACCAGCCTCGTCATCGTCGAGTCACCCAACAAGGTCCGCAGCATCGCGGGCTACCTCGGGGACGGCTATGTCGTGGACTCCTCGGTCGGCCACATCCGCGACCTCCCCCGCGGCGCCGACGAGGTGCCGGCAGCGTTCAAGGGCGAGTCCTGGGCCCGGCTCGGGGTCAACGTCGACGCGGACTTCGAGCCGATCTACGTCGTCTCGGCCGACAAGAAGTCGCAGATGACCAAGCTCAAGAAGCTGCTCAAGGACGCCGACGAGCTCGTCCTGGCGACGGATGAGGACCGCGAGGGCGAGGCCATCGCGTGGCACCTGTTCGACGAGCTCAAGCCCAAGGTGCCGGTCAAGCGGATCGTCTTCAACGAGATCACGAAGGACGCGATCCAGTACGCCATCGCGCACCCCCGCGACATCGACATGGACCTCGTCGACGCGCAGGAGGCCCGCCGCATCCTCGACCGCCTGTACGGCTACGAGGTCAGCCCGGTGCTGTGGAAGAAGGTCATGTCCGGCCTGTCCGCCGGCCGCGTGCAGTCCGTCGCGACCCGGCTCGTGGTCGAGCGGGAGCGTGAGCGGATGGCGTTCCGCATCGCGTCCTACTGGGACCTCGAGGCGACGTTCGACGCCGGCGAGGGCTTCGACCCGCGCCAGTTCCCGGCCAAGCTGTTCAGCGTGGACGCCAAGCGCATCGCGTCCGGCAGCAACTTCGACAACCAGGGCGGGCTGACCTCCGACAAGGTCGTCCACCTCGACGAGGCCCAGGCCGGCGCGCTCGCCGACGCGCTGGCGGAGCAGCCGTTCACCGTCCGCTCGGTCGAGGAGAAGCCCTACACGCGTCGCCCCTACGCACCGTTCCGCACCACGACGCTGCAGCAGGAGGCCTCGCGCAAGTTCGGCTTCGGCGCGGCCCGCACGATGCAGGTCGCCCAGCGCCTCTACGAGGCCGGCCACATCACCTACATGCGTACCGACTCCACGACCCTGTCGCAGACCGCGCTCACCGCGGCCCGCTCGCAGGTCACCGAGCTGTACGGCGCGGCGTACCTGCCCGACAAGCCGCGCGTCTACGCCAGCAAGGTCAAGAACGCGCAGGAGGCCCACGAGGCGATCCGCCCGGCCGGCGAGAAGTTCACGACCCCCGACAAGACCGGGCTGAGCGGCGACGAGCGTCGTCTGTACGAGCTGATCTGGAAGCGCACCATCGCCTCCCAGATGAGTGACGCCAAGGGCAACTCGGTGTCGATCCGCATCGGCGCGACGGCCACGACCGGCGAGGACGTGCTGTTCTCCAGCTCGGGCCGCACGATCACGTTCTACGGCTTCCTCACGGCGTACGTCGAGTCGCACGACGACTCCGACGCCGAGGGTGACGACCAGCAGACCAAGCTGCCCAACCTCGCGGAGGGCCAGACCGTCACGGCCGCCGAGCTCGGCAAGGCCGGCCACGAGACCAAG
>NZ_JAOPXQ010000186.1 GCF_025965075.1 Aeromicrobium sp.
TGGATCGCCTTGACCCGCGCCAGCCGCTTGAGCGTCGGCGAGAGGTCATCGCCCGCGATCAGGCTCATCGCCGACCGCAGCTCGTGGATCAGCTGCTTGAGCCACAGCTCGGTGACCTGGTGCTGGATGATGAACAGCATCTCGTCGTGGTGGTCCGACACGGGCTGCTGCGCCGACAGCAGCGTCGGCAGCTGTAGATAGCTCGCGTACGTCATCTCGCCGCGCAGATCGGTCGCGACGCCCTCCTCGATCGGGCGGTAGGACTCGCTGCTCTCAGTCATGATTGCCACGGTAGGCCCTCCTCGCGTGACAGGCTGTGTACATGGCTCTCATCGAGGCGCGGGGACTCGGCAAGACGTACGGGGCCAAACGGGCGGTCGACGACCTGTCGTTCGTCGTGCGGCCGGGCAGCGTGACGGGATTCCTGGGACCCAACGGCTCCGGCAAGTCCACGACGATGCGACTCATGCTCGGGTTGGACAACGGCGACGGCTCGACGACGTTCGACGGGCGGCGGTTCGGCGACCTCGAGCACCCCATGCGGCACGTCGGCGCGCTGCTGGAGGCCAAGCCGTTCCACCCCACCCGACGCGCGCGCAACCACCTGCGGATGCTCGCGGCGTCCAACCGGATCCCCGACAGCCGGGTCGACGAGGTCATGGGGCTGGTCGGTCTCAGCACCGTCGCGAAGGGCAAGCCCGGCAAGTTCAGCCTCGGCATGGGCCAGCGGCTGGGCCTCGCGGCGGCGCTGCTGGGCGACCCGCACACGCTGATCCTCGACGAGCCCAGCAACGGGCTCGACCCGCAGGGCATCCACTGGCTGCGTGACCTGCTCAAGCACCTGGCCGGCGAGGGCCGCGCGGTGTTCGTCTCGAGCCACCTGCTGCAGGAGATGGCGGTGCTGGCCGATCAGCTCGTCGTGATCGGGCGGGGCCGCATGCTGGCCAACGGGCCGGTGTCCGAGTTCATCTCCCGCAGCAGCCTGGGCGCGGTCGAGGTCCGCAGCCCCGACGCCGCGGTGCTCGCGCCCCGACTGACGTCGCTCGGCGCCGAGCTGACGAGCGAGGGCGACGTCCTGGTGGCCCGCGGCCTCAGCGCCGAGCAGATCGGCGACGAGGCGCACGCCGCCGGCGCCCGCCTGCACCAGCTCGTCACACGGCAGGCGACGCTGGAGGAGGCGTTCCTCGAGGCGACGGGGCTCGCCGAGGAGTTCCGCGGGGGTGGCGAGTCATGATCGACGCCCTCCGCTACGAGTACCTCCGCCTCCGCACGATCCGCTCGACGTACTGGCTGATCGGCTCGGCCATCGTCTTCCAGCTCGTCATGTCGATCGTGCTGGCCGCGTCGATCTCGTCCTCCGACTCGTTCACCGGGGGCGACAACACGTTCGAGATCATCGCGACGATCGGGGCGTCGAGCGGGTTCGCGCCGTTGTTCATCGCGTACATCATCGGCCTGTTCGGCGTGTTCTCGATGGGCCATGAGTACCGCCACGGGATGATCCGCGCGACGCTCACCGCGATCCCACGCCGGACGCACGTGCTCGCGGCCAAGGTCGTAGCGACCACCGTGGTGTCCGCGCTGGCGGCGCTGGTGTGCATCCTGGTCGCGCTGCTCAGCATCGTGGCGTTCGGGCTCGACCTGCCGACCCTCGAGGCGCTCGTCGACCTGGGGCTCGGAACCGTCGTCTTCACGGTGCTGTTCGCCCTGTCGGGGCTGGCGTTCGCCGCGATCACCCGCAACCAGACCGCCGCGGTGGCGCTCCTCCTGCTGGTCCCGTCGGTCCTGGAGTCGATCGTCCGGGCCATCGTCATCGCGATCAAGGGCGCGTCGGACGAGCCGGGGGAGGACGGCGGGTTCATCCAGATCCTGAAGTTCCTGCCGTACGACGCCGGCGGCAAGCTCTACACCCGCGCCTCGCTCGACGACCTGCTGTCGTTCCTCGGCTACACCCCGTTCGGGCCGGTCGGCGGTGGCATCGTCATGGCGGTCTTCGTCGCGGCCCTGCTCGCGGCCTCGTACGTCCTGTTCGTCCGGCGCGACGCCTGACATGGCACCCGGCGGGTCCCCGGGACACCCGCCCGGGTGCACCGCCATGATGTGACGGTGCCTGACCCGACCTCGA
Source organism: Aeromicrobium sp. (assembly GCF_025965075.1). Lineage (GTDB taxonomy): Bacteria > Actinomycetota > Actinomycetes > Propionibacteriales > Nocardioidaceae > Aeromicrobium. The sequence continues at coordinate 2,126 of NZ_JAOPXQ010000186.1, forward strand.
TGACCACCGCGCACCACGACCGCCTGCGCGCGGCGGGGGTCGAGGCGTCCTCGCTCGACCGGGCGACCTGGACCCTCGTCACCGACGCGATGCCCGACTGGTGGCACGACGGCGGCAACGCGCTCTACCTCGGCGACCGGGCCTGGCTGCCGGACCACGTCATGGCCTCGCTCGCCCTGATCCCGGTCCGCGACGTCCTGATCGTCGTCGGCGGGCCGATGGAGTGGCTGTCGTCCCTGCTGGTCGGCGGTGACTCGGCGACGGTCTTCCTGGACCGCAGCTGCGTCCTGACCGCGGGCGAGCTCTACTGCGGCGCGGACAGCCGGATCGTGCTGCACGGCCCCCTCGTCGCGACCCGCAGCGCCGTCGTCGACGCCCGCAACGGCGGGAGCATCGTGGCGGAGTCGGACCAGCTGTGGGCGGCTGGCGTCTACCTGGCGACCGACGACATGCACCGGCTGGAGGACCGTCGCACGGGGGAGCGGATCAACCCGTTCGGTGCGCACATCCGCCTCGGCCGGCACGTGTGGCTGGGGCGGGACGTCGTCGTGACCGGGCACGTCGAGATCGGCGAGGGCTCCGTCGTGGGGATGCGCAGCCTGGTCCGGGGGCAGAAGGTGCCGCCGTTCACGGTGTCGGTGGGGACGCCGGCGCGGGTCGTCCGCGAGGACGCCACATGGAGCCACGGCGACGTGCCCTGACGGTCCCGTCGACACCCGAAAAGTGCCGGAGTGACGGGCATCACATCGCCACGTACACTCGGCCCATGGGTCGTAGCAACGATCTCGCGATGCCCCCGGGAGCCGATCCGGCCGCACTGTCGAGGTACCTCAATCTCGCGCACGACGCATTCGTGTCGACGGGACGCGGCGATCCGTCCCTGCGGCGGCTCGTGCTCGAGTCGTGGCGGCGCAGCGTCGAGGGTGGCCTCGATCCCGAGCAGGCGCTCGCGGCGATCCGGCTCGACGACGACACGCTGTCCGACATCCGCGACTCCCACCCCCTCGCCGCCGGCATGCCGGTCATCCGCCGCTTGCTGGTCGAGGGTGCCGCGGACGCGGGCCTGCTCGTCGCGGTCAGCGACGCGGCCGGGCAGCTCCTGTGGGTCGAGGGCAACGCCTCGCTGCGGGCGCGGGCCGAGGGCATGCACTTCCTGCCCGGCGCCGACTGGAGCGAGGCCAGCGCCGGCACCAACGCGCCGGGGACGGCCCTCGCGCTCGACCGGCCGGTGCAGATCTTCGGGGCCGAGCACCTCGCGCGCCAGGTCACGCCGTGGAGCTGTTCCGCGGCGCCGATCCACGATCCCGACACCGGTGCGATCCTGGGCGTCCTGGACCTGACCGGCGGCGACGAGGTCGCGACACCGCAGAGCCTCACCCTGGTCCGGGCAACCGTCGCGGCGGTCGAGGCCGAGCTCCGGATCGAGCGGCTCAGCCCGCGCCGGGGGCCGCACGTCTCGGTCAGCGGGTGGACCCGGCCGTCGCTCGAGGTGCTGGGCGGGCACGGCGCGACCCTGCGCCACGGCACCACCACGACCCGGCTCAGCCTGCGGCACAGCGAGATCCTCCTGCTCCTGACGGAGTCGGCCGACGGCCTGACGACCGCCGAGCTCGGCGTCGCGCTCAGCGAGGACGAGCAGGCCCAGGTCACGGTGCGGGCCGAGCTCTCCCGGCTGCGCGGCTCGCTGGGCCCCATCGAGCTCGCCTCACGGCCCTACCGGGTCACGTCCCCGGTCGACACCGACATCGCCGGCGTGCGCGCCGACCTCGAGGCGGGCCTCCTGCGCCGCGCGGTGGGGCGTTATCGCGGGCCCGTCCTGCCGTCCTCGACCGCCCCCGCGATCGAGCAGCTGCGCGACGAGCTCCACATGCACGTCCGGTCCTACCTGCTGGCGTCCGACGACGCCGATGCGCTGCTGTCGTTCGCCGACACGAGCCACGGCCGGGATGACTTCGAGGTCTGGGAGCGGGTCCTCGCGATCCTGCCGCCGGGGTCGCCCCGCCACGCGCAGGTCGAGGGCCACGTGGCCCGGCTCGACCGCGAGCTGGGCTGAGGCGACCGCCCCGCAACAGTCATGCAACCGGGTTGCAACGCGGCTGTGACTACCGTCACACCATCCCCGAGCCGCAAGGAGCACCACCCATGACTGTGTACGCCCAGCCAGGAACCGACGGAAGCGTTGTCTCCTACCAGAACCGCTACGACCACTGGATCGGCGGCGAGTACGTCGCCCCGGTCAAGGGCCAGTACTTCGAGAACATCTCCCCGGTCAACGGCAAGGTGTTCTGCGAGATCGCCCGCGGCACTGCCGAGGACATCGAGGCCGCGCTGGACGCCGCCCACGCCGCCGCGCCCGCCTGGGGCAAGACGTCGGTGGCCGAGCGGGCCAACATCCTCAACCAGATCGCCGACCGCATCGAGCAGAACCTCGAGATGCTCGCCGTCGGCGAGACGTGGGACAACGGCAAGCCGGTCCGCGAGTGCATGGCGGCCGACCTGCCCCTCGTGGTCGACCACTTCCGCTACTTCGCCGGCGCGATCCGCGCCCAGGAGGGCTCGCTGTCGCAGCTCGACGAGCAGACCGTGGCGTACCACTTCCACGAGCCGCTCGGTGTCGTCGGTCAGATCATCCCGTGGAACTTCCCGCTGCTGATGGCGACGTGGAAGCTCGCCCCGGCGCTCGCGGCCGGCAACGCCGTGGTGCTCAAGCCCGCCGAGCAGACCCCGGCATCGATCATGCTGCTGATCGACCTGATCGGTGACCTGCTGCCGGCCGGTGTCCTCAACATCGTCAACGGTTTCGGCGTCGAGGCCGGCGCACCGCTCGCCTCGAGCAGCCGGATCCGCAAGATCGCCTTCACCGGCGAGACGACGACGGGCCGCCTGATCGCGCAGTACGCGAGCCAGAACCTGATCCCGGCGACGCTCGAGCTCGGTGGCAAGAGCCCGAACATCTTCTTCGAGGACGTCGCGAGCAAGGACGACGCGTTCTACGACAAGGCGCTCGAGGGCTTCGCGATGTTCGCGCTCAACCAGGGCGAGGTCTGCACGTGCCCCAGCCGCGGCCTGATCCAGAACTCGATCCTCGAGCAGTTCCTGCCCGACGCGACACAGCGCGTCAAGGCGATCGTCCAGGCCAACCCGCTCGACACCGACACCATGCTCGGCGCCCAGGCGAGCAACGACCAGCTCGAGAAGATCCTGTCCTACTTCGAGATCGGGGTGCAGGAGGGCGCCAAGGTCATCACCGGCGGCGAGCGCGTCGACCTCGGTGGTGACCTGTCGGGCGGCTACTACGTCGCTCCGACGATCTTCCAGGGACACAACAAGATGCGAATCTTCCAGGAGGAGATCTTCGGCCCGGTCGTGTCGGTCACCGGCTTCGACGACTACGCCGACGCGATCGACATCGCCAACGACACCTTGTACGGGCTGGGTGCAGGGGTCTGGTCGCGCGACGGGAACACCGCGTACAAGGCCGGCCGCGACATCCAGGCCGGTC